>DHWR01000121.1 GCA_002413265.1 Chloroflexi bacterium UBA5177
CCGGATACGCGCTGGCTATCCTCGCTTGTCGAGTCATTGTCGAGCCGGCAGATCGTTGCAGTACAGGGGAAGACGCTTGCCTCCCCCGGCGAGATCACTCCATTCACACATCAGATCCAACAGACATCGGCAGGCCCGCCATATCGCACGGCCAACATCCTTTATCGGCGCGATGAGCTGGAGCGGCAGGGCGGCTTCCGAGACCTTCCCTGGTATGCCGACAATATCTTCGGATTACATGCTCGCGGTGCCGGAGCGATCGCGTTTGCGCCTGATGCGGTCGTACATCATCCACCAAGGCCTCGAGAGTGGCGCTCGCGCTCCGCGTGGCTCGATCGCTTTCGCGCCGACGAGGTGTACCGGCGTGAGCTGAGGCAGCTCGGAGAGAAAGCCCTCCCGGTTCCCGGCCGCCTACTCCCGCTCTTGCTGTGGGTCCTCAGACCGCTGCTCAAGCAGTCTTTAGTCCACGCCCGCTTCGCGGTACGGCACCCACGCGAGTATGCACATGGCATGGCGCCGATGTTCAAGGAAAAGGTCGCGATGCTGAGTGCGATGCGCGAGTTCTGGCGCCCGCCGTCCACTGAGGCGCGTGAACCGCTCCCTCCCTTGAGCCAAGATCCGCTCATCAGTGTCATAGTCCTGACCAAAGATCGCCCTGCCCTTTTGGAACAGACTCTAGCCGCGCTAGCCGCGCAGAGCTATGCTCCTCGCGAGGTGATCGTTGCCGACAATGGGAGCGGCAGCGCCCTTTCGACCGGCGAGGCAGGGGCGAGCCGGGTGATCGACGTGCCGGGTCTCTCCCTGGGTGCTGCCCGACAAGCAGCGGTCGACCTAGCTTCCGGCGAGGTCGTGGCTTTCACCGATGACGATTGTCTCCCAGATCGGCAATGGCTGTGTCGGGTCGTGCGGTCCTTTCAGGTGCATCCAAACTGGCATGGGGTGCAGGGCCGTACGGAAGCCGGTCCCGGCCCGCTCGGATGGCACACGGTCGAAGTCTCCGCACCTAACTCTCTCTTCCAGACCTGCAACATTGCTTACCGGTCCGAGGCCGTCCGACGGGCCGGAGGGTTTGACACACGATTTGAAGCGTGGTTCGAGGACACGGCGCTGGGGGCCCGCGTGCTGTCACACGGCCCGATCGGCTGGGAGCATGCCGCGCTCGTCGTTCATCAGGCGGTACCCGCCCGGCCCATTACCGTCGACCGTTGGCGGCAGATATTGGCCGATGAGCGCTTGTTGGCGAAACAATACGCGAGTTTCTATCGGAGAACACGGGCGCCCTTTTCGCTGGCCTCGATCGTCCTAAGGCTGCTCCTTGGGTCGCCGGCTAAGACACTCATCAAAGCGGCTCCGAGAGCTCAGGACGACCCAACCGGATACATCTGCCTTGCCGCGAGACTGTTGAGAGAACGGCTTGCCCTACTTGTCGTACTGTGGCCGACGCGACGCTGACGCACCTTCCTTCAGCTCTTACGCTGACTCGCGTTCGTCTCTCCCGGCTTCTCTATCCGACTCTGCATACCCGGGATCTGGCCTTCGACAGTCCCAGACTCTTCTTGCGCGTCGGACCCGCTGATTGAGGCATCGTCGAGAATCTCGCCGGGCTCTTTCTCCGGCTCCGTTTCCCCGCCATCGCGGCTCTGTTCCCGCTCTTCTTCGGACATCGTTACCTCTCTCCTGCAAGCGTAAGCGCTGCGTCGTGGGCCGGCAAGCACCGCTCTGTCGTGCGTCCGCGCCGCGACCCGTGCGTAGAAGCATGTGCACGAAAGGCGATCTTTCAGCCAACATGTGATGAGGTCCAATATCACCGAGGACTGAGACTCGTTGGCCGTCGTTCGGCCGGAAAGGTCAACGCTCCATGCCGATTCCCATCACTGTGGTCGTGAACGGCGCGTCTCACCATGCCGAGATCGAGCCACGAACTCTGCTTGTCTATTTCTTGCGCGAGACCTTGCGGCTGACCGGTACGCACGTGGGCTGCGACACATCGACATGTGGTGCTTGCACCGTTCACCTGGACGGCAAGGCGGTGAAGTCTTGCACCGTGTTGGCTGCACAAGCGAATGGACATGACATACGAACTATCGAGGGCTTGGCATCGGGTGACTCGCTGCACCCATTGCAGGAGGCATTCTGGAATAATCATGGCTTGCAGTGCGGCTACTGCACCCCGGGAATGATCATGGCAGGGGCCGCATTGCTCGATGAGAACTCTACCCCTACGATCGAAGACGTTCGGCATGGGCTTGAAGGCAATCTGTGCCGCTGCACGGGTTATCACAACATCATCACCTCGGTACTGGCTGCTGCGGAGTCGATGAGATCGGGGGGTGTGCGGTGATTCCCGTCTCCTTCGAGTACGTGGCTCCCACCTCTGTCGAAGAGGCCCTGTCGCTGCTGACGGAACACGGCGATGAGGCCAAGATTCTGGCAGGCGGTCACAGTCTTCTGCCCCTGATGAAGCTTCGTCTGGCTGCTCCGGCCGTTCTGGTCGATCTCGGCACCGTGGACAGTCTCCGGTACATACGTGAAGAGGACGGCCAGGTGTCAATCGGAGCCATGACGACGTATGCAGCCGTCGAGCACTCGGAGACCATCAGGCGTGTTATCCCGATGCTGGCGCAAGCCGTCTCTTTAGTCGGCGACATGCAGGTTCGCAATAGGGGCACGCTGGGTGGAGCTCTGGCTCACGCGGATCCGGCTGGAGACATGCCGGCAGTGGTCTCCGCTCTGGGAGGCAGCGTCCTCGTTCAAGGGCCCCATGGTCAGCGAGAGATAGACATCTCAGACTTCTTCGTCGATATTTTCACGAGTGCTCTGGAGCCGGATGAGATTCTGACCGAGATTCGACTCAGACGCCAAGAGGGCGCGGCCGGCAGCTACGAAAAGTTCAGACGCCGACAAATCGACTGGGCGATCGTGGGCGCAGCGGTAAGCCTGTCGATAGCCGGCGGCAAGATCGGCGACGCGCGCGTCGCCCTGACAAATGTTGGCCCAACACCTGTCAGAGCGACGGCAGTTGAAAATGCACTACACGGCGTCCCGGTCGACGACCTCCGTCTCGAGGACGTCTCGCAGCTGGCCAGTGAGAACATCGACCCGCAACCCGAGCTGAATGCCTCAAGCGAGTACAAAAGACATCTAGCCAGAGTCCTCACGCGCCGCGCTTTGCAGTCCTCGCTTGCGTAGCCGGAAAGAGTCCTAGAACCAGCCCGCGTAGACGTGGAGCGACCAGAGCGCGACGACCAGCAGAACCAGCAGAACCAGCACGACCACCTCCCAGACAATGGTTTGAATCATCTGGCTCGCGGCATAGGCGTTTCCAAACTGGATCGTCCTGGACCACGGTTCGCGGCTTGGCACTTGCTCCACCACCGTTGCCGGCTGTTGAACGACGCGCTGCTCGGTTGCCGGAACGGTGTCAACGGTTTCGACGGGCTGGTCGGTCACGACCTGCCGTTCCTCTGTAGGCTGTGCTTCAGGCTCTTTCGTTTAGAAGATATGCAGAATCCCGTGCAGAATCACCACCACGGCCACCACGATGATGAGAACTCCGATAAGGAACATCAGCATCATTGAGGTGCTGGATCCCCCAGTTGTTGTGTGGTCTTCGTAGACAGGCATCGGGTTTCTCCCTTAGAACCAGTGCAGATAGAGGTGCAGAGCGTACAGCCCAACACCAAGCAGCACCAGCACCACAACTGACCAAACGATGGTCTGGATCAATGTGGACGCCCCGACGGCTGCGCTGCCCGCGTCGTCGGTTCGCACGATTCGTTCGTCTGGCATGATCATTCCTCCTAGTGTTTCTTAGAGCGATTTTGTCTCGCGCCTGCCGCAACCGTTTCGACTTCGGGCAGGTCCTGAGAGAGCCGAAAATTGTCCAAGTACCCGTTCAGTGCGGTCAGCACAATCTCGTTCATACTTCTGTTCTCCAGGGCCGCTTTCACTCGCAGTTTCCGGTGAAGGGTTTCAGGCAGCTCGACAGTCGTCTTTGCCATTCCTAACCCCCAGGCTTCCGCATCTCCATCGACCCCTCCTTGCCATCGGGCCGTATCGCCGTATTTCTATGCATCTTTCATGCCACGTCATTGCCGAGCGACCGGCTACCCTGGTCCAGATGCTCTGGGAGTGGACGTGGAGGAAGAGCCCAAGGCCGAAACCGAAGCCCTTGCCAGGAACCGACGTGTCGTGGAGATGCGGGACGAAGGCGCCTCTTGGCTTCGAATACAGGAGGAATTTGGACTGTCCAGGCAGCAAGCTCGGTATGCCTATCAGCTTGGCAAGCGGGCCGCGCGCCGAGGCGCCCTGCGGGCCGAGTGACACTAGTGAACATTGACAAACCGCCAGAGAGCTAATTCCCGGCTAATTCACCTCTGGTACGGTGCGAACAGATCGAGCGACCAAGCGTCAGCAACTAGAGGCGAACTTAGGAGGCTCCCGTGACCCGACCCAACTGCAAGAAGTGTGGCGGAAGGCTCGTGTACGAGTCGTATCCCCTCGAGGACATGCTCGTCAGTAAGTGTTTCGTGTGCGGCAAGATCGACTCATATCGAGAACTGACTCGCGACGAAGCCCGTCGCCTCTTCCGGCGCGTTGACGCACCGGTGGCTCGCCCCATAGCGCCGGCGGTTCGCCCACTGGCGTCATAGCTTCGACACTCAATTAGCAAGCTCACTCTGACCTGGGGTGGAACGGTAATGCCGTTTCGCCCTCCCTCCTTTTAAGGACCCCATAGGGCGGATTTCTGAGCAGGATGAGCGCTCTTCCCGCCGCTAAATTGTCAATTTGATTGGCCAGCGACCATAATTGCTGGAAATAGTTGAAAACCGGTCCACAAACCTAGCTTTTTGGGGAGGAAGAGAGTGCGTACAGCCCTCATTCGCCGGCCGCTGGCTCTTTCGTTGATCGCGGTTATCGCTTTCGCGGCGGCGCTACTTCAGAATGCAGCTCAGGTGGCGAGCACGCGCGCTCAGACGCAGCAGCAGTTCACCGGGCAGGTAGTGAATATCTGCGGGATTGTCACCGATTACACGGCTTCCTCCGCGTCCGCCGCCGGATCCATGTCGTTCAAAGAAAATAATGTCACCACATCGCTCGGCATCCCGCCGAACCTCTCTTTTGTCGGCATAGGACCGTCCGTCGTTGGTTCCGACATGTGTCTCACCGGCGTCATAAACGCTTCCGGCCAGATCATAAGTGCGTTCATCAAGCAGAACGTGTCTCAGTCGGCAACGACCTGCGGTGTAGTAAACGCGTGGACCCCATCGACCACGACCAGCCTGGGCTTGATCACGATCGGAGGGAACACCTATCCGATAGCCTTCGGAACCTCTTTCCAGGGCACGTTCGGCATCAGTAGCAACATCTGTCTGGCTCTCACGGTCAATGGACTGGGGCAGATCACGGCCGGTGCGGCTCAAGCGAACTCGAGCACAACGCCGTCTATCGTTCCTGTCGAGCTATGCGGTACCGTCACCACGTTTACTGCTCCGACGGCAACCACGACAGGCTCCCTCGCGTTCAGCTTGAATGGAGCCACCTACTCTTACACGCTGCCTGCCGGAGGCACGATCTCCGGGACCGGACCGATCCAGGTGGGGCAGGCTTTCTGCATGATCGCTCCGGTCAGCACCGGTAACGTCATCGCTGGGTCGTTTCTCCTGGCCACAGACTTCACCACGAATGTTGTCGTTTGCGGCGTGCTTCATGACTACCATGCCGGCACCGCCAACTCTTTGGGGTCAGTCACCCTCGGCTCATCCACCATTCCCATCAGCTACGGCACGTCGATCACCGGTGACGTCATGGCAATTTCCAGCACCTACTGCATAACCGGCGCCGTCAATGGACTGGGTCAGCTACGCAGCGGAGTCGCTGCCCTGGTCGCCCTGCCGACGGCGACATTGACGCCCTTTCCGACGGCTTCATCGGTGGCCACGGCGACCGGCACACCCGTACCTGCAACGGCGACAGCAACCCCGACCAACACTCCAGTGCCGGCCACGGCCACCAGTACTGCCACGGCCACCGCCACTAACACTCCGATTCCACCCCCACCGGCCATCGCTTCTTTCTTGTCGACCTCCGTAAAGTACGGCGTCATCCGGATGGGCACACGGGAGACTCTGACTGCACAAGCGGGTTTCGCGGGGCCGCAGCGGATAGTCGTCCACGTGTACTTCGCCACCGGATTGCAGACGGCTTTCAACGGCCACACGAATTCGAAAGGTCGCTGGACAAAGTCCTTTGCCATCCCGCGCAACACCATCAGTCAGTACTCGAGTGTGGCGGTCGTGACCTTCCAGATCTTCAAGAACCATACATCCGCCAAGGACTTCCAGACCTTCCGCGTAGTCCGGTAGAGACGAGTCCGTGGGCGGGCCGAGGTTGCGTCTTCAACCTCGTTCCGTCTCCTTTGCTTGGCGAAGCACCATATGGGCGGAGTCAGGTCAGTTCGACATCTCTTCACGCGGTACGAAGAGTCCGGCTGACCTGCAATGCCGTTCGTGCGCATCCAGACCCGCTTGCGAGCACATGCCGGAGCAATTCAGGCATCTGCCCTCCTCGATCTGGCCGCACCAGCAACGAGGACAATGCCGGCCGGCGGGAGGCTTCCATTCGGCGACGTGCTCCCAGCGAGTCGCATCGTCGCTTGGCAACGGTGCTTGAAAGCTCTGCACCACAAGCAGCCCAGGCCCGGGGTTCCTCAGACCATGAAGCGTCCCGCGGGTTCGTAGGAAGGTGTGTCCTTGCGGCAGGTCGACGAAATCCCCGTTCACCAGCATCTCGGCATCGCCCGACAGAGCCGAAAAGTATTCGTCCGAATCTAGATGCCGGTGCGGAGCCATGGCCTGGCCAGGCAAGAAATGCAGAATGCTCAGCAACCCCGCACCCACACAGCCGAACGGAATCTCGCGCCCGTAGCCTTCGACCGTTGCACTCACCGTGCGGACCGTCTTCACGACGCCACGCGCTTCCAGCATCGACGCCTCCGAATGGACATGAATGTACCACACCGGCTCAGGAAGGCCGAACCCCCAGGTCACCGGATTTCGATATCTACTCGGCCACTTCCGCTTCCTCGCTGAAACGGCGCATTCGCTCCTTGGACCGTCCCTCACCTTGCGCCGGCAGTAATGACGAAAAGGCCGCGGGCCCTACCGGTTTCGCCCCTGGCTCGAAAACGGCCTCGGCGGCCTTCACTTGATAGATCTCGTGATAGAAACCCAAGCCTTGATCACTGTGACTGACGAGCCATTTCCACCAGCGTCCATGTGGCAGAAGACGCGCGTACCTATCGAGATCCGCATAGCTGCGCCAGTAGAGCATGACGACCGGACCTTCCTCAGTCATCAAGCCTCGGCTGTGGAGCAGTCCTTCAGCTCCCTGAAGTGACGGATCGATCTCGTCGCCGATACCGGAATCTTCATACAATCGCCGACCCTCTTCCGTGAGGTATTGCACGCCGAAGAGAGCCACGCAGAGCTGAGGATGCTCCCAGAGTGCCGCGACATAGCTGCCATCGG
Organism: Chloroflexi bacterium UBA5177; assembly: GCA_002413265.1. Lineage (GTDB taxonomy): Bacteria > Chloroflexota > UBA5177 > UBA5177 > UBA5177 > UBA5177. The sequence goes on from DHWR01000121.1 coordinate 7,530, forward strand.
GCGGAGTCTCAGTCATTCGCTCGCCTCCAAGGTCGGTGCGACTAGCATATACTCTGCGACCTCGAATCCAATCAGCAGAAGGTCAGACAGTCCCTCCGTTTCCCAAGGCAGACGTACACTTGCCCATGGGACTGAATCTTCCGCACGCGAGCACTAGCCGTGGCTAGCTCCGTTCTGGCGCCCGGTGATCTGGAGCGGCAAACCGAAGAGAAGCGCTCCGTCCTGCCAACCTGCAAGGTGTATCGCAACGGCCAATCGTCGCACGGAGTCGCCCACCTCTCAGAGATAAGCGAGGTTCTGAAAGAGGAAGGCTCGCTCGTCTGGCTGGATGTCGTGGATCCAGGGCCGAACGACCTCAAGCTGCTGCAGGCCGAGTTCGATCTCCACCCGCTCGCTGTGGAAGACGCCATGCACGCTCACGAGCGGCCAAAGATCGAGAGCTACGATTCCTACTGGTTTCTCGTCGTTCAAGGGACGACGCTCAGTGAGGACAACATTATCTTTCACGAGATAGCAATCTTCGCGGGGACGAACTTCTTGGTCACTGTACGGCACAGTCCGGTGTACGGATTGGAAGAGATCGAGAAGCGATGGCATGCGCATCCGGAAGAGCTTAAGCGTGGCGCCGGCTTTCTGCTCTACACGATCCTCGATACGGTGGTGGACGGCTACCTACCTGTGTCCCAGACCTTTCAAGATCGCGTTGACGAGCTCGAGGAGGCTCTGTTTGCGGGACGCTCACAAGATGCAGAAGTGCTACCGCGCGTGTTCGGAATGAAGAAGGATGCCCAACGATTTCGCTGGGCGGTGCTGCCCATGCGTGACATCCTCAACCCGATCATCCGTCAGGATCTGGAGCTCGTCGGCCGCGAAGATCTCGCGTACTTCCGTGACGTCTACGATCACGCCGTCCTGGTAATCGACCAGCTCGACACGCTCCGAGACCTCGTAAACAGCGCTCTTGAGATCCATCTGTCGGTCGTGGCAAATCGCCAAAATGATGTCTCGAAGCAGTTGACGGTCATCGCTACCATATTCCTGCCGCTGACCTTCGTTACCGGCTTTTTTGGCCAGAATTTCGCCTTTCTTGTCGGTCACATCGGGGGCACCGACGCCTTCATCGGCTGGGGCCTGGGCACGGAGCTGTTGACGATCGGCCTGACCCTCGGATACTTCAAGTGGAAGGGCTGGTTCTGACCTATCGCTGTGAGAACGATTTCTTTCCGCGTTTGTGTTCGTACATGCGCGCATCGGCCACCGCCAAAAGATCCCGGCCCGTCTTCCCGTCCCCAGGCCAGTACGACGCCCCGACACTAATCGCAAGAGGAAACGGGAACTCCCGTGACTCCTGAGCCGCGCCATCGGACAGACGTGCGCTGATCGCGGTGACAGCCGCCTTGGTCTCTGCCTCCGCCGTACCTGTAAGCAGCAGTACAAACTCGTCTCCGCCGAAGCGGCAAGCAAAATCGTATGGTCTGAGTGCTCTCTGCACGATGGTTCCGATAGCCCTAATGGCCGCGTCTCCTCGCTCATGTCCGTATCTGTCATTCATTGCCTTGAGGTTGTCGAGATCGAGAAACATGAGTGCCATGGCCGTGCGATTGCGCTCGGCTCTAGCCACCTCCCGCTCGAGCGCCTCCTCGAAAGTCTGTCTATTTGGCAGCCCCGAAATTGGGTCGCGGGCGGCGGTGCGCTCGTAGTCGAGCAGGGTGCCAATGTGAGCCGCCGCCTTCACGGCGATCTCCAGCTCGAAGGTCGAGTATTCTCTTCCTCCACGCCGGTTGGTTGCATTTAGCACGCCTTCGACACCTCTGGACGTCGAGATCGGAACGGACACGAAAGTGCGGCCGGCGATTCTGCCGAGCAGTGAATGCCCTGTCTGGTACACGGTTCCTGCGATACCCTCGCCTTTCTGAACTCGTATCGTCGGCACCAGGGGCTCGGGCATCCCTACATGGCAAGCCACGATCAGGTGGGGTTCACCATGCTCACGCAGCAAAAGGCTGCACCGTTCCGACTCCAGAAGGTCGACCGCCGTCTGGAAAGCGGACTGGACTGGGTCCGCGCCCGGCAGGTCCCGCGTTGGTTCAACACTGCCGTCGCTGGTCTCGCTCACGGATGTTTGTGGTTCTTACCGCGGCCGCGACCGTGCGGGTCGCCAGATTTTCCGGGATGCTCTTGATCCGTGGGCGGTGCGGTCGGTTGGGCAGGCACCACCGTCGGTGCCGCCGCAGGTAGAGATGGCAAGCTCAAAGGCGGGTTGGACGCGATGGCAGCGGTTTGAGATGGCGGAGTGGCGACACTCCTCGATGCAGGAGCGCTGACCACGGGAGAGGCGTGCCCGGCAGGGGCTGGGCGTGAAGCGGGCGGTGGGGGCGGAGGCGGTGGGGGCGGACCAGATCGCCGCACGACGGTAGTTGGCCGCGGTCGCGAAGGCGCTGTCGGTACCCTTGCGGGTGTTGACCGTCGGGTGGCCAGGGCTCGCCGCCCAACCGACGGCACGCGATCCGCCGGCTGCTGCGCGATGACTGCCGAAGTGGTTGCCGCCGAAGTGGTCGACGGCGATCTATACGACTTCAAAGAGCTCGTTGACTGGATAGGCTGAGCCGCGGCCACGAGAGCGTGTCGCCGCCTGGACGTGGATGCTCGCGCAATGACCACATGCCGGGAAGGCCGGCGCACCAGGAATGACCCGAACGCTCGCGGGCCGACATAGTTTTTCGCGCCTCGCACGACTGCTGCCACCGTCCACCGGTGTCTCCCTGCTCCGACTGGGATCCGAGTACAGCTGGAGCGAACTGTACGAGGAGCAATTCCTGACACGGTCAGGTGGTATTCGATGGCTTTCAGAACCGGTTTCCAACAGAGCGTGACGTTGCCGGGCCTGAGTCGCGACGAGCTTGGAACGCTGAGTGCCACGGGACGGCCAACCGGAGGCGACCCGACAGCAAAGTCAGAGGTCGGTCCGTAAGCAGTCCATCGACCTTGAAACAGAGCCTGAACGCGCCAGAAGTACTTTTGCGCACCGACGACGCGCATTCGATAGGAAGGGCGAGCGACTGAGATGACCTTCGCACTCGCGCTACTCGACGTCCAGAGCCGAATTCGATACTGCCTCGCGCCCGTCACGTGCTTCCATTGCAGCACGACTTGCTCACCGTTCTGGAAAGGTGAACCGCTCGCAACCGTGCCGCTGATACTCACCGGTGGAGGCGTCGCGGCAGAGTGGTTGGTGAGCTGCCGGGCCAACGCTCCGGCCAATATCAAGCTCAACAACACTGCGGTCACGCCTGCCGCCGCCCAGGGCCACCTGTGTGACCCTGCGCGAGAGCTAGTCGCAATCCGAGGACGCTCCGGACGAATGTACCGTTCGGGAGTCGGAACGGAAACGGATTGGACCGGCATGGCACTCAGGACCTTTAGGTCGTAGGCCTCCCGAGTCTCCCGTCCCGAGAGCAGGTCCCTTCGGATCGCTCTTACCTGATTCCAGAGGACTCGGGCCCGATCCGGGTCCTTCCGCGTCGCCTGTTGGGCTTCTTCCACCAATCGTTCGAGCGCGGCGCGAACCGAGGAGGTAGACGCCGTGAGCTCGAGACCGAGAGCCTGATAGTGGTTTTCGCCCATTAGCTGCCGTCTCCGCGCTCGGCGCTGGCAGGCCCGACGCTTTCTTCAATGAGCGGTCGTAGTGCGCTTTCGGTACGACTTCTCTCCACCGCCAGAGCCATCAAAGCAGTCGCTCTCTCTGCCTCTTCGGGACCTCGAGCCCAGCCAACCTGAATCATCAGCCCAGGCTCCAAAGGGAAGACCGCCCGCCGCGTGACCTCGAGAATTCTGCCTGTTAGGCTTTCCGGAGAACTCGCTCCCGGCACCAGAAGTGCAAGCCCTCCCTCCTGGCGGCCGACCAGGTCATAACCACGCGTGACCGATTGCACGGCGGCTCCGGCACTGCGCAACAATGCCGCAACGTCTCTCGGGCCTACGCGCTTTGCCGAATCTCTGGTCTGGAGGAGCTGGATCACGATCAGCATGAAGGCTTCGCCGCTCCGGCTGCTTCGCGAGAGCTCGCGCTCAACCTGCTCTGTAAAGGCGTGCTCGTCCGGAAACCCCGTGTCCTGGTCGATGCCGCTGTCCGCTTGGTGAAGCAGCTGGCCGAGGTGTGAGGCTACGGAACATGCGGACTCCAGATCCTCGTCGCTCAGATCCATTCCGGTGATGCGGCCACCAGTAAGATTCAGCACTCCCACTACGCCTCGCGAGTTGTGCACCGGCACGCTAATAAATCTTGTCCCCGACGCCTCGCCGATGAAGGCCACATCCCGCTCCAGGACCAAGCCTGCCACTCCTTGACCCGCCGCGACATGGATTGAGGAAACGAGGTCGGGATCGAGTCCGACGGACGAGTGAACGGTCATCCCCGGTGAGAGTCGGTCGGAAACGAGTAAGCTTGCCCGATTGACCCGAAACAACCGCGCGGCCGCCAGAAAAGCCCAGCGGACGGCGTCTCCGGCAGCGTCATCTAAATCCAGCAAAAAGTAAAACCGTCCTGTGTGGAGTCGGGGTCAGGTCGGCGCCGATTTCAAAGCGCGTTGTCAAGAAGCCTGACGTATCATAGCGCCTCCAGATGCCACTGGGACAGGGTTTCAGCCTCCCTGGCTGGTAACTTCGTCAGGAAACCCGGCACCTTCTGACTCTCGGGCGCGGAGGAGCCTCGTGGACAAGCCTCTTTACATCCGAACCCTGCGAAATGACGCCGAAAAGATTGCGCAGTTAGCTCGCACAGATATAGATGTATCTCTCCCATCATGCCCCGGCTGGACGCTAAGTAGTCTCGTCGCGCATTTGGGGAGCATCTATGCCGAGGTCGCCAAAAACATAACCGAGGGCCACGGACAAGACGTTGTGCAGTCACTCGAAGACCTTGGCCTGCCATCGGACATCCATGCTTGGTTTGCCGCAAAATGCGAGGCGAGTGCGCGGCCGGCCGGTGTAACCGCGTGGTTCGCGGAGGCGGCGTCGCGTCTGATCGACATATTTGAGCAATCCGATCCAGGGCAGCCGGCCTGGACCTGGTTCGCTCCGCAGCAGAACGTCGGGTTCTGGATGCGGAGAATGGCCAACGAAACCTCTATTCACCGCTGGGATGGGCAGACAGCCTTTGGAAAGGCCGAGCCAATCGACGCCCACCTGGCTGCCGATGGAATCGATGAGATGCTCACCGTTTACGCGCCGCAAAATTGTCGACCCCAATCGACTCTCGATGGTCGCGGCGAGACCTATCGCTTCCGCCGTTCGGACGGTGCTGGCGAGTCGACAGTACGATTCCAGGAGCGAGACACGCAGGTTGGTCCACAGGCAGGCGACCCAGATGTGGTCATAACCGGTACTGCCTCGGACCTTGTGCTGTTTCTCTGGCATCGAATCTCAGACGAAAATCTCGCGGTGTCCGGAGACAGTTCTCTCGTGTCACGCTACTTCGAGCTTCTTCCACCTGATTGAGGGTGTTATGTTCTGGGCATGGAAGAGACTACTTTTGTTCAGTTTCTGTTTTACCGGCTCGACCCGGCCTGGCGCCGCCTCGCTCAGGAACAGCGCTCCTGCCGAAAGACAGAATTTGCCGAGGCTGTCGAGTCGCAGGACGGAATCGAAACCTACGCGTACAACACGACCGGATTGAAAACCGGCACCGATCTGCTGCTGTGGCGCAATGGCAGGGACGTATCCGAGCTGCAAGCATCGGCGAGTCGGCTGCATCACACTGAGCTCGGCCGCTATCTCGAGATCAGCTACTTGTATTTCGGTTTGATTCGCCCCTCGACCTACGTCCGTCGTCAAACGTCACAGGAGCAAGCTGCTCTGGCGACAGAGCGTGGCACATACTTGGTCGTCTATCCATTCACCAAGACTGCCGATTGGTACCTGCTGTCCAAAGCGACCAGGCAGGGAATGATGAACGAGCACATCAAGGTGGGGCACGACTTCCCGTCCATCAAACAGGTTCTCGTGCACTCCTTCGGTCTGGACGATCAGGAATTCATTGTTTCCTACGAAACCGAGGATCTCCTGGAGTTCCAGAGCCTGGTCATGGACCTCCGATCGACTGACGGACGGAAGTACACGCTGTCGGACACCCCAATATTCACGTGCGTCCACCGCCCGCTGCGTGAGGTGCTTGAGCTCCTGGCATGAGACGCCCTCGGTGAAGACCTTGGCCGTGGTTGCGAACGTCTCATCGACTCCAGTGAACGATCGTCTGTTGCGCGCGCTCCACCGCGAGCCTGTCGACTGCACGCCGGTGTGGTTCATGCGCCAAGCGGGAAGGTCGCTTCCGGAATACCGCGCTCTCAAGGAAGGCCGGTCCTTGCTCGATATCTGCCGCCAGCCGGAGCTGTGCGCGGAAGTGACGGCGCAGCCGGTGGCTCGGCTAGGTGTGGACGCGGCGGTGCTGTACGCGGATATCGTGCTGCCAATGATCGGTGTGGGAATAGATCTCGACATCAAAGAAGGGGTTGGCCCCGTCATCGCGCAGCCCATGCGAAGTTCCGAGGACGCCCTGAGGCTGCGACCGCTTCAGCCCGGCGACCTAGATTTCGTTTCTGAGGGGATCAAGTGCACCCTGCAGCGACTCGCAAACGCCGTACCGCTCATAGGGTTCGCCGCCGCACCATTTACGCTGGCTTCATATCTGATCGAAGGGAGACCGAGCCGAGACTTCCAGAAGACAAAGAGGCTGATGTACAACGCTCCCGATGTCTGGCAGGACATCATGTCCCGACTCGTGGACATCACGTCCGGGTACCTGAGTTTGCAGGTCGAGGCTGGAGTCCACGCCCTACAGCTCTTCGACAGCTGGGCGGGTGTTCTTTCTCCCGATGATTATTCTCGCTATGTTCAGCCGTACAGCACGCAGGTGCTCGACTCGCCGGCGCTGCGAGCTGTACCCATCATTCATTTCGGCACGGGCACCGCGGGCCTTCTCGAAGCCATGCGCGACGCTGGTGGGTCAACCATCGGCGTCGATTGGCGCGTCTCCCTCGATGCAGCGTGGACCCGCATTGGATACGATCGTGGAATTCAAGGGAATATGGATCCCCTGATTGCGCAGGCTCCCTGGAAGGTGGTGAAGCGAGAAGCGTCCGCCATTCTCAAGCGCGCAGCCCATCGGCCGGGCCACATATTCAATCTTGGTCACGGGGTGCATCCCGATACCGATCCGGAACAGCTGGCCAGGCTCGTCGACTTTGTGCATGACGCTTCCTCCCGCGACGCCAGCTAGGTCCCTGAGAGGCGTTGGCGTCCTCCTCACGCGAGCTCTCGAGGATGCCCAGCAGCTGAGGCCTCTCCTGGAAAAGGAGGGAGCCGTGGTCTCGGCGTTACCTGCGATCCAAAGGGTTCCCCCGCTCGATTGGGGCCCCGTCGATGACGCACTGCGCGCACTCCACCGATACGAATGGGTCGCTTTCACCAGCAGACACGCCGTGCACGGAGTTTCGAGGCGGCTATCCGAAATCGGCGTAGCGGCAGCGCTGCCTCCTTCCGTGAAGATTGCAGCTTCTGGACCCGCCACGTCCGGCGCCGTAGCGGGCGCGGGGTGGAAAGCTGACTGTCTGGTACAGGCCGGCGGTGCTCAAGCACTCGCTGAGGGTCTCGCCGCCGTTGGAGTGAGGGGCTCTCGGATTCTCGTTCCAGGGAGCGACCTCGTGCGCCCGGCGCTTAGAGATCTGCTGACCGCTACTGGCGCCATAGTTGAAACGGTGACCGTGTACCGCACGATTCCGCCCGAGCGCAACAGCGCGGCTCTCGAAGAACTTCGACAAGGACAGATAGATATCATCGTTCTCGCGAGTCCTTCAGCCGTGCGAAATTTGATGGAGCTTGCTGGGCGGGAAGTTGTCGCGAAGGCCCGTCTGGTGTGCATCGGTCAGACGACCGCTCGAGCGGTCGAGGAAAGAGAGCTGCAGGTGGCGTCGACGGCAGATACGCCATCGGCGGAAGGACTTCTGGAAGCAGTCATGAAGGTAGCGGAAGGAACGAAATGAGCGATGTAATGGGTGTCCTGCTCATGGCGTACGGCAGTCCTGACCGCCTCGAGGACGTGGAGGCGTATTACACCCACATACGAGGTGGTCGAAAGCCCGCCCCGGAGTTCGTCGCGGAGCTGAAGGAGCGATACAAGACGGTTGGCGGGCGCACTCCACTATCCGAAATTTCGGAGGCCACGAGAAGTGGTCTCGAGGCCCAGCTGAACAGCTCGAGGGACGATAGATACCGGGTCTTTCTTGGCATGAAGCACTGGCACCCCTACATCGAACAGGCCGTGGGGGAAATGCGGGACGAAGGCCATGATCGGGCCGTCGGTCTGGTGCTCGCTCCGCACTATTCCCGCATGAGCATTGCCGGGTATTTCCACTACGTCGACGATGCACAGGAAAAGCTTGGCAGCCACATCGAAATTTTGCCTGTCGAGAGCTGGCATCTGCATCCCTCTTACTTGGAAGCGGTGGCGAAGCGGACCCGATCCCGACTCGCGGACTTCCCAGCGGGCTCAGATGTCACGGTAGTGTTCACCGCTCACAGTCTTCCCGAGAAGATCCTCGAGCATGCGGACCCGTACCCTCGCCAGCTCCAGGAGACGTCCCAGGCGATCGCCCAGATGCTGGGCCTTGAGCGCTGGACCTTCTCGTATCAGAGTGCCGGCAGGACTCCTGATCCCTGGCTGGGGCCGGACATCGTCGACACGGTGCATGATCTGGCAGATCAGGGCGTGCAGCACATCCTCGTGGCCCCGGTTGGCTTCGTCTCCGAGCACCTGGAAATCCACTACGACATCGACTTCGAGGCTCAGCGAGCGGCATCCGACCGCGGCGTTACCCTCAAACGAATTGAGATGCTCAACTCCAGCTCCGACTTTGTCGCGGGCCTGGCGGAAGTGGTACGGCAGAGAGCGGCCAAGGCTCGTGCGCTACCAACAACCTGAACGTGCGCGCGGCCCGATGAGTTCAAAACCGCCGGACCAGGAAGTAGACTGAGCGAGGCGCCGGTTGGGCACTCTTGGCCCGCCCGGCATGTGAAACGGGGCACTCAGTCGTGGCAGAGGTGACCTACCTCGAGGCGATCAAGCAAGGCATGCGCGAGGAGATGCAACGCGACGAGCGCGTCTACATCCTCGGCGAGGACGTCGGCGTCTACGGCGGCGCCTTCAAGGTCACAGCAGGCCTTCTCGACGAATTCGGCCCATGGCGAGTGATCGACACGCCGCTTTCTGAGTCAGCCATCGTTGGTGCCGCGGTCGGCTCGGCCCTCATGGGGCAACGGCCTATAGCCGAGATGCAATTCATGGACTTCATCGCCTGCGGATTCGATCAAATAGTGAACATGGCGGCGAAGCTGCACTATCGCAACCGGATGGCGGTCCCAATGGTGATCCGGGGACCTTCGGGCGGAGGAGTTCACGGCGGGCCGTTTCACAGCCAAAATCCTGAAGCTTGGTTCGCGCACGTTCCCGGGCTCAAAGTCGTAGCTCCTTCGAACCCGGTTGACGCGTATGGGCTGATCAAGGCCGCGATTCGGGATGACAACCCGGTGCTCTATTTCGAGCACAAGTACCTGTATCGGCGCCTGAAGGACCACCTTCCCGAAGACGATTACACCACCCCGGTGGGTCAGGCGCAGGTGGTCCGAGCGGGGAGCGACCTGACGATCTACACCTACGGTTGGATGGTCGAGGT
>DHWR01000002.1:0-3271 GCA_002413265.1 Chloroflexi bacterium UBA5177
GAAAAGCGCACCTCCTCCAATGCAGACCCTCCAGCGCGCCTTTGCCGGTATGATTTTTGCTCTTGTTCTGGCAAAACCGCATAGATTGATGGGGAGTCGGAGCCGCTGTGAGCATCAAGAAGATCTTCAAGAAACTGATGAAAGACAATCTCGGAACGCTGGGGGCTATTGTCTCGTGGAGCGTTCTGACGTCGGTGGTCCCGATCACGGTTGGCTTGATCGCCATCAGCGGGATGCTGCTGCGTAACAATCCCGGCGCTCAGCAATCGGTCGTCAGCCACCTGAGCCAGGCCCTGCAAGGTGTGGTCACGCCAAACGACATCCGGAAGCTGGTGAAAGCGAGCACCCAACACACCGGTGTGCTCGGCTTGGTGGGTCTCGTCGGCGTGCTCTGGGGCGGGTCGAGCGTGGGCGGAGCGATCTCCACGACGTTTCAGGCCATCTTCGAGGTCAACAGCCGGAATTTCGTCATCGAGAAGCTGATCGACATCGCCATGATTTTCGTCTTCACGGCGCTGATGCTGGTGATCCTGCTGGGCACGGCGGCTGGAGCACTCGTGAAGCAGGTCTTCACGACACTATCTATTCCGGACGTCGCGGCGTTCGCGGTCGGAACCGCGATCAGCCTCTTCGCGGCGTTCCTGCTTTTCGAGAGTATTTACCTGGTGTTCCCCAACGTGAAGCCGCGGCTGAAGTTCCGTGACGCGTGGAAGGGCGCGCTGGTGGCGGCGGTGTTGTTCGAGATCTTGTCGTATATCTGGCCGCTTTATGCGAAGTTCGCTCACTTCCAGAAGGATGGGGCGATACTGGGCTCGCTCGTGCTGCTCATGGCCTGGGTGTATTTCTTCTCGATGACCATGCTGGTTGGGGCCGAAGTGGTGGCCATCAGCGCTCTGAGCGGGGCAAGGGGTTCCAACGAAGAGATCGGCCCCGAGCCCGAGAATTCGGTCCCTCAGCACAAGGTCCTGCGTGAGGACGAGGGAAACGAACCTGCTCGAGAAGAGTCTGGAGAACCCAGCCAGGCCACAGCATGAACGACGTGTCTGCCTGAGGACGGCGCTTGCTCGGCGGGGACGCGGGCGACCGCAGGACGGTAACCGTCTGTGACTCGCCCTACGGCGATGAGACGGTAAGGTCCTGCGTGAGGACGAGGAAACGAACCTGATCGAGCTTCGTCGCCCTCATCCTCCTGGTCTTCGGCATCTCCTTTGAGCTACCGCTGGTCCTGGTGGGGCTCGCGTCTGCCGGGATCACGTCCTCGCGCTGGCTTGCCTCGAAGCGGGCGATGGCCTTCCTCGCCATATTTGCGTTTGCCACGGTCGCGACTCCGGGCGCCGACTGGATCTCGCCACTGATCCTGGGTGGGATTCTCTACGTGCTCTACGAGGTCAGCATCCTGGTCAGCCGTCTCATCGGCAAATAGCTGCTCCGACGGCAAAGGCTCGACTATCGCACCAAACTTGCAGCGCTGACCTGCTTGGCGATGACCGGGAGGAACTCGATCGCATTGCAGAGATTTGCCACTCCATCCTCCTGAGCGATCTGTGCCTTGACCATCCTGGCGCGCTGAAGATACGTCGAATCCTTCTGAAGCAGCATTGTCAGCGCGTTCGCAGCTCGGGTAGGCGTGTATCTTCTTCGCGAGAGCCACCGTCCCGTCCCGATGCGCATCACCTGAGCTGCGTTGAAGAACTGATCGAAGCCCCAAGGAACGACCAGAGCCGGTAGACGGCGGCGCAGCGTGGATAGATCTCTGAAAACGGCGCGAACGGAAGCGCCATGACGTCATCAGGTAAAGGGTCCGGCAGGCTGGCGGACGGAGCTCCAATTACCAGAGCGCGGCCCCCGGCCCGCCGGACTGCTTCGGTGCTTGCCTCATAGAACCGCTCAAATATTGATCCGGCTTGCCGTGAAATCGATCCGGATGAGACCGCGACAACCGGTTTGGAGCCATCGAGAAACCGTGTGAGGTCAGCGCTTTCCGACCATCCGGCCGGGGAGTCCCAAAAGCAGAAGCCGGTCACGGCAAGTGCAGTCGGCCAATCCGGCTGCGGCGGCACGAAAGCCGGCGAAGCGGCAATGACGGCAAGATCGGGAGAGAGGTTGCCCGTCGTGAGCAGATCGCGACGACGCGGCAGCCCGTAGCGGCTCCGGATCTCATTGATCGGTCCATCGGCCAGGTTCCGCAGAACCATGGTGGCCGCGGCCCACTGCATCTTGTTGGCCGGCTTCTGCAGCAGAGCGGGCATTGAAGCGGGCCAGGGGTGAGGCTTGACATGAACGGATGGAATCGAGACGGGCGAGAGGGTGACGCTGACCCACGGGATGCCGGTCAACTCGCTAACGACGGAGGCGGCCAGATGGGCGGCGGGTGCGACGATGAAATCTGCCCCCGCGGCGGAAATTAGCAGATCCTCTACCTTTTGCTGGAGCCTCGGAATGAGGTAGCCGGAGACCAGTGCGCGCGCGGACCGCAGAGGGAGACTGCTCCCGCACAGCAGCCACTCAGAGACGGCAAATGCAGGATCGATTTCGCCTGACAGTGAGTGGACACTGGTCAAACCGGCATCGACGACAGCCTGCCGGAGCCCATCTTCCACGGCAAACGACACGTGGTGTCCCCGCGTCCGGAGGCCAAGGGCGAGTGCCAGGAACGGATTGAGATCACCCGCCGTTCCAAACGTCGTGATGAGGATTCTTGCCATCTTGATTTCACGCTACGCGTGGACCCTGAGAGCGAGAATCCCCGGGATTGAGACTCGACTGTGATCGTCAAACGATCAACAGGATAAGCTCAATCGCGGCCTCTGCGGTGGACAAGCAGGCCTCGTTGCCCTCGGCGTCCGCGAGCACCCACCACGATGGCGTATGCTCACTGGAACGTCGAGGAGCCATCTCTTTCCCTCGCGCTGCGGGACGGACCCATCGGGCGGCCGGGAGTAACGGCCAAGGAGTTCCTGCCTCGACCGAGCAAGTGTACGAGCAAGCTCATACACTGAAAAAAGACGCGACGATTTGAGTGGCAGAGCGTGGAGGTATCAATGCCAACGGAAGCGTACTCGTTTCTTGGTGACCGCGACGAGGTCGTCGACAACGCTAAGGCTCTCAGTAAGGTTCCATTCTTCGAAGCATTGGGGCAAGAGTATGTTTCCGCGGTGGCGCGACACTCCAAGCAAGTGCGCGCTCAGCCGGGTACGGTGATCATTGAGCAGAATGCACCCGGCGCGGAGTTCGTGCTGATCATGAGCGGCAGCGTGCGCGTCGAAAAAGA
>DHWR01000002.1:3534-4411 GCA_002413265.1 Chloroflexi bacterium UBA5177
GCACGAACGAATGTTTGGTGCGGTCGAGAGGAGTCGAACCTCCACGCCCTTGCGGGCACATGGTCCTGAACCATGCGCGTCTACCATTCCGCCACGACCGCTCGTGCTCTTTAGTTGTGGTACCGAGAGCGGGATTCGAACCCGCACGGCCTTGCGGCCACCGGTTTTTGAGACCGGAGCGTCTACCATTCCGCCATCTCGGCCTGCGCCGATGGGAGATGGGCGCCAAGCCCCGCACGCCGTCTGGCCGCCGTGCACAACCAGTCTACACAATGGACAATTGGCCGTAAATACGCTACGGCGTAAGGTCGATGTCCGGCTTTAGGTCGAGAATGAACCGGGTGAGCAGCGCCACGGTCGCATCCACATCGTCCAGTGAGATGATCTCTGACGAGGTGTGGAGATACCGGGTGGGCACGCTGACCAACCCGGTCGCCATGCCGCCCCGGACCACGTACATCGCATTCTGGTCCGTCCCCGTTCCGCGCGGGTCCGCGTCCAGCTGATACCCAACCCCTGCCGACTCGGCCGCCTCGACCAATCGCTCGAAGACGCGAGGATTGGTATTCGCACCGCGAGTCAGCACCGGACCAGCACCGCACCGTATGTCTCCATGTTCGGTCTTGGAGGCACGCGGGTGGTCGGTCGTGTAGGTAACGTCTACCGCGATCCCAAGAGGCGCGTCGATGTTGAAGGCCGCGGGGGTCGCGCCTCGACTGCCTATCTCTTCCTGGACGCACGAGGCGGCGATGAGCGCGGATTGCAGCTCTTCGGCGGCGAGAGCGCGCGTGACCTCCGCAATGACGTAGGCACCCATCCTGTCGTCGAACGAGTTGCCCGTTACCCAGTCACCCTGCATCCGCTCGACTCCATGGCA
>DHWR01000276.1:0-28488 GCA_002413265.1 Chloroflexi bacterium UBA5177
ATGTGTATAAGAGACAGTGTAGAAGCTGTCGGTTGGAGTAACCAGAGGCGAGAGCCCGGCGACGGGGAGCCCCCGGACGGGCTTAAAAGTGAACAACCGAATTGCGCTCAGCTGGCTGAAAACAGGTTCAAGTGCGAACAAGAAGATCAGCCCCGCCGCGCCGGAGAAAATAACCGTGGTGCGCTCCAGAAACTCCCGTCTCCCGGAGACCTGCGTTCGCGTTCGAATGAGCGCTAGCGAGAACACAAAGGCTAGGAGGAAGATGAGCACGGGCTCCGGCCTGGTTGGGGGAAACGCCGTAAGAAACACTGCGGCCAGTAGCGCGGAAGCCAAGAGGTAACCGCCTACCTCCCGTGCCAAGCCGCAGCCGGCGGCCGATTGAACCGTACCGGCCACCCCTCCAACCAGCATCGCTATCGCAAGCGACCCAAGGAGGGCCGCAGGACGCGCGGCCCCTCCCAATCGCGAGAGAAGAAATTCCGCCATGGGCACGGGAGTCCACTGCATTAGAAACTCAGCAACGGGCTCGAGTGGCGAGGGCCATCCGTTCAACGCGGCGGCAGCGGATGAGGTGAGCGTGGCGAGGACAGTCGCCACGACGCCCCGCTGGTATCCTCGGGCCATGCCGACGCGACGGCCTTTCCAGGTACTGAAGAAGCCTCCATGACCTACGCTCAGTTTTTGGCGATTTTCTTGCTGCCGCCGGTGATTTTGCTCGGCCTCGCCCTGCGCCGAAATCTGTCGCGTCGGCTCTGGCTGACTCTTGCCGGAGTTTCCCTGCTCGCTGTTCTGTACACCGGACCGTGGGACAATCTGATCATCGTCAACGGCGTGTGGACGTACGGAAAGAGTCGAGTGTGGGGTGCGCTTATCGGCCATGTACCGGTTGAGGAGTATTGCTTCTACATTCTCCAGGTAGGGCTCGCAGGACTCCTGGTTTCGCTGCTGTTGGCACGACTAGGTGAGAGACCATGGGACACCTGACATATCTGGTGTTCGAGGTGACGTGGGCGCTTCCCGTTTTGGTCTTGCAGTGGGTCGTGGGATGGAAGGAGCTGTGGAAGGAGAGGCGAGCGTTACTCGCTGCGGTTGCAATTGCCACCTTTTACCTCTCGGTCGCGGACGGCGTGGCTATATCGCAGGGAATCTGGACGCTTCACGCCGCTCGGATCACCCAGCTGAAGATAGGTGGGGTTCCAGTCGAGGAGATCGTCTTCTTTTTGCTTACGAATTCTATGGTGGTTCAGTCCGTAATTCTCGTCAGAGCGTATGGGAACAGGCGACCCAAAATCACCTCCGAGGCTAGCACTGGTTAGACGCCGGTGGCGACGCTCAGCAGTCTGACTGCTCAGGGATGGCAATAAACGTCGAGAGGGAAGAGTGAAAAAGACAGCCGTGGTCGTCGGTGCAGGTTTGGGGGGCCTTTCCACGGCTATCCGGTTGCAGCACGCGGGCTGGCAGGTAACTGTGCTCGAAAAGAACCACCAAGTCGGTGGCCGTTGCCGCACTGTTCAGCAGGATGAGTTTGTGTTCGACGCGGGCCCCACACTCCTTCTCATGCCCGACGTGCTTCACAGCCTCTTCAGGTCGGTGGGACGCGAGCTAGACGACTATCTCGAGCTGTTGAGATGCAGGCCAAATTACCGGCTTACATTCGGCGACGGCAGCAGACTTGACGTCTCGTCCGATATGGACTCGATGAGTGATCAGCTTGATGCGATCGAACCCGGATCGGGCGATTCGCTTCGTCGCTATCTGGCCGACGCGGGGTACAAGTACCGCGTGGCGAGGAAGCGGTTCGTCGAGCGGAACTTTCGCCATTGGAGTGAATTTCTCACTCTCCAGAACTTGTACTTCATGCAGAAAACCCATACGCTGCGGAATCTCGATTCGCATGTGCGCAGCTACTTTCGCGACCCGCGTCTGGCGCTCGCGTTTACCTTCCAAACCATGTACCTCGGACTCGCTCCGCACGACGCACCCTCCGTTTACTCTCTCCTTCCGTATACGGAAATGGTCGAAGGCATCTGGCACCCTCGTGGGGGAATGGGCCGGATCTCCGAAGTTCTCCTGGATCTGGCGACCGAGCTTGGAGCCGCTGTGGAGACCAGCGTCGAGGTATCGAGAGTCACCAGTCAGGGCCGGCGCGTGACCGGTGTTGAGACGCTGGATGGACGTTTGGTCGCCGGCGATGTCCTAGTCATGAATGCCGACCTTCCCTACGCATATCGGCACCTTCTACCTGGTGACCGGAGCAGACGCTCGGTGCGTAGACTCAATAAATTGGATTACGGCTCGTCCGCCTTCCTCCTGTATCTGGGACTCGACCGCCGATATCCGGATCTAGTGCATCACAACGCATTTCTGTCAACCGATCCAACGGAAAACTTCGATGCCATCTTCCGCCGCAAAGAGCTTCCCGTCGATCCATCGATCTATGTTTGCGCCGCGGGTCGGACGGATCCATCGATGGCGCCGGTCGAAAAAGATGCCCTGTATGTCCTGGTACCCGTGTCCGCTCTAAATGGAAATATTCGCTGGGAACGCGATGCCGGCGCTTTCCGAGATAGGATCCTCGACAAGCTCGAAAGTTCGGGGCTGTCCGACTTGAGAGAGCATATAGTCTCTGAGCGTGTCTTTACTCCCGAAGACTTTGCGACGACTTACAACACTGCGAGAGGAAACGCGTTCGGCATCTCGCATGGTTTCTGGCAGATTGGGTATATGCGACCCGGAAACAAAGCCAGTGAGCTGGACAATTTGTATTTCGTCGGTGCGAGTACCGTCCCCGGCGGGGGAGTACCGATGGTCGTTATTGGGTCCAAACTGGTGGCGGAGCGGGTGAGAGAAGATGCGTGAACACGTTTTCTGACCTGACAGCTCGAGACGCTGACAGGATCATCCGATCGAGAGCCAGAAGCTTTTACCTCGCCTCGGTCTTCCTTCCGTCGGCTGTCCGCCGAGACGTTCGACTCATGTATGCCTACTATCGAACAGTCGACGATCTAGTGGATCAGCCGCCGCCTAGTTGGAGCCGAGCCAGGGTTCAGGAGGAGCTAGAGCGACTGCGGATACGGGAGATCGCACGTCCGATGCTGAATGCCCTACTTCTCGAGATTGCACAAATCGCGCGACGGCACCAGGTCCCAATCCGGCTTCTCGACATGATCATCGAAGGCGCCCGCTTTGACCTGGAGCGGAAAGTTATCGAGACCATGGATGACCTCATCGAATATTCCGTGCTCGTTGCCGGAAGCGTGGGGATGGTAATGTCGCACATCCTTGGAGCGCGAGACGAGGTATCAGTTGCCGCGGCACGGGACCTGGGCGTCGCCATGCAGCTCACCAATGTGCTGCGAGACGTAGTGGAGGATGCCGACCATGGCCGCGTCTACTTGCCGCGCGAAGATCTCGAGCGGCGCGGATGCTCACTGTCGGCACAAAAGCCCGAGAGGCTCACGCCCGAGTTTCGAGAAGTTCTGCGGGTTGTCGCTCTTGAAGCGCGCCGCCGTTACATCCGCGGCTGGAGCGGAATCGCGCGCCTCGATCCCTCCGTTCGTTTCTCCATCGCACTCGCCGCAACGCTGTACTCCCGAATTCTGGATAAGATCGAGCGCTCGGATTTCGACGTATTTACCGGCAGAGTGCGGGTGGGCAGAATAGAGAAGTGGGCTCTCGTCATGCCCACGTATATGCATCATCGCCAGACGCTTCGTTGACGGGGTAGAATTGCCGCGATTGTGCCGAGGTAGCTCAGTCGGTAGAGCAATGGACTGAAAATCCATGTGTCGCCAGTTCGATTCTGGCCCTCGGCACCAACCAACCTTTATTAGTGTCCTCCCGGGCAAGGCGGCGTCACGCATGCAGACCAAGAAGCTCACGCGCCTGTTTCGATGGATGAAGCCCTCCGTTGCCGAGAGCCAAGAAGACAGCGGATCGGCCATGCCTCCCCGGCCAGAAGTCCTGCGGCAGCCAGAGATCGACGATGATCTCCGGGCTCGCATGAAGAGGCCCTTTGGTGGTGCAGTCATAGAGCGGGAATTCGACGATGAGACGCTTAAGGTGTACTCGTCAGGGCGATATCGTGTTCGCCCCTCTTGGGATGACGGCGGGCCAAAGTGGGACCCATACGACGCCGACCAGTCCAGTGGCGCTCGCGTGCGGTCGGCGAGAAGCAGTCGACTCCGAACGCAAGGCCCCGCGGGTTATGAGTCGGAAGTCGCTGCCGGAGAGGCGGCCGGTCTGACCCACTATCAGATTCTTGGAGTAAGGCCGGATGCGACCTCGGAGCAGATCGAGAAGGCTTACCGCCGTTACGCGGCGAGCATACATCCAGACAAGTTCTTCGGAGATCCCAAGGCAAGTGCCGAGGCGGAGAAGCACCTACGTGAGCTCAACGCGCTCATGCAGGTTCTACGTGATCCGGCCATGCGAGCGGCATACGACGACTCGAGGTAAGATTTTCGCTAAGGCGTCCTGGGCGTAAAGGATGTCCGCTGGTGCAGTCTGCCGGCGTAGATATCAACAGCGGTGGCAAATCCGATCTTTGCGTGTTGGATATCTTTGCTGCTGCATAGCACGCCGTTTGAGCCGGTGAGGCCTGCGAACCACTTCTGGGTTCGCGTCTGAAAGTGCACCACGAAGGTTACGGGCAAACCGTGTATCGGAAAGGCATCCGAGGCCCGCGTCCAGGCACAGAAATGTTCGAACTCGTTCTGCACGGGCTGCGGATCACTGACCCAGCCCGCAAGCTGGGGCGTTCCGCCGGGAGAAAACGTCTTGCCGTTGGCGGTAAGGCCGCGAACCTCGAAGGTCCTGTGAAGAATGAAAGTTTGCTTGCGGACGGTCACCCTGGCCGTCACGCGAGCCGTTTCCAGAGCGTGACTTCGCTTGGCAAGGAAAACGTTCAGTCTGAAGCAGTTGCATTGCGACGCGAACACCATCTTTCCTGAGAACCCATGGTGAGGGGAGAGGAACGTAACCGAGACCGCTGCAGGACCCGTCCAGCGAGTGGCCGAAACCTTTAGCGCCACGTCGCTTCCAACGTCCACGATCGATGGTCCCGCGCTAAGGCTTAGGCCCGGCGGAGCGGCATCGGGAGCCGCTAAACTGGATCCGAGGATGCTGAAAACCAACGCCAGCGAAAGGATTATGGCGACTACGAAGCGCAGCGGCACGTGTCAGGGTCCTCTGTCGAATGCACGGTTAGGAGTATACCATCCACGTCCATGGAGGGTCCGAAAATGGCGTGCGGATGTCATTCTTTGGTGTTGCCGTTGATTGACTGTTTTCGAATTGACATGGTATCGTCTAGAGCCTAAAGGCGCGGGCGGAAGTGGCTCAGTGGTAGAGCACCTCCTTGCCAAGGAGGGGGTCGCGAGTTCGAATCTCGTCTTCCGCTCCATTTTTTATGGCGACGTGGCCAAGTGGTTAAGGCGGGGGTCTGCAAAACCCCTATCGTCGGTTCGATTCCGACCGTCGCCTCCACAGAACAGGGCGAGCCGCTCGGTCTCGGACGGCTCGCCCTGTTCGCCGGCAAGCGGGCCTCGGGCCGTCACCGTCCCCCTACAATGTCCGCATGGGACGCACCGTATTGATAGTCGAGGATGAAGCGAACCTGGCGGAGCTCCTGACCGATCTCCTGCACTCATCTGGCTATGAGGTAGTGCTGACCACGGCCGGTCGAGCCGCTGAACGCACCGAAGAAGTAGACCCGGCTGCAATTGTCCTGGACTACATGATGCCGGGAAAAAATGGCATCGAGGTGGTCACAGAGATCAGAAAACAGGTTGGTTCTCATATGCCGCCGGTCATGCTGGTCTCGGGCCTCTCCAACATCGAGGAGCTGGCGAAAGAGGCGCGCGTTGACGCATTCCTGCGTAAACCCTTCGATCTCGACACGTTTTTGGGCACCGTCGACCGGCTTGCGGCCGGCTCGGGCTAGATAAAACGTGCTTCACAGTCGCAGCGCGAAGCGCTAGACTAGGCGCGGCGACCACGACGGCACTGCGCCGATTCTACGTGGATGCCGTTTTCCAGCGGAGTTAGCTTTCGTGCTCCCACAGCAAAATCCTACGACCGGGGCGAGACGTTCGTTAAACAGGGGCTCTGAGTATGTAATCGCTGCCCTTGTTGTGCTCGCTCTCTGGGGTCTGACGGTGGTTTCCTTCAGCAAGCCGGCGTCGCCTGCGTTCTCCCACACCGTGATCTTTAACATCGCGGTAACCACGGCATCGCTGCTCGTCTCGCTCGGCGCCGCGTACTTCGTTCTCATCGAGTTCACGTTGTACGGGCGCCTGACCAGCTTGTTCGTCGCAACGGCGTTCCTGCTGTTTGGGATGGCCAACGGTGGCATGGGATTAGTTCCGGAACTCTGGGGGTGGGACGGACAAGCACAGCTCGTGCCCTATGGCTGGGCGGCGCAACGCGTTGTGGGGGCCGCGTTGCTCTTGGCTGCCCCACTGCTGGTTGATCGTGAGATTCCCGTGGTGCGACGCCGGCAGCTGGTCGGGGCAAGCGTACTTTTGACTCTGCTGGTGTCGGCGGGAGTGGCGACCTGGGTCTGGCATGCCGGGACCTCGACTTTGCCCAGTGGTGTCCAGACCGCGATTCAGCTCCTGGCCTGCGTCACCCTTTTTGGCGCCGCCGCGCTCTTCTGGCGCGCGCCGCGCGAGGAGATCTCCCCGTGGTTCTTTGGCTTGGCTCTAGCCCTGACCGTCGCGGGTTTCGCTGAGCTTCAGTACGCGATACATCCATACGTGCCCGGTGTGGCGCAGCTTGGCGACTTGCTGCGTCTCGTCTTCTACAGCGGCATTCTTTTGATCCTCGGCGCAGAGGGAAGCCGAGGCTACCGGAAGTTACGCTGGCAGGCGCGCGAGCTGAGTGCTTTGCAGGCGCTCATGACGCCCGCGTCTGTGCAAGACCTCCCGCGTGTCATTCAGCACATAGTCGACGTCGCCGGCCGAACCTTTCGCGCAAATGCTCAGGTGATTCTTTCAGGGCGTGAGGATCGCCAGGAAGGTGAAGACGCGCCGCACGATCTCCTTGGAGTAGCGCAGAGAACGGGACTGGCCCCACAGGAAGTTCAAACAGTGCTCCTTTCCGACGGAGATGACGCGCGTGCGAGGTCCGTAGCGGCCCTCCCACTCAGGGTCGAGGGGCGGGAGATCGGCACTTTGGTTGTTGATCGACTGGGGAGGTCCGGTTTTAGCGTGCAGGACGTGCGCCTTCTGCGAGCTTTCGGTGTCCAGGCCTCGGTCCTGCTGGAGAGAAGCTTGCTTTACGAGGAGGTGGCCGCCGGAGCGATCATCGAGGAGCGGTCCAGATTGGCGAGGGAGATCCACGACGGGCTGGCCCAGCATCTTGCGTTTCTTAAGATGCGCGTCTCCTGGCTGAAGCGCTCACCGGCAGCTTTAGATGTCGGACAGCTCATTGACTTGGAGACCGTTCTGGAGACGGCCCTGACGGAGGCCCGCACCGCGATTACCACGCTGCGTGCTGAGCCCGAAGGGACCTCCACGGCCGAGGCAATATCGAGCTATGCCAACGAATTCGGCCAGGTATCGGGGCTCGTGGTTGAGGTGGACGCGGAGGGAGAGGTTCCTGAAGTCGGTCCCAAGGTTCGTGTAGAACTGATGCGAGTCGTGCAAGAGGCGCTGAATAACGTCCGCAAGCATGCCAATGCAAAGAATGTGATCATCCACATCACGGGCCACGATGGAGGGATGGAAGTCTCCATTCACGATGACGGCACGGGCTTCTCCCTGAAAGAGGAGCTTCAGGGCCATTTCGGCATGGACATCATGAACGAGCGCACGCAGTCCATCGGTGGCCAGCTCGACGTTGTTTCTGCCCCACGCCGCGGTACAAACGTTCGGGTCTGGGTGCCCGCTCAAGAAACGAGCGCACCGAAAGCGTTTAGCCGGCTGGTGTAGCCTCGATCTCCAGAGCTTCTTCGATTTCGCTGATCTGAACGGCGAGACGTCGATCCTCCGCATCAAGGCGTTCAGAGCGTCGGAGCGCGTCGCTGAGCTGCCCACGAGACAGAGCATGTCCAACTCCCGTGGTCGCAGCTGAGACTTGTCGCTCGAGCCCCGCGATCTCGGCTCTTAGCTGGGCGCGAGAGCGTTCATTCTGAACCACTTCCCGGCGCAGGTGATCGAGGCGGCGCCGCGAATACGCGACGTATTGCTCTCGCTGCTCGCGGCCCTGATCGACGCATCGCTGCCACAGCCCATTGGCCTTCAGTCTGAGCGCCTTTGCCTCGCGATGGGAGCATTCCAGAGATGCGATGGCCTCGTGAAACGCCTTTATTTGCTCTCGAGCTTGTCTGGTCCTGCCTCGTTCGAGGTGTCCCTCAGCCGTCTGCAGAAGCGCGGCGAGCATCTGTTCATTCGTTTGCCACAAAGCGACCAATGCCTGCCACGCGCCTCGATTGGTCTCCTGCCAGTCCTCCCACAGCTTGGTCCGGACCGAACGCGGGATGGTAGGCTCCAGGCTCGTGATCCGTTTCCGAAGCACTGCCAGGTCTGAGCGAACCTCCTGTACGTCGCTCGTCGTGCTCGCCTCACGAACAGACTCTGCAGCGAGCGTGAGGCTGTCTTCGATGTCCTTTCTGGTCCGTTCGATCTCCTTGTGGACCCGGCGCTGTTCCTCACGTAGCATCCGCATGAGAGCAGTCAGCCGCCCCTGAAGGGCGGCTTTGTCCGCTGAGTCCACTGCCGAAGCTGTCCGGATTGTCTCGCCCAGTTCTCTGGCGCGATCCCATAGGAGACGCATCGGCGCGTTGGACCCGGCCGCCCGAATGTCGAGCTCGAACGCGTTCAGTCGCTCGGACGCGGTGTCGACGAAGAAATTGGCCTGTTGCTCTGAAATTTCAGCGTCCATCAACAGCTCCAGGACGCCCTTGCGCTGAAGCGTCGCGGGTGCAAAGTTTGTCGATCAGAACTGCGCCTGATCGATGATGTGCTCCGCCGCAGTGACCGCATATTCCGCGCCGACGGCATCCGACACATCGATGACGCGATAGACCGCCAGGACATGATGTTCGGCCGCAACGGCGTACGAGACGCTTACAACCTCCGAGGCATATTCGTTAAGGTGCGCCTCAAGGTTTCGTGCCACGGTTTCACCGTCCTGCGCCGAGAACGCCCACGTTTTGTACACTCCATCCCCCAGCGCTTCAATGCTTTATCGTAGCGACACCTCGCCGTATACTCCGAATATCCGACCGCGCAGCGAGGGGTCAGTTGAGCGAAGAACGATTCGAACGGTATTTCGAGAGCTTGTTCGGAGAGGAAGACGCTGGTCTGCGCGAGATGCGCAAGGAAGCCGCCGACAAGGGGATTCCCTCCATTGAGGTCCCTTCCGATCTTGGTCGCCTCTTGTGTGTGTTGATCGCCGCGACCGGTGCGTCAGATGTGCTGGAAATCGGCACGCTCTTCGGGTACAGCAGCATTCTCATGGCTCGAGCGCTTCCCGCAAACGGTCACGTCACCACCCTTGAGGTGTCGTCAAAACATGCCCAAACCGCACGTTCCAATTTCCAAAGGGTCGGGCTCGAGGACCGCGTGACGGTTGTCGAAGGCGATGCGCTGGACAGCCTGCGGAAGCTCGCCTCTAGGTCGTTCGATCTCGTGTTCATTGATGCGGACAAGCCAACCTATCCGTCCTATCTGGACGCCGTCATGCCGCTAACACACGCGGGTTCGCTGATAGTGGCGGATAACGTTTGGCGTGACGGAAGCGTGGCTGATCCCCAGGACGAAGGCACACGTGGTCTGGCCGAATTCAATCGGAAAGTGGCGAGCGACAGCCGCCTGCTGTCCACACTCGTGATGAACCGCGAGGGTTCTGATGCCGCGAGCGTGAGTGTAATCAGGTAAACCAAGCGCTGGCATGGTGCTTGCACTGCGGAGCCAAGCAGCACTTGGAGCCAGTCTATGTCCACTGCCCCGGTCGTCGATCCCACGCACGTTTTTTATTTCCTGGCGGTAGTTTTCCTCACCGGACTGGTCGGAGCGGCGGCTTTTGGCTGCTTCCAGACCCTTCTCGAAGCAAGGCAGCATCGAGCCGACCATCAGCATCTGTCCGGCTCGTTTCGCCACTGCCGCTATTGCCGTTGGGGCAACGCGGTTCTGCACGAGGAGTCAGTCAGGTTTGAAGACCGTGACCGAGTCACAGTTCGGTGCTACTTCTGCCATAGCTGCGGCCTACCCCAATGGTTCGTCCGACGAGTGCCATTAACTCACTTCGCCGAACCGTAGGTCAATACTCGTAGAGGCGGCCTGCAGGTCTCCTCGTGAGGCGACTATCAAGGCGTGCTCGTCCGGGGATCAGACTGCGCTCTACGCTTAGGCTCTATGGTCGTACCGTCGACATCTTCGGGCTTTCTGTTTCTATTGACCCGAGAGATCAAGGGTTATACGCTGCAAATGCCGCGCCGCTGATGCGCACGTCGTCGGGCACCAAGCGGGACAGACCTTATGCCAGAAGAGCGCAGACTCGTCACCGTGTTCGCTGGGAAGCTTCCGTGGCCAATCGCTCGAGTGAGCAGGAGATGCTGGCGATGCGGAGCGAAGCTAGGCGCCTGGCGGAGCTTGCGGGAGACGAGGACGAGCTGTGGCGAGTCAAAGTTGCGGATTTGTTCTGGCCCATGCGGCGCCGCAGCATTACCAAGGAGGAGATAGCCGAGGGGAAGCAGATTGGGCAGACAGCCGCTTCATATTTCGAAGCCCGCGAGGACTGGGAGATGTTCCACGCTTCCCTCGATGGATATGCCTCAGTCATGCTCATGTCAGGTGACCATGCGGAGGTGATTGCCGCAGCCAGCCATCGACTCACGGCTCCCACTTCGAGTCGACTCGACTGGGGAGATGCCGTGGGCATGCTGGTCGTGGGGCATACCCACTCCGGGGACTACCGAGCTGCCATCGACGTTATGAACCAAGAGCTGGCGCGTCTCCATCCTGGGGAGCCGCGAGCGCCCTTCTCTAATGGTGTGTCGACTACTCTTATGACCTGCGCCTTTGCCGGCGAGTGGGACCATCGCGACACACTCCTGACCGCGCTGCGGACAATTTGGGAGGAGATACGTCGGGATGCCGGTGCCGCATTCCTTCTGCCCGGATTCTTCTCGGGGCTCCATGTGGCCCTTGCCCGCGAAGATCGTGCGAGCGCCGATGCAGCCTATCCGTCGTAGAGCGACTCGTGAGCCGGAATCGCGGCGAGGCTGGCGCCTGCTGCTGGACGCCTACAAGAAGGATGATGGGGACAGATTGATTCTCGATGCAGAAGGCCTGTTGTGGCAGCTCAGCAGCGCAGGTCTTGGGCTCTCGTTCCTCAGTGAGCGCCGCGTGATTCTGCCGACCCAATTTCTGGATTGAGCTGCGCACGCGGGCACGGAAACGTAACAGTGCCCCCCTTTTAGACACGCTCAACATTCATGAGGCGCTCATCTCGAACGAGCCGCACCGCCTCAAGAAGGCCATCGATCACGCAGACGCGCGCGGGCTCATCCCTCACGCGGCCCGCATGCGGATCGTCCTTGCAGAAATGAGCGGGGACCAAGGTCCTCTAGAGCAAGCAAGACCTGTCCTGCGGGGTTTGAAAGATCGACAATTCCTTCGCCGTCTGGACGAAGCCGCCGCCATGCTCGAGCCGTAAGCATCAAGGGACCGCCCTCGTAAGCATGTCCTCCTGACTGCATTGCCGGCAGCGATACCATTGTTCGATAACAGCCGGCGGGAGAAGGCATGACAGATATCGACTCGTTCCTGGCCGACCTTGCCTCCGACGCGCCTGTACCCGGTGGGGGCAGCGTTGCAGCGCTCCAGGTCGCGATGGCAGCGGCACTACTTGAAATGGTGTCTAACCTCACTCTTGGCCGCAAGCGGTACGCGGATGTAGAAGCGCAGGTCCTTTCCATTCGACAGCGAGCCGGCATATCTCGAGCGCGCGCCCGAAAGCTCATCGACGAGGATGCCGCCGCATATGGAGCGGTCTCAAGCGCCATGAAGCTGCCCAAAGCTTCAGAAGATGAGAAAGCCGTCCGCACATCCGCCATCCAGGTGTCGCTCAAGGAAGCGGCAATTCCGCCACTAGAAACCATGAGATTGGCCGCCAAAATGGTCGATCTCGCCCGAGAGCTCTTACCGATCGGGAACAGATCGGCGGCCAGCGACGTTGGTACGGCCGCAGCCTCAGCCCTGTCGGGGTACGAAGCCGCACGCCTCAACGTGGAGATAAACGCGGCGAGCGTTCGTGACGCGCACTGGGTGGCCCAAGCTCGCTACGAATTGGAGGCCATCGGAGCTCCGGAGGCGAGCGTGAGGGCCACGCTCTCGGCTGTCGATGCCATAGTCCAGGGCGACACATGACACCAATCGATGGGAAGGCAATTGCCGCTGAGCTGATGACCTCGCTCGCCGATCGCAGCCAGAGGTTGCTCCAACGCGGTATTCAGCCCCACCTATGCTTCGTCACCATAGGAGATTCGAAGCCCGCCGAGATGTATCTCCGTAGACTGGAAAAGCTCGGAGGCAAAGCCGGGGTTGCGGTCTCAACGCGTGCCCTTCCGCATGACGTCACGCTCAAAGAGCTCGACTCCTCGGTGGCCTCTCTGAATGGCGATCCGGTGGTGGACGGGATCATTGTCCAGATGCCGCTGCCGGCTCATCTGACCTACGCCGACCTGGCCGAGATCATCGAACCTCGCAAGGACGTCGACGGCATCACGATCCGGAGCGGGGGTCTTTTGTATCTGGGGCTTCCTGGACATCCGCCGTCAACGGCGTCGGCGATGATGCACATCCTGGATGCGGTTGGAGTCGAACCGAGAGGGTGCAACGCAGTTGTCGTTGGCAGGAGCAATGTCGTTGGTCATCCCGTGGCCGAGCTCCTGCTCGCGGCTAGCGCAACGGTAACCGTGACCCACTCCAAAACTCGAGATCTCGCCTTCCACACTCGGCAGGCGGAAATACTAATGGTGGCGGTCGGGCGGCCGCAGCTCATTACCGGGGACATGATCCGGTCCGGGGTGGTCGTAATCGACGCCGGTATCAATCCAACCTCGGACGGTGTGGTCGGAGATGTCGATTTTGGGCAGTGCAAGGATATCGCGTCCGCCATAACACCCGTGCCAGGCGGAGTCGGCCCGGTGACAAACGCCGTCCTACTCCGCAACCTGATCGACAGCGCGGAGCGCCGTGAGTAGTGATGCTCTAGGACTTCCATGGGGAGAGCGCACGCTCCTAATGGGCGTCGTCAACGTGACGCCGGACAGCTTCAGTGGAGACGGAGTTCTCGACCCCTTGGATGTAGCGCGCCGAATTCACAGAGTCGTGCAGGAGGGGGCGGACGTCGTGGACATTGGAGGGGAGTCGACGAGGCCTGGTCACTCCCCCGTCCCGGCAGCCGAAGAATTGCGGCGCGTTTTACCCGCCATAACAAGCGCCAGAGACGCCGGAGCTTTGGTTTCTATCGACACTCGCAAAGCTCGTGTGGCGCGGGAGGCAACTCGCGCCGGGGCCGTGCTCGTCAACGACGTATCCGGAATCTCCGATCCGGAGATGCTGGCAGTGGTCGCCGAGGCGCAGGCGGCGCTCGTTCTGGTCCATTGCCGGCCGCTCGTAAGCCGCGTTGACATCGCTGGTCAGGTCCTGGCGGATCTTGGCCGCTTGGTCGAACACGCGACGTTCTCCGGCGTCGAGCGGGGCAAACTCATTGTCGATCCAGGATTCGGTTTTGCGAAGACGTGGCGGGACAACCTCTTCTTGCTGAGAGATTTGGGCCGCCTGCGCGCTCTCGAGGTCCCGATCCTTGTCGGCCTCTCTCGCAAGGCGACGATCAGCAAAGTTCTTGGCGTTTCTCATGACGATCGCCTCGAAGGTTCCCTGGCAGCCGCTTCGGCAGCAGTCGTCAATGGGGCAGACATGGTGCGGGCGCATGACGTTAAATCTACCCGCCAAGCAACGGCGATGGTCGACGCCCTGATGCGGTGATACCTGGTTTTAGCCGGAGGACGTGGTCAGCTTGCGACCCGAACTAAGTGCTCAACATGCGCGTCTTCCTCCGGTGTCCAGTCACTTTCCCGGAGCGTAATCCGCTGGTCGGCTTCCAACTCTCGGCTGAACGCATGCATGAGCTGCTCCTCTTTCGGGGCCACAGGCAGGATTTCGTCCAGGCCTGCAGCCACGTTCGCCAGTGCATCTGAGAGCCCCCCGGTCGGCTCCGGCGCTATGAGCTGCGCCAGTTGCTCTCTGGCGAAATGCAGGTGAATGCCACTTTGCAGAAGTAGCCCAGTCCTCCTGCGCACCTGCGCCAGGCCAACCACTTTCCTCCGTTTTACAACTACTTCGAACGGCGAGAGAGTGCCGAAGCAAGCCGCTCTCAGAGCCGCAACTAGATCGCCCGGTAGCTTGCTGCTTTGGCGGCTTTCCTCCACGTCGACAAGGCGAGCCCTCACGCCCAGGGACCGGAGCGTGTTCATCCAAACCTCACCGAGCCAGCGGTAGTTTTTCACCACATCCGTCCCGACCAGCCTGTGTTGAGCAGGCAGTGACACATCCAGTCCGACGATGCCGGGATCGGCAAAGACCGCTGTGCCGCCCGAAGCGCGCCGTACCAGCGACACCCCGAGCTCCGCGCATCGCCTTTTGGTGTCGGCAGTCAAGGGCTGACCGGCTCCCAGAATAAGCGTGGGCGTTTCGGTAGCGTGCCACCACACGGTGGGAATCTTCGCCAATCGCACAAGTGCATCGCTTCTTGCGTTGTGCTCTGCACTCGTCCCACGGTCGAAGGGGAGAAGGCGCCAAGTCTCGGTAGCTTCAGTGTCGTCCATCACGGCATTATGCGGGCGGAGCTGGTGCCTAGGGCGTGCCGAGACTTTGCCGCTCCAATAGAAACACCTCGGTAAAGCGAGCGGCTACGACAGCAGCTTTTTCGGCAGGCTCCCCGCGAACCATCTCGTAGGTCATGCTAGCGAGAAAAATATCGCCAGCACCGATGGTGTGAACGCCGTCCACCCGGTTCACGTCGATCTGGACCTCCTCCCTGCCCCGCACCAAGCGCGCCCCGCGCGCTCCCCCGGTGGCAAGAACCGTGGTCTCGGCAAGCGCTTGACAAGACTTCTCATCGAGCAGCCCAAGCTCGTCCTCGGAGGCCTTCACGAGATCAGCGCGTCGAAGCAGAGCAGCCAGGTCATAGGGGCCCGTGGCGTGATCGGTTCTTACTCCCGGCTCGCGGACAAAGCCCTGAATGTCGATTACCAGCAAACCCTCTATTGGTGGCACCGTTTTCGGATCGATTTCTCTCATGATCGGCGACAAAACCACGGCAGATCCGGTCAGTGAACGAGGGAGCTCAATTGGCGCGAGCGCCGGAATGATATATGCCTCGCCCGTCTTCGTGGGTACAACCTCCACTTCAGCGCCCTGGTTGGTGAGAATCTGAAATGGCGCGGAAAGGCGTTCCAAGGCCAGCGCCAGATAGTGAGCCGGCCCGCCCAGCAAGATCTTTTCTGGTTCTGTCGACGTACCTGGGATGCGGTCGTGGGTCGCTGTCGACACTATGAGGATCGGCTCCACTGTCTACACCTTTACGGGTTCTTTGACGTGTAGTCGCGACCATGCTAGTCTCACATCCGAAGCGGCGAAAGCCCTCACCTTATCAAGCTCTGGAGGCACGAGCGTGCACTGCTATCGGGTACCGGTTCGTAACGAGCATACTGGCGAAGTCAGGATCGTCGAGGTGCTATCGGGCTACGAGGTTGATGCCCAGCTGGCGGCCCTGGAGCAGCTCTTCAAGACAGAGGGCTGGAGAAAAGCCGTGGCGCTTCGCGCCGAGGCAAGTTACCAGGAAGGTGAGGCGACTGGTTAGTCGCTCTGGTCCACCTTGACCTCTCGCCGCTCCCGGATCGCCCAAGCTCATTCCGCGGGCGGGGTAGTCTTTCGACAAAGGACGCAGGACTCCGAGTTTCTGGCAATTCGCCCCAAAGGTCAGAATCGCTGGCAGCTGCCAAAGGGTACCGTGGAGACGGGAGAGGCGGTGGCGGACGCGGCGGTACGTGAGGTGCGTGAAGAGGGCGGCGTGCGGGCCGAGATCGTAGCTCGACTCACACCCATCACCTATTTCTTTCAGGCGCGCGGAACCAGAATTCACAAGATCGTCGATTTCTTCGCCATGATCTATGTGGATGGAGATCCGGAGCAGCACGACCACGAGATAGACGAGGCCCGCTGGTTTTCACAGGACGACGTATTGAACCTGACGTTTGAGTCCGAGCGCTCGCTCGTTGCGGAGGCTCGACGCATGCTTTCGGACGGTGCCGGTCCCCACCAGACTTAGGAGCATTCCTCACATACCATTTGTCAGGGAGTTCAGTACTTGAGTAGACCGCGAGTTTTCTCGGGCGTCGCGCCGAGCGGCAGTTTGACACTGGGGAATTACGTCGGCGCCATTCGCAATTGGGTGCGCGATCAAGAGCGCTACGACAATATTTTCTGTGTCGTCGACCTTCACGCTCTCACCGTGCCCCAAGATCCGCAGGAGCTCAGACGGCAAACCTGGCGAGTCGCGGCCATCTTGCTGGCCTCCGGCATCGATCCTGAGAAATCGATGCTGTTCGTCCAGTCGCATGTCACCGAGCACACAACGCTCAGCTGGCTCCTGAACACGATTACCCCAATTGGCTGGCTCAACAGGATGACGCAGTTCAAGGCCAAAGCCGGAGCGCAGCGCTCCACGGTTGGCGCCGGCCTGCTGAACTACCCGGTCTTGATGGCCGCCGACATCCTGGCTTACTCGGCCGACTGCGTTCCGGTCGGTGAGGATCAGAAGCAGCACGTGGAGCTCACGCGAGACATCGCAGAACGCTTCAATGGACTGTATGGTCCTACTTTCGTGATTCCTGAGCCACTCATCCCTAAGGTCGGAGCTCGAGTCATGCGGCTCGACGATCCGTCTAAAAAAATGTCAAAGAGTGAGCCTGGAGGAGCCATCCAAATGCTCGATGCTCCCGACGTCATCCGGAAGAAGCTCTCGCGTGCGGTAACCGACTCGCTCGGTGTGGTTCGGTTTGTTCCGGAGCAGTCAGGACTCTTCAATCTCCTCTCGATCATGCAGGCTCTTTCGGGTGGGGGCACCCAAGAGATCGAAAATAGGTACGAGGGCAAAGGATACAAAGCCGTAAAAGAAGACGTGGCGGAACTGGTAATCGAAGCCCTGGCACCACTGCAGGCTCGGTTCGCCGAGTACGAACAATATCCCGACACGGTCGATAAGATCCTCGTCCACGGAGCGACGTCAGCTCGGGCGATTTCAGGCCCCATGGTCAAAATCGTGGAAGAGAAAATGGGCCTGCGACCGCCCTTGAATCGATCCTGAGCTCGCTCATCACGACGGTATAATGGCTGTCTGTCCCGGCCTTCCCTGCTGACAGCTCAACACCGTCCCAAAGGTGCTTCCTTGGCTTCCCTTTACCGCAAATGGCGATCACGATCTTTTGAAGACCTGGTGGGACAAACACACGTTGTACGGACGTTGAGGAACGCCGTACGGCAGAACCGCGTGGCCCACGCGTATCTCTTCACCGGCCCTCGGGGTACTGGTAAGACCAGCACAGCTCGCATCCTGGCAAAGGCCCTTAACTGCACCGCGCCGAACGATGGAAATCCGTGCGATCGTTGCGAGAACTGCGTGGCAGCCAATGAAGGGCGTGCCCTGGACGTCATAGAGATCGATGCGGCCTCAAACACCAGCGTGGAGAACGTGCGCGACCTCCGCGAGAGAGTTGGGTACGCAGCGAGCGAGGGCAGGTACAAGGTATACATCATCGACGAGGTGCACCGGCTTTCCGGTGCCGCGTTCGACGCGTTCCTGAAAACCCTGGAAGAGCCGCCGCCCCACGTCATCTTTGTGTTCGCGAGTACCGAGCCCCATAAGGTGCCGGGAACGATCATGTCTCGTTGCCAGCGCTTCGACTTTAAGCGCTTGTCGCTTCAAGAGACGACGACCCATCTACATCATGTGGCTACAGAAGAACGCATTGAGATTTCGAATGAGGCTCTGACGCTGTTGGGTCGCAGCGCTGCCGGCAGCATGCGCGACGCGATTGCTCTTCTCGATCAGGTCGCCTCGTACGCTACGGGTGCCATCGGTGGCGCTGATGTTCGCGCCGCGCTGGGGCTCGCGGATCCAATGCTGGTAGCCAGGTTGGCGGACCACCTGCTGTCAAACCAAGTCGGTTTGGGCCTGCAAGAGTGCGCAGGATTTGTGGGCGCGGGCGGTGACCCATCTCAACTCATCACGGAAATGGTCAATTACTGGAGAGCCGTGCTGACTTCCGTGACCGGCGCCGGCTCCATCGAGGATCTGGTAGATCCGGCACTGGTCGAGAACATCGAACATGCTCGGGAAAATGTAACTGAGCAACAAGCTGTCTCCGTGCTGGAAGCGATAACTGGCGTAGAGCTGAGCTCGAAGTATGATCTGCCGCCTCAGCTCCCATTGGAGCTTGGATATGTTCGTGCCTCGCTTGCTCTACGCAGTGACAAGGATCACAACGGAGGCTCGGGTTCAGGTCCCAGAGCAACCGTCGCCACGGCTCCGCGTGGCCAAGCTGATCAGGCGGCAGTTCCTGAGGTGCAGGAGCGGGTGGCCGAGTATCGGCCGCAGGGTGTCGCCGACACGTCGGCAAGGCCCGCTAACAGCGCGTCTCCAGGCGCTGCCGAGATGCTCTCCGAAACCGTCGCGAGGGCGCCGTCTACCTCCGAAAACGATCGCACTGTCCTGCTGCAGAATCTTGTTGCGGCGATGAGACCAAAGAGCGCTTCCCTGCAAGCCGTGCTCCGCTCCGGCTTTCTGTTATCCGTAGAAGACGGAGAGGTCACCATAGGCTTTCAGTTCCCGTTCCACGCCAATGTTTGGACCGACGTGGGGAAGAGGCGGCTTCTCGAGGAGTGTGTGGCGGAAGTAATGGGTTCCACATATCGTGTGCAGTGCATCAGAACCACCAAGGATGAGGCGAAGGCTGCCCTTGGAGCTTCCGTGCTGCCGGAAGACGACGGCTTCATTGAAGAAGCGGCTGAGCGGCTTCGTCAATGGCACGCGCGACAGCTTGGCAACGGCTCTTCTTGATAAAATGCCTGGCAATGGGCGTACTCTCCGCGCGTCACCGGACGATAGGCAGGTGCGCCATCTTTTGTGAGAGAGAGGCACAGGGAGGCCTATCCACGTCATGAATCCGAAGATGTTGAAACAAATCGAGCAGATGCAGTCCAACATGATGAAGGCGCAAGAAGAGTTGGGCTCCGAAACTGTCGAGGGCTCCGCAGGCGGTGGTGCCGTTGTCGTCGTGATGAACGGACATCAGCAGGTTCAGAGCCTCACAATCGACCCGGAGTTCGTCGATCCCGAGGACGTAGAGACGCTCCAAGACGCAATTGTCGCGGCGCTCAATGATGCGCAAAACAAGGCCCAGGAATTGATGCAAACAAAGATGGGCTCGGCAACCGGCGGGCTTTCTGGACTCGGTCTTCCAGGTCTATGACTCGCGATTCCAGGTGCGCACGTCTGCTCGGAATGGGCTAGCTGCCGGCTGATGGCAGTTACCGCGAAGCCCATCACCCGCGTGGTCGACGAACTATCGCGCCTCCCTGGCATTGGTCCCAAGACAGCTCAACGCCTTGCATATCACCTGTTGCGCTCGCCCAAGGAGCAAACTGAGGCACTCGCGGCGGCGTTGACCGAGCTCAAGGAAAGAGTAGTGCTCTGCGCAGAGTGTTTTAACATCACCGAACGAAGTCCTTGCGAGCTCTGCGCTGGCCCAGACCGCGACGCATCGCGAATCTGTGTTGTGGAAGAGCCGCTCGACGTGGTAGCTATCGAAAGGACGGGTCAGTACAAAGGCAAGTACCATGTACTGCACGGGGCGCTGTCCCCGATCGAGGGCATCGGTCCCGAGGAGCTCAAAGTTCGCGAGCTCCTTCACCGCCTGGGCCCCGAAACTGTTGAGGAAGTAATTCTTGCCACGAATCCAAACCTGGAGGGAGACGCGACGTCTATGTACCTCACGCGGCTCATCCAGCCACTTGGAATCACCATAACCAGACTCGCTCGCGGCCTTCCGGTGGGCGGTGATCTCGAATATGCGGACGAAATAACGTTAGGAAACGCGCTGGCCGGTCGGAGCCGCGTGTAGGAGGAAAGATTGCCAGTTAAGATTCGACTGCGCCGAGTCGGCGCCAAGCACCAGCCTAGCTACCGCATTGTGGTAGCCGATTCGCGTTCCCCGCGAGGTGGCCGCTATATCGATCAGGTGGGTTTCTATGATCCCTTGAAGAACCCCGCCACCATCACGATAGATCAGGCCAAAGCGATCGACTGGCTGCGACGCGGCGCTCAGCCAACGGATACGGTCTTGAAGCTGCTCAGCAAATTCAACATCGAGCCATCAGCCGTGAGGCGGGGTGAAACACCTGAGCCTGTCATCAGACCGCAACCAGCGGCGGAAGAGGCGCCTCCCCCCAAGCCTCGCGCGAAGCGCAGCACGGCCAAGGCAAAGTCGGAGGAGGCGGCGGTCGCTGAAGCTTCGGCACCTGAGGCAGCCCTGGCCGAAGTTCCCACAATGGACGCGGCCGGAAGCGGGGACGTGGCACCGGCAGCCGGCAGCGGTGAGGCCACGGTCGAGCTCTCGCCCGAGGAGACGGTCGAAGTCGGGGAGGCGCCGGAGTGACCAAAGAGCTGATCGAATACGTGGCCTCGTCCCTGGTCGACCATCCAGAGGAGATGGAGATCACCGAAACCGAGGAGGAAGGCTTGACTGTCTATCGGCTCCACGTGGCAAGTCGCGACATCGGCAAGGTGATCGGCAGACGTGGAAGGGTCGCGAGAGCCATGCGCACTCTCCTCAAGGTTTCTGCCATCCAGAACCACAAGCGAGCCATACTCGAAATCGACTGAGAACGAGCGTTCCGTGGCGAAGGCAAGCGACGACACAATGGTCATCGGCCGGATCGCGGGCGCCTTCGGAGTGCGGGGCGAGATCAAGGTCGAGCTTCTGACCGACTTTCCCGATCGCTTTGACCATCTTCAGGA
Organism: Chloroflexi bacterium UBA5177; assembly: GCA_002413265.1. GTDB lineage: Bacteria > Chloroflexota > UBA5177 > UBA5177 > UBA5177 > UBA5177. Next base: position 21,094 of record DHWR01000276.1, read on the forward strand.
GGTGTTGATCGGGCGAGAGCGAGCGAAGGTGCGCGTCGAGGGCGTAAGGCCCCACAAGGGTCGGGTCTTGCTCAAGCTCGAGGGCGTGGACGCTCCCGAAGACGTTGACGCTCTGCGTGGCAAGGACCTCGCAGTTCCGCGCACGGAAGCGGTTTCGCTTCCAGAGGGACATTACTATCTCGACGACGTCGTGGGGTGCGAAGTCGTAACTGAGCAAGGACTCTCAATCGGAAACGTGACGGACGTTATCCGAACGGGGAGCAACGACGTTTTTGTAGTCGGGACCGGAACGTCGGCGCCGCTCATACCGGTGATCGCCGATGCTATCGAAGAGCTAGACGTGTCGGGACGGCGAGTCGTAGTGCGGAATTGGGTGCTCGAAGCCGAGGAATGAGCGCGTCTCTCCGCGTACACATTGTCACCCTCTTTCCCTCGATGTTCGACAGCTGGCTCGCACAGGGCTTGGTTTCGCGCGCGGTCGAGGCTGGCGCCGTAGATGTACGCATTGTTGATCTCCGGCCGTTCGGTGTGGGCGTTCACCACGTGACCGACGACTATCCGTTCGGCGGCGGTTCGGGAATGGTCATGAAGCCCGAACCTCTGTTCGACGCGGTCGAAGCCATCGATCGCGTGCCGGACGTCCCGGTTGTACTGCTTTCTCCCAGGGGCCGCTTGCTGACACAGTCCGTAGTACGGGACATGGCAGCGCAACGAGAGCTAATCCTGGTCGCCGGCCACTACGAAGGAGTCGATGAGCGAGTCCGCGAGCACCTTGTCTCCGACGAAATCTCGGTTGGGGACTATGTGCTGTCTTGCGGCGAGCTGCCCGCCATGGTTCTGACGGATGCCGTGTCCAGGCTGCAGCCCGGGGTCCTTTCGGACGAAGCGACCGTCGAGGAGTCATTTACTGCTGGACTGTTGGAGTACCCGCAGTACACTCGTCCTTCCAGCTTTCGCGGGTGGGATGTGCCCGAGGTGCTGCTTTCGGGCCATCACGCCGCAATCGCCGCTTGGCGGAGGGCCCAGGCTCTTCAGCTGACCGCGGACACACGTCCCGACATGCTCGCCGATGACCAGACATCGCGCGACGCGACTAGATAGACAGAACCACGCCTCAGTAGTACGATGTTTTCGTCTGAGGAGATTCTCGGTACGTTCGGAACAGAAGCAGGCGAAGCCGCATGCCCGAAGAGACGTTTCAGTTCAGTCCGCCAAATCGGGCGAAGATGTGGCGCGATTTAGCCCTGACCATGAGTCAGGCAGCCGCTCTTACGGGCGTCTCCGAGCGACAGATACAGCACTGGATGGATCGCGGCTATATCCTTCCTCACGCCCACGGAACCCGAAAGATTAACGGCGAAAATCTTGACATGATCGTGCTGATTCGGCAAGCACGGGTCTCCGGTATTCCGTTGCGTCGAGCAGTCGCCATGGCTCGCGAGAGGCTCTCCCAGCGGGAGGAACCAGGCCTCGACGGTTGGGTTTCCCCGTCAGCGGTCGATAGCCTGGTGGAGCAGCTGATGACCCTCCGCTCCGGCATAGGCTCTCTAGAGAATGTGTTGCGAGGCGCGCGTCCCGGCCTTTCTGCTGCCGCTCTTGATGGTGTATGATCACGAAGGCACCAACCACGATTTACTGGCGGACCACGCGCGGATGTGCGTGGGTTTTTGTTTCGTAAGGACGGGTATTTGGAAGAGGAACGCAGACCGCGACCGGTGGAAGAGCGCGGTCGAGACTTCGAAGGCATGGTCAAGCGCTGGAAGCGCAATTCGCAGACCGTGGTGGCGGAATTCAAGCGTCGGCGCTACTATCAGCCGCCATCTGAGCAGCGCCGGCTGGCGAAAGCCAAAGCCGAGAAGCGGGCCCGTCGAGCTCAAATGAAACGGGAGCGTGCCGAGCGCCGAAACGGCTAGCTTCTTTCCATAACGATGACGTCATACTAGGGCCGCGCAGAACTTCTGTCGCGGCCTCTTTTTTTGCACCCTCTGGAGGACAGCCTGTGGAGTTCCAACACTCGTTCACCGTCACGGCTCCGATGGACCGAGTCATGCTCCAGTTAAGCGACGTGCCTGAGGTAGCTCCGTGCGTGCCAGGGGCACAAATCACCGACCAGGTCGACGATCGGCACTACAAGGGACTCGTAAAGGTGAAGCTGGGTGCGGTTCAAATGACATTCCGTGGAGATCTGGAGTTGACCGTCGATCAGCCGGCGCACAAGATCACTCTGTCTGGGAAGGGACAAGAGACGCGGGGCGGTAGCGGAGCTTCGGGCACGGTCCTGGCCGAGCTCTCTGAGAATGGGGATGGTAGCACTCTGGTGTCGCTCAACTCGAGAGTCGACGTCAGCGGGCGACTAGCGCAGTTTGGGCGAAGCATCATCCCCGACGTGGCTGGGAGGCTCATCAAAGAGTTCGCCGCCTGCCTGGAATTGAAACTGACTGGCCCGAATGAAGGGCACGTTGAGCAGCCCGAGAGCGTTCTCGATATGGGTAGCGTGACAGTAGACGTGTTGAAGTCCCGTGCCGGCGCCTTGGGTCGCAAGCTGACGGGCCGCGATCCGAAGCCCTGACCGTCGCGCAAATCTTTGACAAAATAGAACGACTGTACTAAAATCTGTTCAGGACCGGTGATTCACACCACCTCCTGGAGGATACAATGATCCTGAATAGACCGGAAACTGAGATCCAGACGCTCGAGGAACGGCTCAACCGCGGTATGGAAATCTTGTTCGATATGGAGCGGAGAGGTGAGCAGTCCGCCGAGTACGACCGCTACTTGCAGTTATGGTCGGCGCTGCTCAGCCAATACGAGGAGCTCGATGCAGCCTGACCGACCCCGCGCGAGTCAAAGGCCGGAAGACAGGAGGCGTCCAATCCCCAGGCCGGCGATAGTACCGATCACACCGACCAGAACCATCTGCGCCCCACTCCGCACCCAGGAGCTGTGACTGAAACGAGAACGCGCTGCTCCGGTGCCGAACAGCAGCAAGAGTGACAGGACAACAGATACCAGGGCAGCCCTGCTCATATGAAGTAGGAAGGGCGAAATAGGCACCAGTGCGCCCGCGGCGAAGGAGAAGCCAAGCGCAGCTCCTCTCCGCCAGGGATTGACGAAGTGTCCCGGACGAATCATGAGCTCGTCTCGAACCATGCTGTTAAGCCACCGCTCCGTGTCGCTCGTCAGGTGCTCCACGATCGACGTTGTCTGTCCCTCCGTGAATCCCTTTTCGCGATAGATTTGTCGCAGCTCTTCGCGTTCCTCCTCCGGCTCCGCCTCGATCTCGTGTCGTTCGACGGATATCTGATGCTCTACGGCCTCCTTCTCGGATTGGCCCGCCAGAAATCCGCCCAGAAACATCGATACTCCGCCCGCGAGCATTTCCGCGAGCCCTGCAATCACCACCGCCTGATTGGACGCGGCCGCTCCGGAAACGCTCAGCGCAAAGACGAGTGTCGTTACGATTCCGTCGTTCAAACCGAGGATGACATCGCCCAAAAGCTCATACGGGTGGCGATGCTGCTCGGCCTCGACGCTCCGGGACATGGGCTATTATGCCTGGAAGATTCCGTCGAGATATGGCACGATACGTGCAAGGCGAAGCCGCATGAATACGTACGAAGCGCGAACCAGAATGAGCGAGATTGGCCATCGGGCAATCTCGATTGTCGAGCGCCTGAGCGGTGGCGTGGTCGCTACCTACGATGATCGAACCAGTCTTCGATCGATGGCTGTCGAGTCGCGGGAGCTACTCGCGGAGGCGGGCTTCCCGGGTGAAGCTGTTTGGCGCGGGCTCACCAGAGCAAGCATCGGCGTCGACACTGCTCTGAGTGAGGCCGACACGTTCTTCTGGGTTGATGTCCTTGAAGACCTCACGGGAGGCACGTCCACGCTCGATGATCTAGTGTCGCCCCACCTCTCGCGAGAGGCTGACTTCCGCATCATCGGCTGACAATCTCGGCTACCGCGCACGGAGTAGAATCCGAAGCTTTGTGTGATGTGGAAGAGTTGCATTTCGGTCTCAATCCGGAACAGCGTCGTGTCGTCGACCACGTGGAGGGGCCGCTCCTCGTTTTGGCCGGTCCTGGAAGCGGCAAGACACGAGTGATTACAGGGCATATCGCCCGCCGCTTGAGCGAGACAGCAGCTGTCCCGCAACGAATCCTGGCGATCACCTTCACGAACCGCGCTGCCGCAGAGATGCGGCAAAGGGTAGGCGATCTTGTCGGTCTAGATGTGCCCGTTCGCATCGGCACATTTCACTGGACCTGCAATGCTTTCCTGCGCCGCTACAGCCCCGCGGCCGGTTTTCACCGGCCATTTCGACTTCTCGGGCCACGCGAGGCGCACTCCGTGTTGCGCACCGTCACGTCTGACGCCGAGCCCCCGGGACTGTCTCAGATGGCGCATGCCGTCAGTGCGGTCAAGAATGGGAGCTCCCTGGCCGAGGCAAGCAGAATCCACGGGATTCCTGAGGCGACCCTCACCTCTATTCGCGAGAAGTATGACACCCGGCTGCGTTCCCTCGTGGCGCTAGACCTCGACGATCTTCTGGTTTGCACTTGCGCCCTGCTTAGGGAGCAGGACCGCATCCGGGAAGCTGTCCGCCGGCGCTTCGACGTTATTCTGGTCGACGAGTTTCAAGACACCAATCCGGTGCAGGCAGCCATTCTCCAGCTCCTGTCACCTCCGTCCGACACGGTCATAGCGGTGGGAGATGACGACCAGGCGATCTACGGGTGGAGGCAAGCCGCCGGCGGAGCCACCCTGTACCGACAGTGCTTTCCCGACGCGGAAGTTGTGGAGCTGGGCGAGAGCTACCGGCACAGCAAGCTAGTTTTGCGCGCCGCCGCTTCACTGATCACCCGCAATGCGCACAGGGAATCGAAGCACCTCCGGACCGCTCGACCGGCGGGCGCTCGCCCGATCAGCTTCACTGCCTCGAGCGAGATGGAAGAGGCGGCGTGGGTCGTCTCCAAGGTCGAATCAATTCACGGAAGTGGAGAACACTTCGAGGACATGGCGGTGCTGTTCCGGATAAACGCGCAGTCTCGAGTCATTGAGGATGTGCTGCTCAGGCGAGGTATCCCGTATCGCGTCCTTTCCGGACGACGCTTCTATGAACAGCCCGAAATCCAGACGGTAGTTGCGTACCTGCGGCTGGCGTTGGACGACTCCGACGATGAGGCGGCGGCCATTCTTGCTCTCCGCATCAGGGGTTTTGGGGATACGCGACGGACCGTGCTGCGTCGAGCTGCCGATGAGTTGGGGTCTTCATTGCTGCGCGCAATGACGCAGCTGACGCCAGACTCATCGATTCCGGGGCCGGTGCAGGCTCGGCTGAAGGCGCTGGCATCGCGGGTTCGCGCGGTCTGTGCTCGTCGGGAACAAGCACTCGACGTTCTGCTCGAGCACGCCATCTCCGCGGCTCGGCCTGACCTGGAGGCAGGTTCGGACGATCATGAGTCACTGAACGAGAACCTTGGTGAGCTACGCAGCCTGGTTCGCGAATTCGACTCCGGAAGAGGAACGCTGCCGGGCCTGATCGACCGCCTCGCCATCCAATCCGACGTTCAAGCCAAAGGGCAAGGAGTAAGTCTGCTAACCCTGCACGCGGCCAAGGGGCTCGAGTTCTCAACTGTATTTCTGGTCGGAATGGAAGAGGGTTTGTTGCCCCATCGGCGGGCTATGGACCGCGAGATTGATATCGAAGAGGAACGACGACTGTGCTACGTGGGCGTGACCAGAGCACGGGATCGACTGTTCCTCACCCATGCTCTCGCGCGCTTCCTCGGTGGACAAGCGTTGGCCGGCGAGCCGAGTCGATTCCTGAGGGAGATGGGACGCCACAACCTTGCACACGAGAGGCTCGAGAGAGTCCCTTCGACGCCACGCCTCAAGTTTGTGCAGGAGGGCGAGATCGTGAGCCACTCGCGCTGGGGACGTGGCACAGTAATATCGATAGAGGGACGGGGACGCGACACATTGACCATCATTCATTTTGATTCGGTGGGGCGGCAGCGACTTCAGTTGTGCCACGCACCGCTGGTGCGCGTAACCGGCCAGGCTGCTATCCGTGCGGGCTGACCAAACGAACCCATCGGGCCCGCCGCAGAACAGCTCAGGTAAGCGAAGTACCCCGCAGCGAGTTTTGAACGTCGCCACGGTGGTTTTGTTGGTCATAGCCGTGGGGCTCGGGGTTCTCTACTTGATTCCTTCCGACTACTATCTGCTGCTTCCCGGCAACGCCGTGCAGGTCGATCCCTTGATTCACGTGAAGGGTCACCCGGCTCCCCACAAGCGAGGAGCGCTGTATCTGACGGACGTCACGTTTCTGAAGGCAGACCATCTCTTGGTCGAGCTCTATGGACGCCTCAACCCCGATGCGGAGCTCCAAAAGGCAAGCGATTTCACTGGTGGCGTGTCTGAAACTCAGTACGTCAAGCTGAACACCAGTCTCATGAACCAGAGCATCGTTGACGCCCAAGCCGCCGCTCTTAGCACCATACACGGATATCACCCGAGACTTGCCCCGACCGGACCGCAAATCGCCGGAGTTCTGCCCAACACTCAGGCGGCGCGACTTCTAAAGCCAGGTGACGTCATAGAGGACATGGATGGCCGCAGAATCCATCAGGCCGACCAGGTGCGGCCGCTGGTCGAGGAGCTCAAGCCTGGACAAGTTGCGCATCTGACGATATTGCGCCATAAGCGTGTGATCCACCTCGGAGTGCGGACCGTGGCGGCCAACAAGAACGGGTACCCGGACAAACACGGAACGAAGCCACTAATCGGCATTCTCGTACAGGATCAGATCATCTTTCCGATCAAGATCACCATCTCCCACGGGGACATTGTCGGACCGTCCGCTGGCCTCATGTTCTCGGTCGGAATCATTCAGCACCTATCGACGACCGACATCGCCAAGGGTTGCAAGATCGCCGGGACCGGAACCATCGATTTCAACGGAAACGTCGGCGAGATTGGTGGCGCGAAGCAGAAGATCATTGCGGCGCGCAACGCGGGCATGCAGTATTTTTTCGTTCCCAACGTTGCGGCCAATCGCAACCCGGCAGAACAGCATCGCGGCAGCGTAACAGTGGTCCCTGTGAACACGCTGAGTCAGGTACTCAAGTTTCTCCACCGTATGCCGGCATGCAAGTAGGGCTGACGCTTCAGCAGAGCCGACTCCAACTCACTGGGCTAGCTGAAGAGCGAGTGGGTCACGATCAGCGGTGCAATCAAGACCGCGACGATGTTCACGATCTTGATCATGGGGTTAATCGCCGGCCCAGCCGTGTCTTTGTACGGATCTCCCACGGTATCGCCCGTCACGGATGCGGCGTGCGTAGGCGTTCCCTTTCCCCCGTACGCCCCGTCTTCGATGTACTTCTTGGC
>DHWR01000276.1:28693-35550 GCA_002413265.1 Chloroflexi bacterium UBA5177
TACTTCTTGGCGTTGTCCCAGGCTCCTCCACCGGACGTCATCTGAATGGCGAGGAAGAGCCCTGTCAAGATGCTCCCGATCAGCATGGCTCCCAGCGCCTTCCAGCCCAGGACGAACCCGATCAGCAACGGCGCCCCCACCGGAATCAGACCTGGAACCGCCATCTCGCGCAGCGCTGAGGCCGTGACGATGTCGACGCATTGCCGGTAGTCCGGCCGGGACGTACCGTCCATGATCCCAGGATTCTCTCGGAACTGGCGCCGCACTTCTTCCACGACCTTGCCGCCGGCGCGCCCCACCGCCTGCATGGACAGTGAGGCGAAGAGGAATGGCAGCAGGCCGCCGATGAACAAGCCCGCAATAACCATTGGATCGTCGAGCTTGAATACGACGTTTGCGATCTTGTGTTGATCTGTTACGACCTGGACGTATGAAGCGAACAGTACAACCGCGGCAAGCCCTGCCGAACCGATGGCATAGCCCTTCGTGACCGCCTTCGTCGTATTGCCCACCGAGTCGAGCGGATCCGTTATCTGTCGAACCTGCTCCGGCATGTCTGCCATCTCGGCGATTCCGCCCGCGTTGTCCGTCACCGGTCCGAAGGCATCGAGAGTGACGATGAACCCGGTAAGCGAGAGCATCGATGCTGCCGCCACCGCTACTCCATAAAGCCCGTGGCCGTTCGGTGCAAGGTTGTACGAGACGACGATCCCCATGGCGATGACGATCGCCGGAAGCGCCGTGGCCATCATCCCAATAGCCAACCCCTGAATAATGTTGGTCGCGTGGCCGGTGATGGATGCCTTGGCGATGCTCCGAACCGGAGCGTAGCTGTCCGATGTGAAGAACTCGGTGATGGCGAATATGAACACCGTAACGACGAGCCCGACCAGGCTGCACCAGTAGTAGCGGGGGTTGTTCAGAAGACTGTTATTTACAGGGATAAACGCCAACGCAGAGAGGACCGCAGTGACCACCATGCCGATGTACAGGCCAAGAATGATGCTGCCTGCGTAGACCCGGACCACGAGACTGCCGATGATCGAGGCGAAAATTGAAACCGCACCGATGGCCAGCGGAAAAAGGATGGCATGAAGCTGCATGTTACCCGCTGCCCCGCGGAACTGTAGGAAGCCGAGCAACATGGCCGCCACGGCAGTGACTACGTACGTTTCGAAAAGGTCGGCGGCCATGCCGGCGTCGTCGCCCACGTTGTCACCGACGTTGTCCGCGATGACGGCCGGGTTGCGAGGATCATCCTCGGGTATGCCTGCCTCTACTTTGCCGACCAGGTCGGCTCCGACATCAGCCGCCTTGGTGTAGATTCCACCCCCGAGGCGCGCGAACACGCTGATCAAGCTGGCTCCGAACGCTAGGCCCAGAAGAGTACTGGGCCCCGCGGAGCCGGATGCATGGAAGAACTTGGCTACCGGTGTGGTAGCGCTTTGGCCGAACAGTGTGTAAGCAAAAGTCACGGCTAGAAGCGCCAGGCCCACCACCATAAATCCCGTCACCGCTCCGCCTCGAAAAGCGGTCGACATGGCCGCGTTCAGACTTACCGTTCCGGCCTGCGCAGTGCGGATGTTGGCGCGCACCGCTACGTTCATGCCTATGTAGCCCGCCGCTGCGGAACACAGCGCGCCTCCGATAAACAGGACTGCCGTCAGAACATGTCCGGGGTCACCCTTCGTGGAGCCCTGGATGAATATTGCCAGCAGGATAGCGACGACCAGACCAATGACCGCGATCGTCGTGTATTGCCGGTTGAGATACGCGCTCGCGCCCTCCTGTATGGCCGAGGCGATGCTGCGCATGCGCTCATTTCCCTGTGGCTGGCGCATGACGACGACGATCAGTACGATGCCGTAGATGATCGCGGCGAACGCCCCGACGTATGCCAGGGTGAGAACCGTGTCTTTACTCATCTCCTCCCTCAATCTCCTCCGTCTTGTCCGTCGCCCTCGCTACAGCTCTTCCGCCGATACGCAGACGTTTGGATCTTTCGCTCTAAATCGACTCTGTCTGAACCCAGTGAACGGGTTCCCGCAGGAAAGGAAACCGCCGACGTTCCACTTTTACAACCCGCATCCCCGACATTTCCGCAAGAGTTGTGAGGTGTCTCTGCGCGGATGTGCCGATCGGCGGAGATACTATCAGCGCTGCGATCGACGCCAGGATGGCGTAGGCAAACCGATTTTGCCGCGGCCTGATGCTCGCGGCGACGCTTGCGGCGACGCCCGAGAGGATACCCGCAACCGCAAGATTCGTCCCGCATCGGGGGTGAATTGCGAGATGGCTTTCTCCCACTTCCAGCCGACGGAGTGCTTCATCGATGGCGGCGCGCAAATCTCCTGTGGCTATAAGCCCGAAGATGTAAAACCCTCTTCGATTAGATCGTCCACGGAGGAAAACGGCCGGGTGCCGCTCCGTCACGATTGATATGGTTGCGTGCTCCAATGCGTGATTGCGCCGAACGCGATTCAAGGCGCGCAAAGAACCAAGTCGTCCTACCAACGGCGTGTCCCCGCATGACGAAAATCGTCCCATTTGAGGGCGCATCTGGCGTCGCCCAACCCCCAAGCCACTATAGCCCAGGCGCGCGAATCCCCAGTAAGGCAGCCTGCCAATTCCTCGACCGGCACCGTCTCTAAAAAGGGATAATTATCGCGCGGGTTTCCAAACTATTCACCTATGCTAGAGTCTGGTCGGCTTGCGGCGAAGGGGTTTGCGTGCTCATCGGAACCATCGTCAAATCGAACTCGCACATCTCGTATATGTGCCGGGTCTTTGGAAAGCTCGAGAGCGCCGAGCTGCCACCTCCAAGCGCGTATTCCTTCGGCACCTTTGTCACTCTTGAACAAGTCGACGGCGAAGGCATTTCGCTGGTCGGCGTGATACGAGACACCTTTCTTATCAACCCGCAAATCGATTCGCTCGGACCTCGGCTTTCGAGCGACCGCGATCTGTCTGTGTTTTCTCCAGACTTCCTCAACGAAAAAGGTGTCCTCGTCGACATCCTTGTCGTGGGCTGGTTGGAGGGGAGTGAGCCGCACCACGGCATTCCGGCTCTCTCGGCGCAGGTAGGCACGCGTGTCGAGACGATGCGCGACGCGGAGGTTCATTCCTTTCACGCAACCCAGGAGCAGAAATTTTTTGCCGGCTACCTGCCGCAGCTGATGGCGAGAAACGATGCGACGGTTTTCAGCCTCCTCCTGACCATCCTCGACCGTCTCGAGCCTGAATTTCCAGATCAGAGCGGCGTCATCGGTCTCCTGAGAAACAACCTCGCGTGGAAATCTCGCGTGGTTCCGGCGGGCTAAAACATGCAGACGCTCAAGATAGGCACTGCCAAAGGACCGGGCGAGAACCCACACGAATTCCTCTTCATCACTCCCGACGATAACGGGCACTGCAAGATTGGCGAATTCGTGTATTACATCCTTGAGGATGTCGAGGGGCAGCGAGCGGTTCTGGGGCGGATCGTCCAGCGCGCTCCGGTCCGGCTATTCCCCGATTCCTTCATGGCCTCGCCCGACGTGCGCCCCCAGGAAGTCGCCTCCGCAATCGGCTACGCCGATGACCAGAGCGAGCTTTTCGAGGTTAGCGTCGCCGTCATGGGTTACTTTGACCCGGGTCTTGGCGCCTTTGTGAACCCCCGCGCGCTCCCGAGGAGCGGGGCAGTTATTTACCTCACGCCAAGCGATATGCTGGCCGAGGTTCTGAGCAAACGAAAGCTTCATCAGGCCGGCTCGGCCCACGTCGGGTCGCTGCTCAGCCGCCGTGCCGGCGAGGTACCGGTGGTCCTCGACGTGAACGAGCTGGCCAGCACACACCTGTCGATCATCGCCGGCACGGGAGCAGGCAAGAGCTACCTCGCGGGAGTCACGATCGAGGAATTGATGAAGCCGTACAACAAGGGCTGCGTTCTCGTCGTCGATCCCCACGGCGAATATGACACGTTGATGGACATGCAGAACGACGATCAATTCGTCGATGGGCAGTATCGACCCCGCGTCCGGGTCTATAAGCCCAATCAGGTAAAGGTTCGCATGTCGACGCTGACTATCGACGATCTTCGCTATCTTATGCCGACCCTGGGCGAGCGCATGGAAGCAATCCTCACGGATGCCTTCAACCGGATGAAGCGTGCCAAGAGAGACCAGTACGAGGACCATTGGACGCTCACCGATCTGTACAACGCCATCGACGATGTCGGGCAAGAAAAGTCGGACCAGGGGATCGACTATGGCTCCAGCATTCAAGGTCTTCGCTGGCGACTTCAACGGAGATTCGAGCACAACGAGACCTTCCACCCTACTCAGCACCTCGATCTGAATCAATTGTTCCGCCCGGGCCAGTGCACCGTGCTTCAGCTCAACGAGGTGGATCAACAAGATCAGCAGGTCGTCGTCGCAACCCTCCTTCGCCGCCTCCTTCGTGCGCGGATGGATACCGAGAGAGGCAAGGCGAGCGAGGGAGACGAGTCGCACCTTCCCTACCCGGTCTTCGTACTGGTCGAGGAAGCGCACCACTTCGCGCCTGCCTCGGCAGACGTCATCAGCTCAGGCGTACTCAAACAGATCCTTTCGGAGGGCAGAAAATTTGGCGTGGGAGTAGGTCTGATCAGTCAGCGCCCGGGCAAACTCGATGCCGACGTTCTGTCGCAGTGCATGACGCACTTCATCATGCGGATCGTCAACCCCATCGACCAGAACAGCATCGCCTCTGCAGTGGAGAGCGTGGGTCGGGACTTGCTCGACGAGCTCCCCGCGCTGACCAAGGGGCAGGTCGTCATCGCAGGAAGCGCGCTCAACACGCCCGTAATCTCTCAGACCCGCGCCAGGCATACCCGTCACGGCGGTACTAGCGTCGACGCCGTTGCAGAGTGGGATAGCTTCTTCCGAGGCGAAGACGAGCGGCAGCGAGACTCCGGTGTCGTCGAATTTCGAGCGAGCCGAAACAAGGTCTTCCGCACGGAAAACTAGCCATTCAGAAGGCCTTCGAGCTTGGCGCAGTGGTTGAGGTTGCGACAGAGCCAGGCAGTCTGGACGCGGTCCAGAAAATGGCTGCCATCCTCTAGTTCTAGACTGCTGCCGGCTCGGCGGAATGCTCGCAGGCCTAGATCGTAGGCTTAATGTTCTGGTTCATTCGGAAGAAATTGTTCGGGTCATACCGGTTCTTTACCTCGACGAGCCTTGCATAGGTGTGAGGTGTGTAGGCCTCCTGTACCCGTCCCTCCTGGCCAATTTCGTTCACGTAGCTGCCGTTCATATGTGGGCGGAGCGCTGCATGAAAGGCGCGCGCCCACTCGACGTGGCGCGCGCTGTCCGATGGGTCCGGCCATACGGCGAAGATATAGATGCCGAATTTCGAGTCGCGGTGCCCCAACGCCGTCTCGTCGTCACCGACGCGGCCAAACGCGCCTCCCCAGGCGACGATCGGCACGATCGACATCGGCGAGGTCGGGCGGGTCGCGAACCGCACGATGATATCCACGACATCGTCTGAGAGATCGAAGAGATTCGCCGACTTTAGGAAGACCTGTTGGCCCCACGGCGCCGCCGCATCGAGCAAGGTCTGCACGACGGCATAGGGCATCGGGGCCACCAGATCCGCGGCAGGTGGAACCGCTTCACGCAGCTTTCCCACAAGTTCTTGTCCAGCATCGATGTCGCCCGCGTAACAAACAACCATCCCGACGGCCGGCTGCAACTGAAGTGACTCAGGGACAAAGGGTGCGGGAGGTGCGGTGATAAAGGCGGGCGTCACGTTCAGCTCGTCCGGCGCCTCGGCCATCCAATCCCTATAGAAACGAAGAATCTCCGCGCCTCGAGCGGCCGGATACAGCAACATGCCGCCCAGCACGATTGGTCCGACCGGGTGCAGCCCGTATTCGAAGGACGTGACCACCCCGTAGTTACCGCCGCCGCCGCGAACGGCCCAGAAGAGGTCTGGGTGATGGTCGGCACCAACTGCCAGCAACTCGCCCGAAGCAGTCACGAGATCGACGGAGATGAGATTGTCTACAACTGCGCCGCAGAGGCGCATGAGGTGTCCAACGCCGCCTCCCAGCGTCAAGCCCGCAATGCCCGTATCCGAGATCTGGCCTCCGGTCACGGCCAGGCCGAAGGCCTGAGTCTCGTGATCGAGGTCGGCCCAAACGCAGCCGGCTTCCGCCCGTGCCGTACGGCGCTCCGCATCGACGCGAATGCCTCTCATTCCGGACATGTCGAGCATGAGCCCGTCATCGCACACCGCGCTGCCGGTCACATTGTGACCTCCGCCTCTTATCGAAAGCAGAAGATCATTCTCTCGAGCAAAGTTAACCGCGGTAATCACGTCCGAAACCCCGGCCGAACGGACTATGAGTGCCGGATGCCGGTCGATCATCGCATTCCAAACGGTTCTGGATGCGTCGTACTCTTCGTCGCCTGGCAGCAGCACGCTACCCCTTAGTGCGGCTCGCAACGTTTCGATCGAGTCTTCGCTTAAAGTGGTCATCAACGACTACTGCCGTTGACGTCCGTCTGCGCCGGCTCAGTTCGGGTGGCCGTCGCACTTATCTCACCGTCCTCCTGCTCCGCGGATGAGAACGTGGCCCCCAGGGCTGCGATGCTGTCGAGCTCGGATGGGACCACGAATAGCTTGCTCGCCGAGCCCTCGGCCATCTTCGGCAAAGCTTGCAGATACAGGTATTTGAGGATCTCGGGAGTTGGATGCGAGCTGTTCAGCGCACCGAAGACCACATCGATGGCCTTTGCCTGCGCCTTCTGGACCGTGATCAGCGCCTGCCCCTCGCCTTCGGCTCGGAGCACGGCCGACTGGCGTTCACCCTCGGCTTTCAGGATCGCCGACTG
>DHWR01000139.1:0-996 GCA_002413265.1 Chloroflexi bacterium UBA5177
GATCGAGCCGGTGTACAGGAATTCCAGAGCGTCGACGAAGGCGGTTTTGCCGGAGCCGTTTTCTCCGCCAAGGACGACAGATCCCCCGTCAAAGGGAATCGTTGAGCTAACCACGCCGCGGAAGCCGATCAGCTCGAGGCGATCGATCCTCGTCATGGACGTTCGGAGGCTAAGCGCTCACACAGTTCAATCAGGGCGTCCTCACGACCCATCAGTCCACGTTCAAGAAGTTGCAGGATGCCGTCGGCAGCATCCTTTCCCTCGGGCAGAGATCTTTCCAGCTCTTCGAGAAACCGCTCGACAATCGAATCGGCGATCGAGCCTTCCACCACAAAACCTCCGCCTAAACGTCAGAAGCACTATACCAGCGAGCCATTCGCGGGCAAGGAATCACTCCCACTTGAAACTGAGAACAGCAGCTACTGGGGCGAGGATCGCCCAGACCAACAGCACGATTCCCGGCTCACGTGGCAGCTGCAAGGGAGTCTTCAAGGTCGCACGAAGCATTTCGGCCAGCGCAGCGGCAGGTAGCAGCTTGGCGATCGATTCCACCCATGCGGGCAAATGGTCGAGAGGAACGTAGAGGTCACCCAGCAAAAGAAAAGAGAGAAACAACCCGTTGGCGATGGCGAGCGTGCTCTCTGCTCTGAGAGCGCCGGCAAGGGTTAGCCCAAGCCCGGCGAAGGCAAGAGAGCCCAATAGCAGAGACACGAAAGTGAGGGGCAGGGAACCCTGAATGCGCCAACCGTAGAAGATCGTTGCGGCCGAGACCAAGAGGGCGATCTGTAGGGCCTCGAAGACGAGCACCGATAGCAGCTTCGCGGCGACTAGTCCAGAGCGGGGCAAAGGCGTTGAGCCGAGCAGCTTGAGAACACCGTAATACCGCTCATAGGCGGTGGCGATGCCGAGACTGACCAGACCGGTGGATATCACGGCAAGCGCCAGCGTGCCCGGGAGCAGGTAGTCAATGTGTGCGCCGGCCCCAGGTAGGACTCG
>DHWR01000139.1:1211-35790 GCA_002413265.1 Chloroflexi bacterium UBA5177
CGCGACGAGGCAAAGAAGACAAGCAAAACCGCCGGAATTATCAGGGTTACAAGAATGCTCTCTCCCCGGCGCAGGGTGAGAGCGAGCTCTGTCGACAGCTGCGCGGCTATCGCACCTAAGAGACGCGTTGCAGTCAAGTCGAGTCCTGATCGGTGAGGTCAAAAAAGGCCTCCTCGAGGGATCCGTAACCCACGCGGAGCTCGACGATCGGCACCGATTCGTTCTGCAGTAGTCCGGTGATCTCTACGAGGAGCGACGGAGCATCGGATGTATCAATCAAGACGTTGTCAGCTGCTTCTTCGTGGATGCCTTCGGCGGAAGGCAGCGCCGCGAGTAGGCTCGGATTCGTTGGTCCCGCAGTACGGAGTCGCACCGTCTTGCGCCCTCGTTGCATGAGCGCTTGAGGCGATCCATCGGCAATCAGGATCCCGTCTTTGAGGATCCCCACGTGGTCCGCGAGGCGCTCTGCTTCCTCGAGGTAGTGCGTGGTGAGCATGACGGTGCACCCCACGTCTTTAAGGCTCGATATCACATCCCAAGCCTGCCGCCGACCTCGCGGATCCAATCCTGCCGTAGGTTCGTCCAGGAAAACGACCTCCGGGCTCGGCAATAAGGCCAGAGCCAGCGCGAGGCGCTGCCTCTGGCCACCGGACAGTCGCCGGTACCGGACGGTCGCCGCTTCACTCAGTCCCACGAGGTCGAGTATGTCCTCGGCAGGGAGAGGATTATCGTAGAAATGCGAGAACAGCGCCACAGCTTCGACCGGCGTAATGCCGGGATACAGCCCACCATCCTGCAACATCACGCCCATGCGCGGCTTCAGGTGAAGTGCGTCATGGACGGGGTCGAGCCCCAGGACCGTAGCGGAGCCCGCGTCGGGGCGGCGGTAGCCCTCGAGGATCTCGATAGCGGTTGTCTTTCCCGCGCCGTTCTGCCCGAGGAGAGCGAAAACCTCTCCGCGTCCAACTTCGAAGCTCAGGCCATTGAGTACGGCGCGGCCCGAGTACGACTTTGTCAGACCCTCCATGCTGATGACGCGCTGTAGTTCCGACATGGAGGGCAGAGCTCGCAGCTAGCGAGAGGCGCCGGCAGGCTCTTGTCGGGTCCCCGTTCGCGGGATGCTCGGATCCTCCTGACGCACGGTCGACGCTCGGGGAGGCGTGACGTGCATACAGATGTACGTGAGACTTCCGAACATAAGGGCGACCAGAGCCGCGTGGGCGAGAGCACTGAAAAGGTCCATGCGAGTCCAAACCACGAGAGCGCCGCTGAGAGCTTGAAGAATGACGAAGATCAATGCGCACGCGCTACCGACGAAGAGATCGGGTCGGTTCTCCCGCATGCGCGAGGACCAGAGAAAAAGTCCGAGGACTACGAAAAAGAGCAAACCAGCCGCGGTCCGATGGATAAACACAGCGCCAACTTTGTCGTGAAAGCGAGGAATGACGGCTCCATTACAGAGCGGCCAGCCGGTGCAGGCTTGGTCCGCGTCGGAATGGCGAACGTATGCTCCCAGATACACGACGACGTAGGAATAGCCGGTGACTGCCCACACCAGAGCCCGATACCGGTGGCTGAGGGGTCGGGTGCTTAACATGTCTCGATCGTCGATCTCGAAGAGTAAGACCGTCATGAGTAGGACGCTGGCAAAGGCGATAAGGGAAACGCCGAAGTGCAGTGCGAGAGCGGCGGCGGACTGTGGTTGCATGACGGCCCAAGCACCTAACCCCGCCTGAAGAAACAGGAAGACGACCATGAGCGACGCCAGGAATCGAACCTCCTGGCGCCTCCAGTGGGCGACGACCGCCAGGATGGCCAGGCCAATGATGAGAGCCGATTCGACCCCGACGACCGCACGATGCGAGAACTCGATCATGGTCGAGACGGCCATCTGCGGAATAAATTGACCGTGGCAGAGCGGCCAAGAGCGACCGCAGCCATGTTCGGATCCCGTGTTGGTGACTGTAGCTCCCATGACGAGTACCACGAACATGCCGCAGGTCGCTGCGACTCCCAGCCAACGAGCTAGCCCCCCGAGGGATGCGCGCCTCACCATGTCGGATTGTCTCTCATTTGCGGCGATTATCGTGAACTGGAGAGTGCCGTTTCACCAGTCCTTATCCAGATCACTCGCCGTGACGACATATCGGCCGGCAACCCAGCGGAAGTACAGCGTCTCTTGCGAGTTAAGTCGTGACCGGGGAAGGGTTCCAAGGACGTAAAATCCCGCCCCAATTCGGCCGCCCGGGAACACGTTGAGAGCTATGCTCGGCACCATATGCAGGTGCGTGACACGTTCAGAGCGAACCTTTTGTGAGAACGCGATGATCTTCCTCGCGGTGACCGGATCAATCACGTCTCGATGAATGACCGCTTGATTTCCCTCGGCGGCTGCTCGAGTGATGCGTTGCAGAGCGCTTACCGTTCTGCGGCAGACGGCATCCGGATTCGGAGGCAAATCCGACTCCCAGGAACAGGTCGGATTGCCCTGCGAAGGCAGGCTTGTGATCGAACAGCCGGCACCGAGTGACAGCACGACGAACATGCAGAAAGCCATGGATGTAGACCCGAGCGGGAACTGGACGGCTCGCGGGGCCACTCGGGAGAGCTTTCTCAGAGGGTTTCTGGGTCGGGCAAGGTGGAAGTCAAGGCTCTGGTTCTGATCTCTTTCAGGATCAGAGACTCGAACTCGGACACAGGAAGGCTTCCGATGTCGCCTCCAGACCGGCTCCGCACCGAGACGGTGTCGGCTTCCACTTCTTTGTCGCCGGTTATAAGCATGTAAGGAACCTTCTGGAGCTGGGCCTCTCGAATCTTCAAGTTGAGCCGCTCACTTCGGTCGTCGAGCTCCGCGCGTATTCCGCTCCGAGTAAATCGCTCGCGGACGGTCTCGGCGTACGGGACATGGCGCTCGGCGATCGGCAGCAGCGCTACCTGCGTCGGCGCAAGCCACGTCGGGAAAGCTCCGCCAAAGTGCTCGATCAGCATCGCCATGAAGCGCTCGGTCGCGCCGGTGACGGCGCGATGAATGACGACAGGCATGTGAGGAGCGCCATCTTCCCCGATGTATTCGCAGCCAAGACGGGCAGGTTGAATGAAGTCGATCTGAATGGTTGAGAGCTGCCATTCGCGGCCGAGTGCGTCCTTTGCCATGAAGTCCGCCTTCGGCCCATAGAACGCAGCCTCACCCAGTACAGGGACGTAGGTCACACCCAACGCATCCAGTGCGTCACGAAGCATTTGTTCCGCTCGTGACCATACGCCCTCGTCGCCGCCGTACTTCTCAGCCGTCTCAGGATCGTGCAGAGAAAGCTGCACGTAGTACTCCGTAAAGCCGTAGGTCGCCATCACCTCCGAAATCAGCTCGATGGCTCGACTGAACTCGGACTGTATCTGATCCTCGGTGCAGAAGATATGGCAATCGTCCTGGGTAACGGCGCGCACTCGAGAGAGTCCATGAAGCTCACCCGACTTTTCGTTTCTATAGAGCGTTGCAAACTCCGCGTAGCGTACGGGCAGGTCACGGTAGCTGTGATACTGCGTGTTGAAGAGCGTCATGTGGCTCGGGCAGTTCATCGGTTTCAGCCGGTAGGTGGCGTCTTCCCCAATCAGCGGCGGGAATTGGACCTCTTCGTACAGGGGAAGATGACCCGATTTCCGGAAGAGCTCTTCTTTGACGAGATGCCCGGTCCACACGTGTCTGTAACCGTAATACGTCTGCGTCTCACGGACGTACGATTCCATCTGGTAGCGCAGAGCTTCACCCTTTGGAAGAAAAAGAGGGATGCCCGACCCGACATCCGGGCTAAAGACGAACAACTCGAGCTCCCGTCCGAGCTTGCGATGGTCACGTTCGCGGGCGAGCTCCAGATTGTGGAGGTACTCTTCGAGCTCTTCCCGAGTGTCCCAGGCGGTGCCGTATATCCGCTGCAGCATGGGATTCTTCTCGCTGCCACGCCAGTAGGCACCGGCATTGCTCAGAAGCTTGATCGGTCCGATGTCACCCGTGCTGCTGACGTGGGGCCCGCGACACAGATCGATAAAATCTCCGTGCTGAAAGACGCTTAGGTCGCCGTTGGCGAACTGTTCAATCAGCTCGAGCTTGTATGGCTGACCCTTGAAGAGCTCTAGAGCCTCGGCTTTCGTCACGGGACGCTTCTCGAACGGCTTGTCCTGCTCGATGCTGCGGCGCATCCGCTCTTCAATCTCCGGCAAATCTTCAGGAGTGAGAGGGCGTGGAAGCTCGAAGTCGTAGTAAAAGCCGCTTTCGATCGGCGGTCCTATTCCCAGCTTTGCATCTGGAAACTCCTCAAGGACGGCTTCGGCCATCACATGAGCTGCGCTGTGACGCATGCGCTCGAGCGGAGACATCTGTTTTTCGACGATGTCTGTGTTGTCTACTTCGACCATGGCTCGCGATGTCCTCTCAATCGATGGGCGCGATTCCATCACGATATGGTACCCGTAGCTCGGCGCCTCAGGACAGGGTTAGCAAAAACGCCGGCACATAGAATTGGAAGCGATGGCTTGAACATCGATCACCGCAAATGTATTCATGAGGAATGACGTGTATGGCTGACGTAGCCGGGAACCAGATCGAGCATTCGGAGCTGGAACCTCTGCCCACGTCCGAGGCCTCACCCATGCCACCGCCAGTCGGATTGAATTGGGGAGTCGTAGCACAGCGCTTTGGAACAGACGTGCGGAAGCTGATGCAGAGCTGTTTTGTCGTGCTGCCAGGCGAGTTCATGCCCGAGGACGGCTACTTCCTCCACCCCGATACGCTGGCTGCGGAGGCCACGTCTGTCGGTCAACGGGCTCGTCGAGCCGGCTACCTAATTGGCCGACTGGCAGCTCAGGAGCTCCGGGCCAAGCTGCAGGTGCTTCCGGTTGGCGACCCGCAAAACGAGAACGTCGTGATCCGCACGGCGGGTGGGCCGATCATAGGGCTGTTCAGCTCGCGGCGTCACGCGGAGAAATGTCGGGACGCGATTCTGTCCGGTTCCATAGGGTCAGGCATGTCGATAGAGGACGGACCTCTGGGATCCGAGCTGCGTGTGAACGAGCTGCGTATCGCGGGCGTGGTTGCGACCTGTATCGCCGGTCACGCGGGAGCAGTTATCTCGGTCGGAGGGCGCGCTCTGCACCCTGGCACAGGTTCTGCAAACGTCGGTTAACCGGTTTGTAAGGCTGACTTCAGTCCCTAACCAGATTTAGTGGCTAGGCTCGAAGTGCATCGCCGGACTTGTGGAAGGGAACGGAGAGATTTTGCGCCGGTACGTTGTGGTGGTCTGCCTTGCCGCGCTTCTCGCCATGGGGATCATCGTCGCGGCCGCCGCGAACCGAGCACCTGGTACGGCCGCCACGAAGAGCGGTCAAATCCAGCGCGATGCTGACAATGCGCAGACGCCCGGGCACGTTCGGGTTCTGGGCGTGTCGGGCACGCCAACCCCGTCGATTGCGCTCGGTGCTGCGCTAGCGGCCTCACGATATGTCGTGCTCATCGTCCTAGACGGAGCACAACCCCAGCTATTCAATGTTCCGAAGATACCTCACGTACGGGCGTTAATAAAGAGCGGTGTCGACTACACCAATGCATGGGCCGGCATTCTGGAATCCGAAACGCCATCTGGTCACGCGGCCATCGGGACCGGATCGGAACCGCGCAACGACGGGATCCTAAGCTTCGACTGGGCAAATAGCGACAATACTCAGATCAACCTGTTCGACCCGTCAAAGATCCGCGATGGAGATATGGAACGCCTGATTGCGGAGGCGCCTGCTCCGACTATTGCCGACATGGTCCATGCGCGATACCCGCACGCCAAGGTGGTGGCCTTGGGGGGCCACAAGTACTACGCCGTTGATGCCATGGGCGGGCCGCACGCCGACGCCATCTTGTACTACACCGGAATGCCCGACGGGAAGTTCTCACCAGTCTTCGTACCCGGCCATGCCCCACCTTCCGGGATTCTGACTCCGGATCTAACGTACCCGAACACTCATCCTGCACTGGGAGTCGAGGATCACCTGACCATGAAGATGGCGATGAAGACTTTCCGGCGGATGGGTGAACAGGTAACACTCATTAATCTTCCCGAATTCGACTGGCCGCTTGGCCATGTGAACGGCGGCACCCGGGACATGAAGGCCGCAACGACGCTAATGCAGGGCTTCGACGCGGACCTCGCCAAAATGGAGAAGATGCTGGCCAAGAAGGGCGTGCTGAACCGCACGGATTTCGTGCTTCTGGCCGATCACGGAATGTCTCAGATCTATCACACGGTGGTCGACACGGACATAAAGATTGCGGTCGCTAAGGCCGGGGCCGGCATCATCGATGACACGTACCACACGGCTTCATATCTCTGGATCAAGAACGAATCTCTCGCCGACAAAGCGGCCTTGAACATTGCTGCCCTAAAGAATCCGTACATCCAGTCTGTCTACTTCAGATCTCCACTGCCGCATGGCGGACATGAGTACATTCGCGCCTCCTCCGCGGCGCTCATGCGCAATCCGGCCAATGAGAAGGCCACCCAATACCTGCTGAATACGTTTAATGGCCCGGACGCGCCCGATCTCGCGGTGTTCTTCACGGAAGGGGCAGCGAGTCTGCCGGGCGGCGAGTCATCGTGGAAGGGGGACCACGGGGGGACCGATTGGAACTCGCAGCATTTGCCGTTGATCATCTCGGGACCCGGCGCGCGCAAGGGCGTGGTAAGCTCGTACCCCGCTCGACTGGAAGATGTCGCTCCGACGCTTCTCACGCTGATCGGCGCGCGGCACTCTGGGATGCAGGGAATTCCGCTCGCCGACGCTCTTGCTCATCCAACCCCCAATGAGGTGCAATCGCAGGAGCAGCTTCGGGCCAAGCTGATGCCTGTCGTGAGCGCACTCCAACGAGAGTCGCAGCTGGAGCTCGCCGCAAAGCTCTAGTGGCGCATGACAAACCTGACTCTCGCAGGCGGACGGGCCGAAAGCCGCCACCTAGCGCTCGTAGGATGTGCATATGAACGCCACCGTAGACGAGGCCATGGAGCGACTGGCACACGACGTTTCATTTTTGGGCCGGGTGTTGGGCGACGTGCTTCGCGAGCAGGGAGGGGACGAGCTCTTCGACGCCGTGGAGGGTCTTCGAGTGGCCTCCAGACATCACCGGCAGTATCACCACGAAGAACCCGCCACCGAGGTTGCCGGCCTAATACAAGGGCTCTCGTTGGAAAGATGTCTCGAGGTCGTGCGGGCCTTCACCATGTATTTCCATCTCATCAATATCGCTGAAGAAAATCACCGTGTACGCAGGCTTCACGAGCGCGAGGCTGCCACACCTGGGCTGCGCCCAGACTCGATTAGAAGCGCGGTTCGAGCCATGCATACGGCGGGCATAACCGACTCGGAGGCTCGTCGCCTGTTCCAACGGTTGTCGATCCGCCCGGTCTTTACCGCGCATCCTACCGAAGCTCGCCGCATGACGCTGATGCGCCAACTCCGGCGGATTGCGCAGCTGGTAAGAACTTTGGATGGCTCCTCCACTTTGGGTAATCGTGAGAACCTCGTTCAGCTCTTGTACGCAGAGGTCACCAACCTTTGGCAAACAAATGAGCTTCGCACCACCGAAAAAACGGCCATGGACGAGGTGCGAAACGGACTGTACTACTTCGATAGCAGCGTGTTCGGAGCGGTGGCCCGCCTCTATCGCGAGATGCGAGACGCTATGCGTGAGTCCTATGCGGCACTTGAGGCGGATATTCCTGTCTTCCTTTCATTCGGCTCCTGGATAGGAGGAGACCGAGATGGGAATCCGAACGTGACCGCCGCGGTCACCCAACAGACGATGAGACTGCACAGGGATGTGATCCTCGGGAAGTACATCCATTCCACACAAAAGCTGGTCGAGAGACTCACGACTTCCGAACGGCTCGCAGGGTATTCGCAGGATCTGAGCGACTCACTGCAGCGAGACCAGGATGAGCTCGAGGAAGAGGGCGTCCTGATTAGGGAGAGATGGGCTGAAGAGCCCTATCGTCAAAAGTTGTCGTTTGTGGTGCAAAGGCTTCAAAACGCTAGGGCCGCCAATGTCGTCGGGATGACTAAGTCGGGCGACGCAGTGGACAAAGCCGGCTACTCCACAGCTTCCGAGTTTCTTTCGGATTTGCAACTGGTCCATGCAAGCTTGCAGGAGCATGGAGGCGCGCGAATCGCAGATCAAGCCCTGCAAGACCTGATCTGGCAAGCCAGCGTCTTTGGGTTTCACCTTGCGAAGCTCGACGTGCGACAGCACCGCGACCGGCACGTGGCGGCAATAGCTGAGCTTTTGCCGCATGAAGGATTCCCCGCTCGCGACGAGTACGAGCGAACTCGATTGCTCGATCGCTTGATGAGTGGAAATGCCACGCTCGCCCTCGAGGGATTGAGTCCCGAGACCCGCGAGACGATGGAGGTATTCCATGCCATTCGAAAGATGCAGGATGAGTTTGGCGTGGAGGCCATCGACACCTGCATCGTAAGCTTCACTGCCGGACCCAGCGACGTCCTTGCAGCTTTGTTTCTGGGCACGCTGGCGGGACTCGGGAGTTCAGAGACTCGAGATTCGCGACTCAAGATTGTCCCGCTCTTCGAAACCGGCAGTGATCTCGAGGCGGCGCCAGGCATCATGAAGGATCTCTACTCGTTGGAGTCCTACAAGCGACAGCTCGACTCGTGGAACTCCGAACAAGAGATCATGCTCGGTTACTCCGACAGCGACAAAGATGCGGGATATCTCTCATCAAACGTGTGGCTGTATAGGGCGCAGCAGCGATTGTGCGAGGTTTCGGCGGCGGCAGAGATTCGTCCGACGTTTTTTCACGGCAGGGGTGGCGCGATCGGACGGGGAGGCGGGCCTCTTCAACGAGCAATCCTCGGCCAGCCGCGGGATACGATTGCCGGCAGCCTCAAGGTTACGGAACAGGGCGAGGTGCTGTTCACTCGCTATGGCAATCCCGACATTGCTCACCGTCATCTCGAACAGCTCGTTAACGCGGTGCTGGTCACGCAACTGCCCGCGGAGGCCACGCCGGCGCAAATCCGGAAATGGGAAGACATCTCAGAACGGCTTTCCGACAAGGCTGCGGCAGTCTATCAAGGTCTAGTTTCCGGGGATCCCGCGTTTTTGAGGTTTTTTGATGAGGGGACGCCCTTGCGATCGATCATGAGGCTACGGATCGCTTCCCGTCCCCCCAAGCGCGGAACCGGTGATCTGAAGCTCGACGATCTGCGCGCGATTCCGTGGGTGTTTGCTTGGACTCAAGCTCGATGGGGTTTGCCTGGGTGGTACGGCTTGGGAACCGCACTCGAGCAGGCGAATGAGGCGGGGGCAGCGGACGAGCTCCGAGAGATGTACCGTTTCTGGCCCTTTTTCCGCTGGGTGGTCGACGCTGCCCAAATTTCACTGGGGAAAGCTGATCTGGGAATTGCCCGTGAATACAGCCATCTCGTCACTGATGAGGAAGCGAGGGAGCGATATACCGAACTGCTGGCAGAGGAATTTGAGCGGACCGTACGGATGGTCTGCCTAGTCACCGAAAGAGAGCACCTTCTTGACTCGTGGCCCATTCTTCAGCGGTCCATCGCGCTGCGAAATCCATACGTCGATCCCATGAGCTACGTGCAGATTCGGTCCCTGCGGATGTTACGTGCCTCGCCGGAAGGCGCAGAAGCGGACGTGCTGAGATCGATCATAGATCGCAGTGTTACTGGGGTCGCCGCAGGGCTGCAGAACACCGGCTGAGGGATTGTCAATGACTTCGGAGACTCTGCCATACTTGTTTGACCGGCTCGGCGACAGCCAGAGGCGAGTACCGACACCGTGAGGGGAATCCGCCCAATGCGCCGAACGATCGTCATTGCTTTTTTGTGCGCTGGGCTTGGCGCGTGGGGACTTTTTCTTTCGCCAATCGCCTCGAGCTCCGCGGCAAATGGAAGCGGGTCTTGGAGCGATCTTCCCTCAATAGCGACCGCTCGCGGTCTTGCGGCCGCCGTCACACTGCCATCGGGAAACATCTTGATCGCAGGCGGCACGAGTGACGGGTCGGTGGCGCTTGATAGCGCCGAACTGTACGATCCATCGACCAATTCTTGGAGCCCGGCGGCTCCGCTCACCACTGCCCGCAGCGACTTCTCGCTGATCGCATTGAGCGACGGTCGTGCGCTCGCCGTAGGTGGCACAACTGGAGCCACGTCTCAGAGCTCCACGGAGGCGTACGACCCGAACCTGGACATCTGGACAGGCACAGGCGACCTTTTCGCTGCGCGTCACGGAGAAATGTCGACTCTTCTGAAAGACGGGCGAGTCCTGGTCGCCGGGGGCTCTGGAGATCAGGGCCCGATTGCCTCAGCCGAGATTTTTGATCCGCATCAAAATACCTGGAGCCAGGCAGCGCCTATGTCCATCGCACGGGTCGGCGCTGGGATGACACTTCTCTCGGATGGAAGAGTTCTCGTTTTCGGTGGATCGGACGGGACTTCCGTTTTGCGCTCCACTGAAATTTACGATCCATCCGCCGACACATGGTCCCCGACGGGTCAACTGAATCGCGCTCGCTACTTTGCCTCCTCGCAGCGCCTAGAAAATGGATCGGTGCTCGTCGCCGGCGGGTTTGATTCGGGCGGAGCTGCTATCAATTCAGCAGAGCTATTCGAGCCGACCAGTTCGACGTGGACGCTTACGGGCTCGCTGGCCGGGGTGCGGGGGGCGGCTTCGTCAGCGTTGCTGCCCGACGGCCGCGTAGTGATTGCCGGGGGCGCAAGGACTGAGAGCTCCGCCCCGCCCGCACTGTCCGATGCGGAAGTCTACGATCCTGTTGCGGCAAGCTGGTCGACCGCCGGAGTCATGGGCGCGGCGCGCGCCAGGGCCGTCGAAACGCAGCTGGGCGACGGCAGAGTACTGATTGCGGGAGGTCAAAACTTAGGATCATTCCTCAACAGCGCCGAACTATATACCGCGGAACAGCTGCCCGGGACGCCAACTCCGACGGGCACTCCGACGGCGACTGACACGCCGCAGGCGGCTACGGCCACGCCGGAAGCAGACACACCGACCGCGACCGCGACCGCGGGACTACCCGTCGATACTGCAACCGCAACCCCAGCATCCGAATCCCCAGTTTTTCGCATACTTGCGGTTCGCGTGGAGCCGAACACGGGCAAGCCCGATTGGCAGCACAAGCAACCTGTCTTGAAGACGGTCCAAAGCGGCGAAACTGTTCAGCTTTCTTCGTACACGGAATTCGAAGCCCTGCCGCCCGCTGCGCACGTCGCTATCTGGTCTCGAGTTACGCTCAACGGCGCAGTGGTGCACCGCGGAGGCTTGACGGCGCACCTGAGCCCCGATGACGTTGGAGATCTCTGGCAGCACACATCTTTCCGGCCTACAGCGCCTGGTCAGTACACGCTGACAGTCTCAGTCGCCGTGGATAGCACGACCCACAAAACCTCGACCTCGTTCGTAGTTATGGGCGCTCCAGCGCGCAAAATCAGTTTCGCCTTCAATGCTCTTCGTATTGTTGATACGCGAGGCCGAACCATCACGAGTGCGAGTCGAGGAGAGCGGGTCTTCGTTCGCGCGGACTGGACCGCATTCGGGACGCCCAACACCATTCCTGTCCAGCTTGGGGAAACCCTGCAGATCAGAGCAGGAAATGGTTGGCGCGCGTTGGGCGGCCCCTTGAGAACTTCATTCGATACTCCGGTCGGCCGTCACACCTTCGCCTTCAGCTTCGTCCCGGGAGGCACCTATCCGTCGCTTCGAGTGGTCATCGATCTCACCATTGGCGGCAGGACTGCTGAGCGCGCGACCGTGATCAGCTTGCGGTCGTAGCTCGTGCCGCCGATCGCTTACCCCCGATCCTACGAAGAGGATGCGGCGAAAGCCGGTGTCACGTCCCGTGTTCCGCTCGGCGTGCGCCCGGTAAGAGTGCGCAGGATTGTGGGAAGCGCGGGAAAGGCAAGCAAGCTCGACCGCAACTTCCTCCCTCTCGGACGAGGACCCGCGCAGGCCAACTTTAGACAGATCCTGAAAATTATGAAATCCGGGGAAGTGCTGCCGCCCATCTCGCTGTATCAACTTGGCAGCCGGTACTACGTGATTGATGGACACACCCGAGTGGCAGCTGCAAAGGAACTTGGCATCGAGTTCCTGGACGCAAACGTCACGGAAGCCTTGCCTCGAAAAGAGGGAGAGGTAAACCTAACCTATTACGCTCGGAAGGAGTTCGAACGGTACACCTGCCTGGAAGGCGTGCGGCTCACGGCACCCTGGCGCTATCACTTGCTCCACCACCACGTAGAGGGTTACCGGCTGTATCTCGAACGATCACTTGGGCGCGATACATCGCTCTGCGAGGCCGCCGGAATCTGGCGCCGCTCACAGTACACTCCCACCATGCTGGAGATCCGGCGACGTGGACTGAAGTCCACGACCGGCGGCCGCACCGCCGGAGACATCTATACAGACATTCTGAAGATGTGGGCGGAGGAAAACGCGGCTACCTTCAGTTTGCGAGAAGTACTCGATCGGTTTGACTCCAGTCAAAAAAGGAGTCCCCTCACCCGAGCCAGGAGGCTCGTGAGCGACGTAGTCGACGCATCGCTTCCGAAGGCAGTATCGTTTTCGCGACCGAGCTCCAGGGATTTTGCTGAGCAAGACGTGGAGAGCGAGCTGGATTCCTTGAACGGTCCCGATTCCGGTGAGCCCGCCAGCCAAGAGCGGTTCGACACTTCGCCCGATCGTCAGGAGACAGAGCACGACCCTGGGAGTGTCACGTCTGCCGACGCGCCCGCAGAGCCCACACAGAGCGCACAGTAAAGGCGGAGCCGCGGCTCAATGAGTTGACGCTGCGAGAATGCGGGTATAGTTTGACTCTAAAAGCGCCGGCATTGTGCCCAAGAGGTCAGATCTCGCATGAGTCTCATGAACGCCGAGGGCTTCTTCGAGGACGGCGGGTATGATTACGTTCGTTTCGAACAGACCGACCTCCATGGGATGAGTCGAAGCCAGACCATTACCACCCGTAATTTCCAGCGTTTCGCCGAAAGCGGAGTCACGGTTTTCGGCGGTTTGCTTGGACTGGATGCGCAAGGCGATCTGGTCAGCGGGCTCGAGTATCTCGACGAATCAGCCTACGGAGACCACGTGATGTGGCCCGATCCTCGCACCCTCAGCGCGGTTCCCTGGATTCCCAAGACCGCACGGGTTCTGGCCGAGCCTTCCTGGCAGGACGGTACGCCCGTCAGTGTCGGCCCTCGGTTCATCATGCGCCAGATGGTGCAGCGGCTTTCGGATGCCGGCTTCGTCCTGCGTTCAACCTTTGAGTACGACCTGTATCTCGTGGACAGGCTTTCGCTGTCGCCGGCATTTGAGGGCAAACAACTCTACTGGAGCCTTTCGAACGACTTCGACGGGGCCTTCATGGTCGAGCTGCTCGACACCCTGAGCTCGGCGGCTGTCGATGTTCTGTCCTCGAACGCGGCGAACGGACCTGGCCAGCTCCGGATCACCTACGCGGCGACGGTGGGAGTAAACGCGGCAGACCAGGCCTTCACCTTTAAGAACGCAGTGAAAGAGATTGCTCGCAAGCACGGTTACACCGCGAGCTTCATGACCATGCCTTATTCGAATGAGAATCCGAGCTCAGGTCACTTCCAGTACAGTCTCCTGGAACGACGAGGAGGTGCCAATGTCTTTGCTGACGAAGCGTCTCCGGACGGGCTGTCTCGGCTCTCTAAATGGTGGGTTGGCGGACAGATAAAGCATACCGCTGCGCTCTCCGCCATCTGTTCGCCCACGGTCAACTGTTTCAGGCGATATCGAACAAGGTTCGCTCCGAGCCGAGCCACGTGGGGCTATGAAGACACGACATCGTCATTGCGCGTCAGAGGAGCCAGGACAACGGAGACTCAAATCGAGAGCCGCCTCCCGGCCTCGGGAAGCAACCCGTATCTGGTCGCGGCCGCCGTTATGGCGGCGGGGCTCGATGGAATTGTCTGTGAGGAAGAGCCCCCTGAGCCGTCCGGATCGTCGCAAACCTCTGATCTGTCGGCTCCTCTGCTCCCGGCTTCTCTCGACGCCGCGCTTGATGCGTTGATGGCAGACACCGTTCTGCACGAGTATCTCGGAAGAGAGTTTGTGCAGCTTTTTGTCTGCGTAAAGCGCCATGAAATCGAGAAAGCCCGCGCATCCGAACCAGCGTACGGAACCGACGGGTGGTCTACTGCGGTAACGGAATGGGAGCGCGAAAACCTGTTCAACTACCTGTAGTGCGGGGATTTCGAGCACGCTCAATCGAGTAAAAGCTTCCTCGTGTCAGGGGACTCGACAAGCCCCGTCTGCGACTCGCGTGGTGGGCACGGAGAGCCTCCTGCAGACCGTCAAAATTGACGATGCGCTTTCTCGCTCGCTGCGCTACACTGTCCGCATATCTGTGTGGCGGAGCAACAAGAAGGGTGAAAACGTACCGAAAAGCTGCACTCTATTGGGCTCTTTGCGGCAGTGTTGTCCTACTTTCGCTGCTCCCGCCCTCGCTCCGCGTGTCGGCTTCTGGGGATCGCTCACACGTAAAGCATCTCTCGCGAAGCCCAAGCTTTTCCGCGCATGGCGTTGGGTCAGTCTTTGGCGTGGGAGCTTTTGTCACGCAGCGCAGCGAAGCCGTCGCTCGACTGGTCGTGGCACGCGCCCGCGTGCTCGGTGCTAGTTGGGTGCGGGAGGAATTCACGGCAAGCCGACTGCACGTCGGTCCGCGGAAGCCGTATCAGTGGAGCTCGTACGACAGGATCGTGAACCAAGAGCGTGCCGCTGGACTTCACATCCTGGGGTTGTTGGACTACAGCAACACCTGGCGATTCGGTAACCACGGGGTGGTTCCACATGCCGGCCTGGCCACGGTGTCCTCCGATTTCGCGGAGTATGCCTACGCAGTAGCGCGACACTTTCGCGGCAGGGTCCACTACTGGCAGGTCTGGAACGAGCCGGATCTTCCGGTGTTCTGGAGACCCGAGCCCGATGCAGCCGACTACGCGAAGCTGCTGACACAAGCGTACAAGGCAATAAAGCGCGCCGACCCTACCGACACGGTTGTCATGGCGGGCACGAGCGGCGTGGACCTCGGGTTCGTCCATCGAGTTGTGGCCAGTGGCGGACGATTCGACGTGGTCTCTGTTCATCCGTACCGAAACATCCCCGAACCGCAGCTGATCCGTGAGGTGGCTTCGCTGCGCTCATTGCACCGGCCAATTTGGTTTTCGGAGATCGGCTGGCCGGCAGGCCCCGGCTGCGATCTCTGTGCCGATGAGGAAGCGCAAGCGGCATATCTGGTGCGCTTTTACACGCTCGCCGCAGCTTCCGGAGTTGCGCGGGTCTTTTGGTACGACCTTCGTGACGACCCTCATACGGCCGAGTCTCCCGAAGCCCACTTCGGACTGCTTCGGAGAGACCTTTCGGCGAAGCCGGCGTTTCTCGCGTACGCACGCCTAGACCGAATCCTTCGCGGAGCGACGTTCATTCGGGCCGACGCGGTCAACAGAGGTGGCCTATACGCTCTGCGCTTTCGCGGGCCGCGGGGCCCGATCGTCGTCTTGTGGAACACGGGGACGAATGTTCAATCTGTAAGGCTGTCCTGGCACAACGCAATCGGGATTGCGGTCGGCATGGACGCGGGGCTCCTCGACACGCTTCCGGCAAACCGGAGCGCGATTACTGTGACTGTCCCCGCGGGCGGCGTGCCGTTCTTTCTCGTGACTCGTCCTCCTTCGCTGACCCTCCCGGCTTTAGGACCGCTCTTACATTTCGCGCCGGTGACCGGCGCCGGCGGGGCTTGGGTGGCGAAGCCCGCTAGTACAGCCTCCGCAACCTCCACGCCCGTCCCGCGCGAACATACGGTGGTCATCGGCGGCAAGACAAAAGTGAATCGCGCCACGCCAACTCCGAATCCGAGTCCTACGGCGGCCACCACGGCTACGACGGCCACCGCCACGGCAACTCTTTAGGAGCTATCGGCTCGGCAGGTTGCCTTCCGGTATCTATTCGTAAGATGCAGCGTTTTGGCGCTCGTACATGGGAGAAGTACGCCGGCAGTCGTCGGAATGCGAAAGAACATCAGTCGAGTCAACCCACTGGTCCACTCCACCCACGCGACTCGCTAGCGACAAGAGGTTGTCCTCGAGATCCTTGGCGAGAGCAGATGCAAATTCACCTCCACGAATGACCCTGAAGGGTCGACCGAAGAACTGACGTGGCTCGGTCGGCAGCGGACCGGTAAGCTCCAGCTCGTTGTGCATTTCGGCGGCAATTCTGTACGCGGCCACGAGTCCCTCTTCACGAACGAGCCAGCTGTTCGCATCGAGAGCAGCGGACAGCGCCGGAGCGACGGTTGATGCGCAGGAGAGCCGCGAGAAGCCGGTGCCGAACCACTTGCTGTACGGAGCGTAGGTGCGCTCCATGAGAAAGAAGAGACGCATGAGATCGCAGACCAGCCTCGTTGTTATGATGCGTGAGCCGAGTTCATCTCCGACCTCGGCGCATCTTCCCGGAAACGCCTCTTCCTGGCCTATTCGCCCCCACTGTGCCGCAAGCAAAGCCCTCCAGATGTCTTCGGGGTACCAGTTGAGTTCGGCACGTATGCGCTCAAGTTCTCCAAGCCCGTCGTGAAACACTGATCCATGAGTGAGCGTTCTCAGCTTCTGCTGGGGCGTTATGAGCCAATCCACTGATGACATGGCTTCTGGCTCGGCCACGCCCATGTAGCCGTTCAGAAAGTTTCCAAGGGTATCCATCTCTACCCGGTGTGCAATTGGACCGACGTGCGCGGGACGCATGAGCCGAACCCCAATCTCGTCCGCTGGACCAAAGTTGGTGGCGTAGCCGGCAACTTCAAAGGGGAGCTCCTCGGCCATTACCCGATGCAGGTCCGGAGCCAAAGCGGCGAGGTCTTGCCGCTGCAAGAAGAGCATGACTCTCGGACCCCAGTGATGGTCTGTCGAGCGTTCAGTGTCGAAGCCGAGCACCTCGGATCCCGAACCGATGAGTGCAGCTGAGTACTTCAAGTCAGGAAAATGCTTGTGGAGGATTGGCTGGACCGCCTCTTGGTAAAAGCGCCGACCTAGCTCTAGGCCTGGGATGAACTCGGTCACCCCACCGCCCCGATCACTTTGATGGTATTCACTCTCCAGCCGGCCGGCGTTCTGACGAGACCGAACCGGTCCAGCGCGGCGCCGTGGTCGAGCTCTATTCGGACCACGGCTCGTGTCCAGGGGCCGGACTTCGCGTGAAAGGTATGCGCACGCACGACGGCGAAGCTAGCCGGTGTTCCACTCACGTTGAGCATCTGAGAGACGAATTGGGTGCGATTGCGGCGTCTGAGGCGTCTCGTCATGAGACTCAACATGATGTGGCGTTTGCCGTCGATGAAGGCACGAAGAAAACGTCGAGCGACGGCCAGGCTAGCCGTGTTAGCTCGTAGCGGAGGCGCGGCAGTCGCACGTGGGGTGGCTGTGGGGAGCGGAGAACCGGAGCTGCCGCAACCAGCCGCGGCGATCGTAAGAACAAACAGTGCGAAGCACGCCCTGCGCGAGGCCAATCTGATGGTCACGTATCAAGGTTCTCGATCGTGATCCGCTCGAAGGTGTCCGAAATTTCGAAGCCGAAGACGCGCGAATAGAAGTATAGCTCTGCTTCGAGTGCCCTCTTCACGTTCTCGGCTTTGCGAAATCCATGCCCCTCTCCTTCGAACGCGACGTACGCGTAAGGCAAACACTTCGAGTCGAGGGCTTCGATCATCATCTCGGCCTGATTGGGGGGAACTACCTTGTCGTCGAGTCCTTGAAGCAGGATCAGCGGAACCGAGATTCGGTCGGCGAAGTGCAAAGGCGATCGCTCGTAGTACAGATCCTTCCTTTCCGGATACGGTCCGACTAGGTGTTCGATGTACCGCGATTCAAACTTGTGCGTGTCAGTCACAAAAATCTCGAGGTCGCCTATCCCGTAGCTGCTCGCTCCGGCTCGAAAGACATCCCGAAAAGTCAGAGCGCAGAGGGTTGTGTAGCCCCCGGCACTGCCTCCCCGGATGATAAGACGTTGCGCGTCGACGAGATTTTGCTCCGCCAGAGTGGTGGCTCCTGACGCGCAATCGTCGACATCGGCGACGCCCCAAAGGCCGTAAAGCGCCTCCCGGTATGGCCTCCCGAAGCCGACGCTGCCACGATAATTCACGTCCAGGAGCGCGAACCCTCGGGAAGTCCAGAATTGGACCTTGGGGTTGAGCTCAGGACCCCTCACCGACGTCGGACCTCCATGGCTCATGACGATGAGTGGAGGACGCTCATCGTCCGGTCCCTGAAAGCTCCTATTCGCTGGGGGATAGAACCACCCTACGGCCGAGCTGCCACTCGACGCGGCGAAACCGATCTCCTGCGGCGTAGAAACGTCCGCCGGATCGAGCCACGTCTCCGATGCCCGTTTCAGCACTTCGATATCACCCGTGTGCAGATCCACACGGACAATCGCCGCTTCATCTTGGGGGGACGCTGCCAGCAGCACCGCAAAGGCCCCACCTACCACGATGTTGCGCAGACCGGTATAGGGAACTTTGAGCGCTTCCAGGTCCTTAATGGGAGGGCGAACGACGGCGAGCTCCTGGACGCTTCGTCGATTAAGAATGCAGGCGAGGTTATGGTCCGACGAAATTCCGTACCAGGTGGTGCCGAAGTTCCAGAGCGGCCCTCCAATCTCAGCCTCGACTGGGGCGACAGCCACGTTTGTTTCCGCCGCCCGATAGAGGTTCCACCAACCCGTCCGGTCCGAGCAAAAATAGAGGGACCCGTTCGGCGACCATTCCGGCTGAACGATAGACTCGGCAGGTCCGCCCGCTACTTGTTCCGCATTGCCAAGTGTTCCGCCTGCCTCGACGTCCGCCACCCAGAGATCGGTTCCGTCCCAGGGCATGTTGGGATGGCACCACGTTAGCCAGGCGAGGCGAGATCCGTCGGGGCTGAGCCGAGGGGAGGCATAGAAGTCATTTCCGGATGCCAGAATCTCGCCGTCGGACTCACCGTGTAGGGGCACAGAAACGATCGTGTTAACGGCTTCTCCGGGAGCGGAATGATCTTCTCGCACACAAACGAAGCGCTCGCGGTCGCGGTCTATCTCGAAATCCGCGTAGCGCTTGTTCTGGTCAATGGTCAGCCGCTCAGGACGGCTGCCCTCGAGCCGGTAAACGTGGTTATCGGCAAAGTTCGAGAACAGGATCATTCCGCCGGCGACTGCGAACGCGCCTCCGCCGTACTCGTGTACGCGAGAACGAGCGTTAAAAGGCGGGGGGAGCACGTCTACCGTGGAACCGTCGGGCGCTACCCGGACGATGACGTTCCGGCCCTCCTCCGGGGCCCTTTCTTCAATCCAATATGGAATGTCACCATCCAATACGATTTGACCGAATTGAACCGCCCCGGAGGCAACGACATCGGCGCTGAAGGGAGACTTCCAGGATCCATAGGGAGCGACGCGCTTATCCGGCACAGCTAGCTCCAGTCAGTTGTTCGAGCAACCTTTCACTATAGCGATGGCCGCAAACGGGCGAAAATTTCCAGCGCCCGTCATCCGCCCATGTGCAGCACACGGGCGAGAAAACTCAGCAGCTCCACAAAGCCAAGAATTCCGATGACGACGAGTATCGTGGCCACCATGGGAAGCAGGAATTGGCCGAAGCTTCTCCAGACCGATTCGCCCTCGCCTTGATTCAGAACATGGTCAGTGCTGGGGCTCATCGGGCCGCGCTCACGCCTCAGGTTTCTGATTCCGGTCGCCGTCGAGAACACGCCAATGCCCGCAGCCAGGACGAGCAGCGCCCGCAATCGGTATACGAGCACTAATTCGATCAAGAGCAGAGAGAGCAAGGGAGACATGAGAGCGACGGCCGAGGCGAGCCAGAAAGACCATGACATATCCGAGGGGACGCGATTGAGCCGGCGGTTGCGTGGCTCTGGTGACGTGTCTACTGCTTCCAGCGGGGCTCCAAGGAAATCGGCGAGAACGAGGGCGGTGTTGTGACTGTGACTCCGGGAGCCGTGCACCAGGGTGAGGGTGCCATCGAAGGCGTGGCCGCGGAGATCGCTGATGGCCGTGTTCAGGTTGGGCCTCGTCAGCTCGGCTCGATAACGTCGCTTGAAATCTTCCCATCGTTCCGGTTTGTGAGCCCAGCCGGCTATCGCTTCAGGCGTGGGCGCCACATCCCTCAGCCACGTATGCAGCTCGGCTTGTTCGGTGGCGACGTCCCGGGGCCAGTACCTGTCCACGAAAACGCGCAAACCGTCGTCTTGGGCCGCGGGTTCCTGGACTCTCTTGACGCGGATGCCCATTGCGTTCTCAGTCTACGGTGTACTCGCTGGGCTGCCGATTCCCCTGCCGAGGGTGGGAGCGCAAACGGACATGCATCCCACAGATGCCTGTGGCATGCAGCGAACTTACAATGATGTTTGACTGTGGATGACAACGACATATTTGATGAGCAAGGAGCCCTGACGGCTCGGTTTCTAGCGCAACGGGGCTACTGTTGCGCTAATGGATGCCGGAACTGTCCCTATGTCCCTCGGCACGGTGGGCTTGAAGCGAGTCTTGCAGGCACGACAGAAGACGAACGCAATCGCCGGGTTTCACCTTCACAGCCTCCGGAACCATAGACTCACTCCTCTCGGCTGTTGCTGTCGCCTGCGCTGCCACAGTCGGCAACGTGCCGTGGACGTAGCCACGGGGGAGAGGACGGTGGGACCTGAAACTGCGCTCGGCAGGTAGCGAGAGTGCCAGTCGAATACAAAGGGAGACAGTGATGCCGCGATGATCGCGCCAAGAGCGACGAACATAGTGCTGCCTATCACGTCGATAGGGTGATGGATGCCGGCTCCAACTCTTGCCCAGTCAACTAGGATGGCGAGAGCTGCCACTGGGAGTACCGTGCGCCACACGCGCGCGAAGATCACGCACGCGACAAGAAAGGCGGCCAAAAGCGCATGATCGGACGGGAATCCATTGTCGGCGACGTGTGGAATCAGCGGACGGAAATGCCCGACCGCAAAAGGCCGAGGATCGTTGAAAAGCGATCCGCCGAGCTGCGTGAGGATCTCCGCCAGAGTGCCCGTGATACCAGACGCGATAAGCCAACGCCAGGCGTCGTCTCGCGACCTTGTGTGTAAAGCAAACGCAACCGCGCCTATTGCAGCGACGGCTTCAGCGAAAACGAGGTAGTTGGCGACGAAGATAGTCAGACTAGAGGGCATTGGTCAAGGATTCCCTGTGTCGCCTTGCCCAGTCCGGTTTCCGTCCGGAAGCTCCTGCTGGGGCGGCCGTCGACGCTTCCACAGTACGAATGCAATGCCGCCAATCAATACCACCAGCGCAACTCCGGCAACTCCGAGCACGCTAATGACTCTGCGGAGCAGCGGTAAATTGTTGCCGAGTGTGTACCCTAGCATCCCGTAAACAATCGCCCATGTAATGCCCCCGGCTGCGTTGAACAACAGAAACTTCGGCCACCGCATTCGATTAGTCCCAGCCAGGAACGCGGCCCAGGCGCGCAAGATCGCGACGAAGCGGCCCAGGAAGACCGTCTTGTCTCCATGCTTCTGAAAAAAGCGCTCGGCATAGTCCAAATGATGTTCCTTCAGCCGAACGTAGCGCCCATACCGCAACAGAAGCGATCGACCGGCATATCGTCCCGCCGTGTAGCCGAGGTTATCGCCGATGATGGCGCCCAAAGCGCCTGCGACGATAACCCCGGCAATGGATAGGTGACCGCTCCCCGCGTACACCGCTGCAGTGACGAGCATGGTTTCGCCAGGAAAGGGGATGCCGCTCGACTCAATAGCGACGAACACGGCGACAAGCGGATATCCCCACCGGTCCAGGAGATGGGTCAGGTTGCTAGTCGAGAAATCAAATAGGGCAAGGACCGGTAAGAAATCGATGAGATCTACCTACGAGTCCATCGTCCGGACGAAAGCAAGAACATAGCCGTAAGTGCCAAGCAAATGATGCACGTTACTTAGGAGGACCCCTGCCCTCCTCGGCCGGGTCGCCTCGCGGACTGGTTTGCGGAGGATCACTTGCCGGGAACGAGGCATCGCTCATGTAATCGACGGTGTCATCCTCGAAGTTGACCAGCTCGTCTACTGAGCTGACTGCCTGGACTCCGGTCGTCCCGTCTTCAGGCTCGTTCTCGCGCCGCCTCAGGTTTCTAAGGGACGCAATCCCGACAAAACGGCCTTCGCGATCGATGACCGGCACTCTGTCCGCCGCAGCCACTGTCGGGTGAGCTTCGATGGCCTTGACGGCCTCCGCTACATCCTGATCCTCGAAGCAGCAGACGACGTTCTTGTTCATGGCGTCCTCAACGCGAGACAGCCCTGCAGATATGCCGTCGCGCTGTAAGCGTTTCATGATTTGGTCGCGAGTCAGCATGCCGATTACCCGGCCGCCGCTCGTCACCGGCAATGGATCGATGCCAAGCGACCGCATCTTCTCGGACGCGTCACGTAGGAGGTCGTCGGCCCGCGCGCTGCCGACCACCGGCCCCATGACCTCACGAACTTGCATAGACCGCTCCGACTGGCAATTTCTCCTCAATCATCGCGTATAGAGGCCTTCATGCGGTTCCGAACAGTCGCTCGAAGCTAAGTAGTCGAATGGACCAGGTGAGACAGAAAGCCGTCAAGCAGAGGAGAAGCAGCGCGCAGATGCTGAGTGCAATCTCGCTTTTGATACCGCCGAGAATAAGGCCCTCCAGCGGCACAATCGGGCCGAGAAGCAGGCCACTCACGATGTTGGCCGCGCGAGCTTCGCCGGCGACGAAAGCGATCACAAGAGCGCTCGCAGCCGAGTAGCAAATGGCACAGAGCATGATTTCGAACAGGCTAACCGTCTGCGTGAACGAGGCGTAGCCGAAGAGGTGGACGATGAGGACGTTGAGCGCAAACAGCGGAACCGTGACGCTTACGGCGAACAGCAAGACGGCTAGCAATTTTGCGAGTACTACATGAAAAGCGGAGACAGGGAGGGCGACCAAGAGATCGAGGGTTCGACGCTCACGTTCTCCAAACAGCACGTCACCCATGACGATCGAGGGCGTCACCAACGCCGAGATGCTGACCAAGATGGGGAGCGTGTAGTGGCGGAGCAAGAAGGTACCTGAGACCGCGTGGCTTGAGGACAGCAAGTAGATCGGCTTCTTCCCGAACCCGAGCTTCAAGGTGACGATGTCGCCCGTGGTTACGAAGATCAGCATCAACGCCGGGACGAGGGCGGCTGCCGCGACGGTTTTCCTGGATCGGGTTATCTGTCGCGCTTCTTTGCGGAAGAGCGTGCGAAGCGGATGGCTCATATTCGTGTGACGACCTCTACGAAAAGATCTTCAAGCGTTGGCGGGACGATCCGGCACTCGTACACGTCCACTCCCGCGGCGAGGAGCCGGCGCAAAACGTCGGGCATCTCGCCTTCCGGCTCGAGAAGATGAAGCCACGCGCCAGCCTCGTTTGGAGTCCATCGCATGTTGAACTCTGTGAGAACCCGGCCCAGTACCTCCTGCCCCTGCCGGGCAGCGAGGTGAACGCGGGGCGCTGCCTGACGCCGCAGGTCTTCGATGCGTTCGTGGACGAGCACAGTACCCCGGCGAAGAATGATCACGGTGTTGCACAGCTCTTCGGCTTCCGCCAAGTTGTGGGTGCTCATCAGCACCGTGCGACCCGCCATGGCAGCTTGCAGGAGACGCCTGGTATCCGCGGCCGCGAGCGGATCGAGGCCGACCGTCGGCTCATCGAGCAACAGCACGGAGGGTTCGCTTATAACGGCGGCGGCTACCAACAGCCGCCGCTGAAATCCCCCTGAAAGAGTCGACAGGGTCCGATCGATGTACTCTTCCAGGCCATAGGAAACAGCTGTCCGTTCGACGTCTCCCTTGCCGTAGAGGTCACGAACGAAGCTCAGATACTCGCGAACCGAGAGATCGGGATACATTCCGGGGCTCTGTGGAACTATGCCAATCTGGCGCTTCGCCTCGATGAGCCCTTTGCCGTGAACGTCAGCCCCTAATACACGGACGGTGCCTTCCGTCGCGGAGAGAGCGCCCTGAAGCAAACGAATTATGGTGGTCTTGCCTGCACCGTTGGGACCGAGCAGGCAACAAAGCTCGCCCTTTCGTACCTCGAGTGTGACCTTGTCGAGGGCGCGCACGGGACCAGGGTAGAGCTTCGTGACGCCTTGTAGATCGATGGCTGCATCCGCGCCGGATGGGGCTGACATGGCCCAATGGTACCCCGGGGTTCGGCTCCTGGTTACGTCGCTATGCTCGCCCTGCGCGAAGCATCGCATGCCAGTTAGGCTCGGGTTCCGCTTTCCGCTCCCCCGTCGCATAACTGATCGCGAGATTCGCCATGTTCTCCACTACCCACTCGAAGTTGTCCGGTGTGATCGAATTCCGGTCCATGTCGGGCGCCGGGTTGAAGAAATCGATCGCGTACGGAATGCCGTCCCTGATCGCGAATTCAACGGTATTCATGTCGTATCCAAGTGCGCGATTGAGCGTGAGGCAGTCACCGTTTATTCGGTCGTGCAGCTCGGGGCTCAAGCCGGTATCGCCAGGTCGATATCGCTCGAAGTGGGATCGTGAGGGATCGTATTTCGAGATGAGCACGTGTTCCCGGCCTATGACGAAGCAGCGGCTGTAATTCTCGAACCGAATGAACTCCTGAACGATCATAGGAAGGACACCGCTCGTGTCGAAGGCGGCGATGAGCTCCTCCAGAGAATGAACGATGGTCACGTTCCTCCAGCCACCGCCGACCGCGGGCTTGATGACGGCAGGCATGCCGACGTACTCCGCGATGCCTTCCCAGGGCATCGGGTATTCGAGATTGCGCAACGACTCCCGGATGATGTCGGCCTCGTATGTCTTGTTGGGAAGGATCACGGTCTTCGGTACGGCCACTCCCAGGCGCTCGGCCAACACGCACTCAATGAACTTGTCGTCGGCGCTGAACCAGAACGGGTTGTTAATCACCACGGCGCCGTCGGCAACCGCCTTTTTCAGGAATATCCGGTAGTAGGGAACCTCGTGAGACATGCGGTCCACGATGACCGCGTACGGAACTTCTTGGTCGAGGCGAGTTCCGCCAATCTTGACCATTTCTGCGGTAATGCCGTCCACGGCCTTGTTGTTTACGCGGTCGATGAATTCTTGCGGGAATGTGTCTTCTCTGCCGACGAGGAGCCCGATCTTCATTTGCGCTCCACCTTCCCTGTCGCGTGCAGCTAGAGATATTTCACGATCATCTGTTGCCAGTATGGCCAGTCGTGCACCCAGCCGTCCCAAACGTCCAGCACGTTTGGGACGCTCTTATCCCACAGTACCCGCGATAGCTCTCGAGCCTCGAGCACGTGCGGGTCAGTCGATCCGGTTACGATGTTGAGCTCGATAGCTCTGATCGCTTCGAGCTCCGGGCCTTCGGAGAGGCCAGGCACGAACGCAAGGGGATTGGTCAGGTATGAGTCGAAGTCGGAGTGTCCGTCCAAGAAGCTACTGTTCTCATACTTGCCGCTCAACGAAACTAGTTTTAGGACTTCGGATGGCTGGCGTAGGGCTAGCAGGGTGGCGTGAAAGGCACCTAGGCTACATCCTGTTGCGATTATTCGGTGCTCTGGGCGTGCTCGAAGCCGATGCGTAAGCGGCAGGACCTCGGCCAGAAGATACCGTTCATATGCGAGATGGCGCGCGACTCGCTCAAAAGGGTGGGCGTGGAGGTTGTACCAGCTTTCCTGGTCGATACTGTCAACGCAAAACAGGCTGATCCATCCCTCATCGATCTTGCTCTCCAGCGCGCCCACCATACCTCGGTCTTCGTATTCAAAGAACCTGCCCATGGACGTGGGAAAAACAAGTACGGGGGTTCCGGCGTGACCGAAGCTAAGGAGCTCCATGTCCCGACCGAGGCTGTGACTGTACCAGCGATGGTATTCGCGGTTCACGTGGCCGCTGGATGAGTGACGGGAACTCCGCGCAGGGTTTCTTCAGCCAGGTAGTCAACCACAGATTTCAGGTCACCGGTTTGCCGGTACACTTCCAGTTGACGGTCGGCGCCGGTCCCATTCTCGAGGATGTCGTATACCGTCTGAAGAGCCGCGCGACTGCCGAGATCGTCCACTATGTCGTCGATGAATTCGAGCAACTCATGCGCTAGATCTCGCATGGGCACCTCGATGCCCTTGCCAAAGTCGATCAATTTGCCGTGGACACCAAAGCGCATGGCTCGCCATCGATTTTCCGCGAGGAGTGCCCGCTGATAGACGCGGAACCCGAGGTTACGAGAGCGGAGCCAGGAAAGCTTTGCCACCACGGCTTGGAAGAGCGCCGCCAAAGCGATCGTTTCGTCGAGTCTCGTGGGCATGTCGCACACACGAAACTCGAGAGTATTGAACTTCGGGTGCGGACGGATATCCCACCAAATCTTTTTCGGCTCGTCGATCGAATTCGTATTTATCAGTGTGTCGACGAAGCTTCGGTAATCATCCCACGAGGTGAATGCATCAGGAATCCCGGATCGTGGCATCCTGCCCCAGATGACCGACCGATAAGACTTGATGCCGGTGTCACGCCCCTCCCAAAACGGAGAGTTTACCGAGAGCGCAAGGATGTGAGGCAGGAAGTAGCGAACTTCATTCATGAGCTCGATGGATCGGTCGCGGTCGTCGACCCCGACGTGCACGTGCAACCCGAAGACCGCGATTGAGCGCGCAATCTCCTGAAGTTGTTCGGTGAGCATGATGTAACGGTCGTCGTCGGTGACATCCATCTTCAACCAGTGGGCAAACGGATGTGTTCCGGCCGCCACCAATCGACAGTTCAGCCGTCCAACGATTTCGGCGAGAGTCCCGCGCAAGCGGACGACCTCTCCTCTCGCCTCGCTAACGTTCTCGCAAATCTCGGTTCCGACCTCCACCATTGCCTGAAACATCTCCTGCTTGAGCTGATCGTGAAGAAGCTCGCGTCCACTGGCCAGAACCTCGCTCACGGAGGACTGCAGGTCACGCGTGACGGGGTCGACGATCTGAAATTCCTCTTCGATGCCGACGGTAAAGCGCGTCTGCATCTTAT
Organism: Chloroflexi bacterium UBA5177; assembly: GCA_002413265.1. Classification (GTDB taxonomy): domain Bacteria; phylum Chloroflexota; class UBA5177; order UBA5177; family UBA5177; genus UBA5177. Next base: position 28,379 of record DHWR01000139.1, read on the forward strand.
GCGTCTCCTCGCCCCACCACGAAGGTCGGCGTGGTGCTTCCGGATCCGGCCGTCACGTTGAGCATGGGGCTCCCCGAGATACGTGTCAATATGCCGCCGAGACGGCCATCAAAGAGCAGTGGATCAGTATCCACTATTAGTGGGACGATCTCCATGGAACCGTCGCGCATCACGGGGAATTCCGCCTCCGGCACCGTAACTCGCTCCTGCACAATAAAGTGCCGATCGACGGCGCCTTCGAGTGCCTGGCTCCATTCGGCCTCGGTGGAGTCCCATCCCAGAACTACTCCGCGTCCGCCATAGTCGTCGACGGGCTTGAGCGTGAACTTATCTTGGCCGGCAAGCAACAGCCTCAGCAAGTCTGTGCTCTCGCCTCGATAGGTCGTTTCGCCGCTAACCAGTCGCCGCGTCCAAGGTAGGGTGGTCACCACCATCTCACGTTCTTCCTCACTCATGGTCAATCCGAGTGTCTGATCGCTGAGCAGAGCGAAGAGCCCCTTCTTGTGGAGCAGCTTCGAACGCGGGTTGTTGATGAGACAGATGGCGCCATCCCGATATGCCCGAAGCAGTGGTGCGGCCTCGTGCTTACGTGCCAGCAGCTCGTGGAGTAAGACGCGCCGGTAGACGAGGTTAATAGGGATTCCATTGTGTGCAAGCGTCCCATCCCGATACTCGAAGGACCTGGGATCGGCGATGAGAGTCGGGACGCCCTCGTGTATGAAGTACTCGGCGCACAGCTCAAAGTCTCGCCGGGTTGCAACATCTTGCCAGTCCACGATGGCAATCGATGGGTCGCGTCCTCCCCAGGAGTGGAAGGCGCGAAGCAGACTCTCGAGAAGACACTTTCGGGCGTGAAATCGCTGCAGGTCGCCCGTCGTTGTCCAGGCTTTCATCACGGGCAGATCCAGAAAAATCTCGGAGAGGACATCGCAGTAGCCGATGCTCGCGGGACTCTCGGCGTTGTACTCGACGAACATGGGCGAATCGCCCACCATGAATGAGTCGAGACGAGAGGTGACGGTGTGGCCCTCGTATCCAGGATCGATCGACCAGATCTCACGTTCGTCGTCGGACGCGGACACCAAATCAAGACGCGAATCCGACGCGAGAAGGTGGGTGCCCGCGCGCTCGAATAGAGCGGCCAGAGTCGCGCTGACTCTGCGCAGGGCCTCGAGCCGTTGCTCGGAGAGGAAGCGCGGCCTCAAGACATTGCATAACAGCCGGTCGTTGAACTTGAGTCCGTGATCTGTGTGCTTTCGGACGAGCTGTTCGTACGAGCGGGCCGCTAGGCCTGGGTCGCCCTGCAAGGCAGCATGATAGTTGGCTGCGATCTCGGCTTCCGCTCGATTGACGACGCTAGTGCGCTGAGTATCGGCCTGCATTTGGGCTCTCTTACGCCGATTATGACATTACGAACGAGAGTCAATCTGACTTCGGTGGCCTGATAGACTGCGCCAATGACCACGCACGACCTACCGCTGGAGCGTCGAACGCTTCACGGCTGCTTCGGCTCAAACCTTTCCCCCGTGCTCGAAATCGACGATGGCGACACCATCATCTTTCATACCCTGGACGCCGGCTGGGGTGAGGAGGTGCGAAGGCGTGGCGGCACGGCTCTCGAGGTTGAGAAGGACGGAGAGCGAGACAGCGGCCACGCATTGTGCGGACCCGTGCGAGTTCGGGGGGCCGAAGCAGGCGACATCCTCGAGGTACAGATTGGCCAGATCCGGCCCGGCCCGATTGGTTGGACCTGGGCCGGGCCGCGTCCGTGGATGGCGTACGACCTTCGCGTTCGCAAGGATGTCTCGATTGGCTGGGAGCTCGATGCGGACGCAGGAACGGCGACCGACATGGATGGTCTGGGCATTCAGTTGCGCCTCGCGCCTTTCATGGGAGTCATGGGCAACGCGCCAGACGAGGACGGCCCTCTTCCTACAGGACCTCCCAGAAGAGTCGGCGGGAACCTCGACTGCCGACTTCTCGTTTCGAGCTCGACGTTATGGCTTCCAATTGAAGTTGAGGGCGCGCTGTTTTCGGTTGGAGATGGCCACGCTCTGCAAGGAGATGGAGAGGCTTCAAACACCGCGATTGAGTGCGCAATGGAACGCGTCGAGCTGACGTTCAGCGTTAGAAAACATAAGGCGGTGGCCTTTCCGGAAGCGCAAACGCCGGCAGGGTATATCACTCTCGGTCTCGGCTATGACCTCGACACCGCCGCGGCGTCCGCGCTGGACCAGATGGTTAGGCGCATCGAGGGAAAGTACGACCTCCCGAGATCCGAAGCGATGGCGCTGGCGAGTCTAGTCGTGCACCTGCACGTGACCCAGATCGCGAACGGAGTCCGCGGAGTTCATGCCATCCTCCCGGATGGCGCAATCAGCCGACTCGAAACCTGAAGCGGGTGCTCACCGCGAGGAAATGCAAGACCGGAAGCTTTGGTGCCGGCAAACTGCCGCGGCTCCTCTAAGTGGACGGTGAGGTGAGCCCGTACATGTCTCCAAACTTTTCTTTTAGATAGGCGACGTACGGTTCGGTCTCGATCGGCCGGCCGGTAACCCGCTCTATCAGTTCGAGTGGCTCAAACTTTCTCCCGTGACGGTACACGTTGCTCGTCAACCATGTTCGAAGCGTGTCAAACTGGCCGCGCTCGACCTCATCAGGGATTTCAGGATGAGCTTGCAGCGCACAGTTGTAGAGCTGCAGCGACAGCATGGTTCCGAGGGCGTAGGTCGGGAAGTAGCCGAGCAACCCGCTGGACCAATGGATGTCCTGAAGGATGCCAAGTCGGTCGTTGGGAGGGGCAACTCCGAGGTACAGTTGATGCTTTTCCTTCCACACGTCGGGAGCCTCTTCCACCGAGATCGTGCCGTCGAGTAGGCCCATTTCCATTTCGAAGCGAAGCATCACGTGAAGGCTGTAGGTCACCTCGTCGGCCTCAACGCGAATGAGAGACGGGTCAACCTTGTTGATGGCTCGATAGAAAGCGTCGACGTCGACGTCGTGCAAAGCTTCGGGGAAGGTCTCCTGAAGCTGAGGATAGAAGTGCTGCCAGAAACGCCTGCTCCGACCGACGACGTTTTCCCAGAGACGTGATTGGCTCTCGTGAAGAGCGCTTGAGGCCCCCCTGCCAAGCAGTGTCCCCTCCAGGCCCTCTCCGATTCCCTGCTCGTACATTGCATGGCCGGACTCGTGCATCGTGCCGAAGAGCGATGGGCTGAGAAAGTCTCGTTCGAACCGCGTGGTTATACGCACGTCGTCGCGGGAGAAGGACGTTTCGAAGGGATGTACCGCGCGGTCCAGTCTGCCCCTTGAGAAGTCGTAGCCGATCGCTGCGGCGACTATGACTCCGAACTTCTCTTGTTTGGCCTCGTCGAACGAGCGATGGACCGGCTCGTCGCTCACGCGGTCTGCTCTCTCGCCGATAGCCTGCACCAGAGGAATCAGCTCGCCCTTCAGTTTGTCGAAGATTTGTGCGACCTGGCTGGATCTAAATCCGGGCTCAAAGAGATCGAGCAACGCATCATAAGGCTTCTCCTGGTAACCGAGGTATTCCGCTCGCCGTCGGCTCAATTCCAGCGTTTTGGCAAGAAAGGGCGCGAATGTGGGGTAGTCATCCTCGAGCCGTGCCTGGACCCAGATGTGATGTGACAGAGAAACATGTCTGGTCAGCTCGGCGACGAAATCAGCCGGCACCTTCTTGCTCCGGTCGAAGTCCCTTTGAGCCACTCGGAGCAAAGAGACATCGTCGCTTTCGTAAGGGAGATCTTGGATCTCTTCTCGAGCCGAGGAAAGCAGCTCATCTATGGCGTCGGCGGTGAACATCGTATGGGTGAGGTGACTGAGCGTCGAAAGCTGTTCAGCTCGGGCCCGAGAACCTCCAGCCGGCATTTTCGTTTCTTGATCCCAGGTAAGTACGGAAGCCGCTTTTTGAAGATTTCGAATCTCCCGGAGCTTGCGGCTAAGCTCGTCGAATTTCTCCCCCAAATCGTCACCCTCACATCTATCGAAATTGGCGCCTTCCACTATAGTGAACGCCATGCTTAGACGTTCAGAAGAGCGAGGCACGCCGCCAGGCGCCTCATGTAACCTTATGCCTGAAACTTTTCTTCGGTCATGAGGCTTTCACTTGCGATCCAGACTCCTGGCGGCCCTCTGCCTGCTTGCGGTCCTTCCCTGCGCTCAAGCGCTCGCGCAGCCTTCGCCGCCTCCCCTACCGCCCGCGTCGGCGAGTTTCATGGTGTCCCCGGGCGACCTTTTTTCGTCGCGGACGCTCATAGCCAGCCAATTGCAGGCCAACGCGAGTGTAACGATCGTGCTTTTTGGCCCGGACGGGGGGCAGATGGTGCTGCAAGGAAAAACAGAGGGCGCGGGGAGGCTCCAGGCAGTGATACAACCTCCGCTTTCGGGCTGGGAATTCGGAGTGTACCGAGCGGCGATCGCGCTTCCGGATTTGCACAGCATTAGCGCGAGCTTCGCGGTGGGGGACGGTAATCCGCACCTGTACGCGGGACTCGATCTGCCGTCCCCCTCGTCGGCCTTCATTCTCACGGGCACAGGATTTCCGGCGAGTCAGACGGTAAACCTGGTTCTGACCCTGGCCAGCGGCTACGGCAGCCGCATTTTCCAGGTGCAAACACAGCCGGACGGCAGCTTTACCGCGTTTGCGTGGCCGGAGGAGTACGGTTACCCCTTTTGGACGGCGGGACGATACTCGATATCGACGGGCGATGGACAGGTCAGTGCGGTCTTCTGGGTGAGGGAACATCCGAATGCCTCGTATCTGAGCGTGAGCAGCCCGGTCGCACCGGATATCCCAACGGAAATCGCGTACCAGCATTACGGTGCGGGTCGGTACCTGTGGACCGTCTACGCCGACATGGAGGGGCGGGTACTCGGCGAGTATCTGACGGGGCCTTCGAACGCTCAGGGTTCCGCCGAAGGTGCCGTGCGTTTTCCGTATCTGCCGTCGGGAGAGTATTTGCTGGGCACTCCGTACGATTGGGGCGAGACCACATTTGCTTTGGTGGCCCCAACCGCAACGGCAACCGCGACTGCGACGCCCACGGCGACACCTCGTCCGCGTGCCACGGCTACACCGAGGCCCAAACACAAAAGCTGCAAGAAGTTAAAGGGAAAGCGGCCGGTTCACTGCAAGGCTTAGGGACCTGTCAGAGACGCTTGCATTCCAAGACATGAAGCTCGAGCGGTGGCTCTCGGTCCGAGCGTGGCGCTGGTGACGAACGTCCCCCATCCAGAACTCTGATTCGCAGCAGGCGGTCGAGGTCCTCTTCGTAACCCGCCGTAATCAAGCTGTAGCCCATCTGTCGAAACGCCTGAATGGTGACGTCGTAAGCGCCCCAAGCGGGATCGGCGTCGACCAGCTCGCGCTGTAATCGGACGTACTGATGTAGAAGGTCCCTCCGGGTATTCCTGGGTCCGGTAGCAAGGCGGCGGTCTTCCGGCATCGCTGTCCCCCCCCACATTCCGACTGTGACTTCCCGGAATGCAATTTCCATGCCCCAGACTTCTGGCACGGTTCGTGCCATTTGACGTTGTACCGAAGAGGAGGGTGCCGTCGAAATGGCTAAAGCCACCTACGCAGCTCTGATTGCCGGATGTTTGTTTCTGCTCCCCGGAACCACCCGGGCAGAGTCGCTGGCTCCGGTAAACGCCCCGGTGAGTTTCTCTCTGGCGGTGGTGGGTTCGGTCTCGCCGCACGCAACTTATTGGGTGAGCTATGGGCCGCTAAATGGTCGTTTCGGTATCCGACAGCTGCACCGCATTGGAGCAGGGCGGTACGGCGTCACTTTGGAGCTTTCAGCAGGCGCTCGTGGTGCCTTCTACTACCTGACCGGTCACGGCTCCGCACGGACGCGCTTGGGGATAGTGCCTGGAGAACCCGTGACAACCATCAAGCAGGTGATGCTCAGGCCGACCCTCGCCGTCACGCCCCGAAGGCTATCGGTTTCCTGGCACGTTCCCTTCGGTTAGCAGCCCGTCTCCTGGAACGGTGACTCTCTCTACACGGAAAAATACGGCCCCCTGAGCTTCGCTGGAAGCTGCGGGGGGCCGCACTGCTGTCGGGTAGGATATCAGCCCTTGGCACCTAGCTTGACGCTGATCACCACTGTCTTGCTGTTTCTCCACAGTGTCAGCTTCACGACATCGCCCGGAGAATGCTCGGCGATCACTTGGTCGAGTGGGTAGGTGTCGTCGATCGACCGATTGTCGACTTTGGTGATGATGTCGCGCTGATGCAGGCCGGCCTTCGCGGCCGGGGATCCCGGCGAGAGCTTATTGATATAGGCGCCGACGGGGAGATTGTAGTAAGTCGAATCCTGCTGGGTGATTGGGTGGAAGACCACACCCAGAAAGGCCGGAGCCTTGTTCTGCATTAGCCGGTTGGCCACGTTTGCAACGGTGCTGCTGGGGATGGCGAAGCCCAATCCCTCGGCTACGGCAGACGATGGGTTGCCGAAGATGTCTGTGGATGAAGATCCTCGAGTTATCGCTGTGTTGACTCCGATGACCTGACCTTGTGTGTTGAGCAGTGGGCCGCCGCTGTTGCCCTGATTGATGGCGGCGTCCGTCTGAATCATGCTGTGAAGGGTAACCCCGTTAGGCTCCTGAATGGTGCGTCCGAGGGCGCTCACAACGCCGGCTGTGACCGTGTTCCGATATTGACCCAGGGCGCTCCCGATGGCCATCAAGGGCTGTCCCGGTTGAAGCGCGTTGCTGTTGCCGAAGTGAAGGACGCCGGGCACCTTGGCACCGACGCGAACCACGGCCAGGTCGGTCAGGGGATCGGTATGGATTATCTGCGCGGAAGCCTTCTGCCCATTGTAGAAAACGGCAGTCAGGCTTTGAGCTTGGTCAACCACGTGATTGTTGGTCACTATGTCACCGTTCGTGTTGACGATGAACCCACTTCCTTCGGCGGTACCTCCGGGAACCGTTCCGAACAATCCCTGCTGGGCCTTTTGTTGATTGATGATCGTGACCACGGCTTTATCGGCCTGCTTGGCGATGCCGGACCAGTCAATGGGGCCCGTACTCACCGATGCCGGCTGCGCAGTGGGACTCGTAGTAGCCGCAGATTGCGCCGGTTTGATCTCAACGGTTTTGCCGGTTGCTCTGGATCCGGCTACGGCCCCGGCGACGGCCCCAAAGATTAGCGCCAGAAGGGCCACCAGCAGTACGCTGCCTGCTCCCAAGCGTGCACGATTCGTCATCAACTACCTCTCATCAAAGAACGATTACAGCAGCAGTATGCAGAGCTAACCTTCAGGAAAGGTTGGGGAAAGATTGGGAATGGATGAGAATGGCGGAGAGGGTGGGATTCGAACCCACGGTGGCTATTAACCACACCGCTTTTCGAGAGCGGCACCTTCAACCACTCGGACACCTCTCCG
>DHWR01000139.1:35948-41597 GCA_002413265.1 Chloroflexi bacterium UBA5177
GGCCGGACTAGGCGACCTCTCCACACCAGGAACCCATTGCCTTCCTTGGCTCGGATGGTTTCCAAGACGTGAGCCGGCTGTTGAAGCCGGCTCGGCCAAGTCTACCAACCAAATTCGATAGGGTCAACGCTGGTTAGTATGGGACACAGCGCAGGAATCTGGGAGGCGTGGCGTTATGGATCTTTACTTCGGCGTCACCGTGGAGCAGCGAGACGGCGACACCCTGGGCCATTTGCAGCAGGTCGTTTGTGACGTCGATACGCTGGAAGTCCGGGATCTGGTTGTCCAGGGTGCGCGATGGGGCGAGGGCGCGGTACTGCTGCCCTTGGAGGCCGTCGATTCCTCGGACGATGACGCCGTGATCGTCGCACTTTCGGCCGAGCAATACGAGCAATTGAGCGAGTACGAGGACATTGTGAACGTAGCGCCTCCGCCATCGGCAGACAACGCAGCGGACTTGGAGGAGGAACCGATCGATCTTCCTTACGTGCCGCCAGTTGGGGCAGCTACGGGCATTGAATCTATAGCTTTTACACCGGTACTCGAGGAGATTCCCAGGATCCGCTCTGCGGACGAGGTGCTCGGGCTGGAGACGAAAGTCTACTCGACGGATGGTGACCTCGGGCACCTTCGGGCCGTGACGCTCGACGATCAGACACGTCGATTGACAATCCTGCTGGTGGAAAAAGGCGCTGTCTTTCCACATGATTTTGAGGTTCCTGTGGAATTGGTCAAGAGCATCCGGCCGGCGGCAGTGATTCTCTCCGTAAACCGGTCGGAGGTCCAGGCGGCTTCAAATGCCTGATATCGATCTGGACGATCCAGCTTCCTACTCGTCGCTGGACCCGGACGACATGTACCGGCGAGTCAATGATCTCGCGGTCCAGATGGCGGATGCCTGGGCCCTGTCCCAAGCAATGGCTCTACCAGAAGACTTAGGGAGGGTGCAGAATGTCGTCGTCGCGGGCATGGGCGGCTCGGCGATCGGCGGCTCGCTGCTCGAAGCCTATGCGGCTGCCGACATGCCCATCCCAATATCGGTCTGGCGCGGCTATGGTCTGCCTCAGTACGTGAACCGGCGCTCGCTCGTGATCATCGCCAGCTATTCTGGGAACACCGAGGAGACGCTCTCAGCCATGAACGAGGCGCACTCGAGGGGATCCCGGTTGATTGCCGTCACGACCGGGGGCCGTGTTCTGCAGCAGGCCACTGATTGGTCCGTCCCGACTTTGACCTTCAGTTATGATGCGCAGCCCCGAGCCACGCTCGGGTACCTGTTTACTCCGCTCGTAGGCATCGTGGCGCGCTTGGGCTTTCTCCCCGACCAAGAGGCGCTCATGAGGGAAGCGATCGCGCGCGTTCGTTCGGTTCGAAACGAGTGGAGCGGAGAAGTTCCACGAACCCAAAACCCGGCGAAGCAAATGGCTCGAGCTGCGTTTGGCAAGGTCGTGGTCGTATATGGCTCAGAGTTTCTCGCGGCGGGCGCCCGCCGTTGGAAGACGCAGGTGAATGAGAACTCCAAGCAATGGGCGTTCTTCGAAGAGTTCTCAGAGCTCAACCACAATGCCATTGTCGGCTATGGATATCCGTCAAATCTGTCGGAGCGCATGCAGGTTTTTGTCCTGGATAGCCCGCAGCTTTCGCACCGAATACGCCTGAGGATGCAGGTCACCGGGCGGCTCATGGATCAGTTTGGGGTGCCTCATCAGACTGTTAGCGGTTCGGGAACCGGAAGGCTTGCCCAGATATTTACCCTTATCTCATTGGGCGACTATGTGAGCTACTACCTGGCGTTGCTCAACGGCGCCGACCCGACTGAGATCAAGCCCATCGATTTTCTGAAAACAGAGCTTTCCAGGACGCAGTAAACGGCTGACATCAACCTAGGCTTGAAACGGCTCAAGCTCGACAGGGCGCGGGCAGGTTGTTTCCCGTTATCTCGAAGAGTCTCGCCTCGTCAGGACTCATGCGAGCCACCTCGACGATGTCCTCTCCGAAAACCATGTAGCTCTCGAGGAGATGCACGAGCTGCTCCCAGTCCACGACGTAGGTGGTGCGAACCATGCCGCCGGCTCTATCTAAGGACGACGGCTTCTCGCCAACGCACACCACGCGATACAGATCGCGGAAATACTCCTGAATACGATCTTCGGCGATCTCCTCCTCACCGAGCATCTGTAGGAGCGCCATCGGTGTCCTCCCCTAATCTCGCCGGTTGCTTGCAGTTCCTTTAGCAGGGAACGTGCCGCGGGCCGGTGTGGGGGGACACTCATGACTTTGGAGTCGGCTTGTCCCGGTCTGCTGCAACGGCAGAGCAGATGAGGGAGGTGGCTGCCAGCTGAGAGAAGTGCGCAGTGTTCAGCACTAAGTCGTAATGACCGACGTCGAGCCACTTGGCGCGATAGTAGTGTCGAATGTACTTGCTTCGGCTGGAGTCCGCAGATTTGATCTTCTGAAGCGCTTGGCGCTGGTCGAGCTTCTCGGTGGCCATCACCATCTCGATCCTATGACTCAACGGCGCGACCAGGAGCACGTGGAGTACATCTGGGTTGCTCTCGAGTATGAAAGCGGCGCCGCGATCGACGATTATCGCGTCGCTGTTCCGTGCGATCTCCCAGATAACCTGGCGGGTCACCTGCAGGTAGGTAGCTTCGTCGACTTCGAGCCCCTCATCAGGTCGGCTCGGGAGGACGGTTGCCGGATAGAGCCTCCGCATGGTGCGAACGAGATCCGCAACGAGATTGCTGTCTCGTTCGTCCCTCTCCGAGAGTTGAGACTGGGTAACGCCGAGACGTCGGGCGACCTCACTGAGCATGTCCTGCGCCACGAGTCTGAGGCCGAGCTTCTCCGCCACGGCTTGAGCGATTTCGTCGCCCATGCTTCCGTATTGACGCGAAACGGTGATTACGGGCATAAGGAGAGTGTCTATACACGGAAACTGACCTGCCTAAGCAGGTCAGTTCATGGTAGCGGGGGTAGGATTCGAACCTACGACCTCCGGGTTATGAGCCCGACGAGCTGCCACTGCTCTACCCCGCGGCGCACTAAAGTGTAACGAGTAGGGGAGCGAAAATTCAAGCGCCTGGATACATAGGTGACCGCGCATCCGACATGGGCGCGTGACAACAGGGCGGATATTCCCCGTGTATAAAGAGGCAACGTTTCAGCCAAATCTGAAGGGGTAGCCGATGCCGAAGAGCGTTCCAGCACGGAGCGAGCTCCGGGCGAACCGCACCTGGGACGTGCAGAGCGTGTTTCCCGATGACGGCACCTGGGAAGCCGCAATCGCGGACGTGGAGCGACAGATTCCTATCGTTTCGAGTTTTCGGGGCCGCCTCGCGGAGGGGGCAAGCGTTCTTCTTGAATACCTTGACGCCACCGACGAATTCTTTCGTGCGGTCGGAAAGATTTATGTGTATGCGACGGGCGTCCACAGCGTCGACACGACCAATCAGGGAGGCGTAGCCAAGTTCGGTCGTGCCCGCGGGCTCTTCGGACAGGCCGTTGCTTCGACTGCGTTCGCCGAACCGGAAGTGTTAGCGATTGGCAGGGAGCGGATCGAAGGCCTGATGGAAGAGGAGCCGCGCCTCAGAGTGTACGGCCACTATATCGAAAATCTGTTCCGGGAGGCGGTGCACGTTCGCTCGGCAGAGGTGGAAGAGGTGCTGGGACTCGCTCAGGATCCCTTCGGCACGGCAACCTCAATTCACGGCGTATTGACGGATGCGGACTTGAAGTTTCGGCCTGCACGGGACTCCAACGGAAGAGAGATAGAGCTTGTGCAGGGAAATTACCACGATCTGCTGAACAGCGAGGATCGTGAGATTCGAAGAACGGCTTGGGAGAACTACACGGACGGGCACCGGGGCATGCAAAACACGATGGCCGCGTGCCTGTCCGCCGGTATCAAGCGGGACGTCTTCAACGCACGAGTACGCCACTATGGGTCGTCGCTCGAGGCTTCGCTTGCTCCAAACAACATCCCGCTCGAAGTGTTCCACAATCTCGTCGACACGTTTCGGCAAAATCTGCCTACCTGGCACCGCTACTGGAGAGTGCGCCGGCAGGCGTTGGGAGTCGACCAGCTGCATCCGTACGACGTTTGGGCTCCCCTCGGCTCTCGCTCGCCGCAGATTCCGTACGAAGAAGCCGTTGACCTCATCTGTCAGGGGATGTCTCCGCTCGGAGACGAGTACGTGGAAACATTACGGCGAGGCTGTCTAGACGAGAGGTGGGTCGACGTCTACCCGAATAAGGGCAAGATGAGCGGCGCCTTCTCCGACGGGTTTCCGGGAACGTACCCGTTCATCTTAATGAGCTACACGGATGACGTCTTCAGTCTGAGCACACTGGCGCACGAGCTTGGTCACTCTTTGCATTCGTACTTCACGTGGCAGAACCAGCCCCTCGTGTACTCGCAGTACTCGATGTTCGTGGCAGAGACTGCCTCGAACTTCAATCAAGCCTTGGTTCGCTCACATCTCCTCGCCAGCCGCAGCGACCTAGACTTCCAGCTGGCTCTGATCGAAGAAGCCATGAGCAACTTCCATCGGTACTTCTTCATCATGCCGACGCTCGCTCGATTGGAATTGGAGATTCACGAGAAGGTTGAGCAGGGCCAGGAGCTAACGGCTGAGGGCCTCACGGAGCGGATGACGGAGCTCTTCCGAGAGGGCTACGGAGATGAGGTGCATGTCGACGAGGAACGCGTCGGCATTACCTGGGGAGAGTTCTCTCATCACATGTACGGGAACTTTTACGTGTTCCAGTACGCTACCGGCATCTCCGCCGCCAACTCACTGGCTCAATCCGTGGTGGACGAGGGGCGGCCCGCGGCCGAGCGGTATCTAAACCTTTTGAAAGCGGGAGGGTCGGTGTATCCGATAGATGGGTTGAGAGCAGCCGGGGTGGATATGACAACGCCTGAGCCGGTCAATCGGGCGTTCGCCGTGCTGGCGCAAACCGTCGACAGACTGGAGGAGATTGTGGGACAGAGGAGCGCGTCGAAGGACGGCTAGGACTTCCTGCTCTTTCGATCGCGAAGGAAACCGCCGTTTCCGCCGCGCCTCACAGCGGTCATCTCCCCAAGAATCGCGATGGCGATCTCCTCGGGCGTACGAGCACCTATGTCTAGCCCAACGGGGCCGTGTACTCGCGCCAGCTGCTCGTCGCTATAGCCCTCGTCTCGGAGGCGCTCGAAACGTTGAGCCTGCGTGCGAGAACTTCCGATCGCTCCGATGTACCGCACGAGGGAGGGAAGGACATGCTCGAGCGTCGGATGGTCGAATCTTGCGTCGTGGCTGAGCAGAACGACATAGGTGTTCTCGGTGAGTGAGAGATCGGGCAGTAGCTCTTGCGGCCATCCCTTCAGCACTTGATTTGCCTCAGGAAAGTGCTCGGGCACGGCGAATGCCGCCCGTGCATCGCAGACGATGACGCGGTAACCGGCACGCGCCGCAAACGAACAGAGCGCCGACGCAGCGTTACTCGCGCCGACGATGATGAGCTGAGGTGGCGCTGGAAAGACATCGAGAAAGACGCTGTACAGCTCATCCTCGATCTCGTAGTCCTGGGTCGCGGAGTGCTCATCCTCGAGCAATGTGGATGCGTCCTCCGCCGCACTGCGCTCGAGCGCGGGAGGGGAAAGGT
>DHWR01000301.1:0-2258 GCA_002413265.1 Chloroflexi bacterium UBA5177
CACACCACGAAGCGCGGTGAGCCTGCGGCTCTCTGCAGCCATCGTGCCGTGGCTGGTTAGAGCAAGCTGCAATAAACTCAGCGGTGCAGCGGGTTATGACCCCTTGAAGGACTTTTGCCCCTTCCGATGTTCAATTCAGAGCCGCCGGTTGCGAAATATAGGCGTCCTTCAACTGGAACTCCAAATACTTGATCGGTTGGTCCCCGCCCTTCGGTTTGACCGCAGGTCCTGAGGCTGGACGCGACGGTACCACCGTAAGGCTGATCGGAGCCGTGAAAAGGTAGCCCTGCACGCTCTGGTTGCCGTCGGCGCTGGTAACCAACGAGGCCAACCATCGTTGCTCTTGCTCGCTGATCGTAGCCATGAAGCCGTTAAGTTTCTCCACAAATGCCTCCATCTGCTCCTGGGTGATTGCCTCTTCGCTCACCGCTGTTCTCCTTAATCTCACGCCTGGCCTGCACGCGGGGCCGGCTCCTCCGCAACTATTACGTGTCATGCGCTCTATTAAGCAACACGAATAGGGGTCCACTGCCGCCTGCCCGCGGCCTGCCCCGTGGCCACGTCTCGCGGCGACGGCGTGAGGGATCCTACGCCAACCGTGGTGAATGTGAGGGACAGATTATTGCCCGGCATCACCGGAGCGGTCGCGGCCAAATAACCGCGGACGTCGCCATCCGTGAGCTGCTGTTCCAACTCGGGGACCTGATCCTCTGGTACGCGGCTTTGTTCGAACTGCTCGCGCGAGAAGACATAGTACCGACCATGATCGTCGCGGAGTAGAAGGACCTCTGTCACATCGGTGTACATGCCTGTTCTCCTATTCACTCTGCCGGCAATCTTAGCATCGCGATGGCCGGCGTCTGTGATGCGCTGTACACACGAACTGTTAATTCGTCCACGGGCTTTGATAACGGCATTGCTCTGGCCGGCAACAAGTAGCGCGGTTTGTCGCGTCGCGGAAGCCGGGTTACGCCGAGGGAAGTCCAAACGGTCATTCGCGACACCCCGTCCAGCGTTTGCTCCGCGCTCAACCGGTCGCGGCTATGGTGAGGTTAGGGGTTGAATTGCCCGTGGCAGGCTGGTCGGTCATGATATCCACGCTGGGCTAAACATACCAACGGACTCGAAGCCCTCGGTGGATAAGCGCCGAGGGCTTTTTCATGAGCAAGGGGTGACTTGAATGTGCGACCCGGATGGCCTGTCCCGGGGAGAAGAACACGAGGAACTGTTTGGCGGCCGCTTTCCCGAGCCGGCCCGGAAAGCAGTTTTCGAAGCGATCTATCGGCGTCGGGATGTGCGGCGCTTCCGCAACAGGGAGATCGCTCCCAGGGTGCTGCGACGGGTGCTGAATGCGGCGCATCATGCTCCATCGGTGGGGTTTATGCAGCCATGGAACTTCATTGTCATCCGGTCTGTTGCGACACGGCGGCGCGTGAAGGAGCTATTCGAGCGGGAACGTCAGGCCGCCGCCTGCTTCTATGATGAGCCGCGTCGCTCGCAGTACCTGTCACTTAAGTTGGAAGGCATTCTGGAGGCGCCACTCAACCTCTGCATCACCTGTGATCCAACCCGTGGTGGGGAGGTGCTGGGTCGCAACAGCATGCCGGAAACGGACGTCTACAGCACCTGTCTGGCCGTGGAGAACCTGTGGCTTGCGGCCCGGGCTGAAGGGCTCGGGGTGGGGTGGGTGAGCATCCTGAAGACGGCCTGGCTCCGCGAAATTCTTGCGATCCCGCCACACGTTATCCCGGTCGCTTATCTGTGCATGGGATTTCCGGAGCGATTCGAGCAAGAGCCACTCTTGCAAACGGAGGACTGGCGGCATCGGCGCCCGTTGGAGTCTGCAATCATGAGCGAGCAATGGCAGCTACCGACCCTACCTTACCCAAACCCCATCGATTGATTGACCTCACGCTAACGGCTCAAACTACGCCGCACGATACAGGACATGGTAAGCCGCTTCTCATAAAACGAGCGATGTATACTGAGCCCACTTCCAGCGAACGAGGCGCCTGCCCAATGAAGGTTGAATTGTACGTCTCCCCCTCTTGCTCCCATAAAGATCAGGCCCGCGCGATCGTCGACGAAGCGATCGCCGAGAGCAGCCAGGCCGCAGACGTCGAAGTAATCTCAATTGGCGAATACGAAGAGGCGAAAGCAAAACGCTTCTTCGGCAGCCCAACCGTGCGCGTGAACGGTATGGACGTGGAATACGGCGACCGCGAGCCTGAGGAGTTTGCGACCAGTTGCCGCTTTTA
>DHWR01000301.1:2508-2869 GCA_002413265.1 Chloroflexi bacterium UBA5177
AGGAGCTCGTCGAGTTCCTCGACGGATTCTCGCCGGCACGCGCCTCTGGCCCGGACTGGGTCGGCACGTTCGACCGGCTCGTCGAGCATATCTGGGAGAGCATCGACCCGGTGCGTGTCAGTATCCTGGAGGCCGAATATCGCGCCCGCGGGCCCATCTGGGTGGCCTACGCCAACAGCTTTACACAGGACCGCGGACAGAAGCTTCGTGCAGCGCGCTGGCATCCGAAAGGCGCTCGCCGGCACGCCATTGTGCTACGTTAAGCGAAGAACGTAGGGGGCTGACATGTCGGCTGCTCCGGTGGCACGGGACAAGAAGCTAACCCAACTGCGCGAATACGTCGTCAATGCCGATTACCCGC
>DHWR01000100.1:0-341 GCA_002413265.1 Chloroflexi bacterium UBA5177
CAAATCGACTTCTGGGAGCCGACGCGCATTCTGCCGCCCGTCGGTGCCTCGATCGCCGAATTTCCCTACTTCACCTATCTGTTCGCGGACCTTCATCCCCACCTCATCGCCTATCCCATCACCGCGGCGGCCATTGCGTTTGCCGTCTGCCTTGCCAGAACGCGATATAGAGGTCTGGAGGCACTCGCGGCTATGCTGACCGGCGGCCTTATCTTGGGAGCCATCGCAGTTGTCAATCCCTGGGACTTCCCGACGTATCTGATCCTGGCCGGTGTAGGCGCCGGCGTCGGCTCATATTTCGCAGTTCGGCGCCTTTCTCCACGCCTTCTCATCCGTCCTGT
>DHWR01000100.1:630-6439 GCA_002413265.1 Chloroflexi bacterium UBA5177
CTCGGCTATCAGACCGTGTTCCAGACCGGTCTAGGCCTCACCAGGGACATCACTCCACAGCTCCTTGGCCCCGACATAACGGCTTCCGATGCGCACGACATCCTCGTTACTCCGCTGCGTCTCTACCTGGAGCATTTCGGCCTCTTCCTGTTCATAATCGTGTCCTACCTTTTGCTGCTTTTGCTTCGCGACGCCGGCCTGGCGCGAGCCGTGAAGCGGTGGGGCCTATTCCTTCGATTTGCCGTTTACTATCGCGATCGACTGGTGCGGGTCATTCACGCCGGGCGATCTGCCAGAAGGATGCTGAGCCCTCAGGCGCCGATCCTCGATCCGTCACTGCTCGTCGGGTTCGCCATCGTTGCCGGTGGGCTGGCGTTCTTGGGCTACTACTTACTGGCGTTTCTCATTGCGGTGATGGGACTCGCGTTCTTGCTGCTCGCGCGCTTGGCACATCGCCTGACGCGCGCCGAAGTCTTCGCGTGCGTTCTTCTGTTCCTGCCGTTGGCACTATCGGCCGGCACGCAGATTTTCTTCATCAAAGACTTCTTGGCCGGTGGCCGGGATTTCCGTATGAACACCGTCTTCAAGTTCTATAACGAATCCTGGGTTCTGTACGCGGTCTGCGCTGCCACCATGACGTACGCATTTATGGACCGGCTGATTGCCCGAACGCCCGCCCCAAGCAAAGCGGGATCTCCGATGATTTCAGAAGCGGGCGCCGCGCACGGCGATGGCCATACGCTAATGAGCGCTGTGCCTTTGGAGCGGCTTCACATACCGGAAGCTGTCGGACAACCCGTTGGTGCATCGCTCCCCGGACACGTCTATCCCTCTGACATGGAAGAGGGCGGTCTCGGTTCCGCGGACGGCGCGAATGGCGAACCGGAACCGGCTGCCGAGTCACTGACCGCTCTGGTTGAAGAGGCTGAAACAACGAAGTCGAAGTCTTCTCGCTCCGCGCCGTGGCGGCGGCCGTTGGCACTCCTCAACTACTACCCCATATGGACGCTCAGCTTCATCGCGTTGATGGCCGCGAGCGCCATCTACACGTTCGGCGGCACCATCAACCGCGAGGACTATCGATCCGCATGGCTGCCTGAGAACAGCGTGCCCCGCAGCCTCGACGGTATGGCTTTCATGAAAGTCGCCTATCCGCAAGATTTGGCTGGAATCCAGTGGCTGAATGCCAACGCCCGCGGCGCCCAGGTACTCGCCGAGGCCCATTCAGTGTCGCTGGGCTACACCTGGCCGTCTCGAGTGAGCATGTTCACGGGCCTTCCGACCATCATGAACGGCATCCACGAGGGAGAGCAGCGCTTCAGTGACGAGATGAACCCATCACAGAACTGTAACCTGACCCGAGACCCGTCTAGCTGCACGACGAGGTTTCCATCTCGCGACGACGATCTGACGACGCTCTACAACTCTCCACGACCCAACGACGCGTGGAGAGTGATCCATAAATACGGGGTTCGCTACATCTTTGTGGGCTTCTCTGAGACGCACTGCAGCGATGCCGTTTGCTATTCGAAGGCCGGCATCGACAAATTCAGTCGCATGGTTGGCCATGGTCTCAAGCTGGCATTCCAGCGACCCGGGGTGAAGATCTACGAGGTCTTGACGTGATCGACGCCGTTCGATGGGTCATCATCCTCGAGGCCCTGGCCCTGGCCTTCATGCCCCTCACCTGCTGGCTGCTTCGATCTCTACCCGATCGAGGCTACGGTGCCGCCAAGATAGCCGGCCTTTTGGCGGTCACCTACGTCAGCTGGCTGATCGGGTCGGTCATACCGATCGCCTCATCCGGAGTGCTTCCATACGCGGTCTTGCTGGTTGGTGGCGCTGTCGGCTGGTGGCTGGCGCTGGACGAGACCATATCCTCGCTGCGCGACGCCGGGAGAGTGATCGCGCTCGAAGAGGTGCTTTTCCTGACGACGTTCATAGCTTGGAGCCTGCTGCGCGCCTATGTGATTCATCCTGGAATTACGCATACCGAGCAGCCGATGGACATGGCGTTGCTCAATGCCTCCATCCATGCCTCCTCCTATCCCGCCTACGACCCGTGGATGAGCGGCCACACCATCAACTACTACTACCTCGGCTATCTCATGTACGGGATGCTGGCCAAGCTGAGCGGGGTCGCGCCGACCGTGGCCTTCAACCTCGCGCTGTCGACGATTCCGGCACTGGTGGTCAGCGCGACTTACGGCGTGGCCTACGCCCTCACCCGGCGACTCTGGTGGGCAGTGCTCGCGCCCGTCTTCGTTGCAGTAATTGGCAACTGGCACGCGGCCTTTGTACAGCTACCCGCGGGAGAGACACCGGAAAAGACCTTCTGGTGGTTCTGGCCGAGCACCCGAGTCATCGGTGGCTTGTGCCCCCAGCAGTGCAGCACCATTACCGAATTTCCGTACTTCAGCTTCCTGTTGGGCGATCTTCATGCTCACGTCATGGCTCTGCCGGAAGCGCTTCTCTGCATAACGATTGGGTGCGGGTTCCTGTTTTCGACCGACAGACTCGAACCGCGTTGGAATCCGCTTACCGCAGGACGTATCGCCTGCGCAGCGGTGGCGGTTGGCGCGCTTTTCGCGATCAACAGTTGGGACTTCCCGATTTATCTGCTCCTGCTCGCCGGGTGCGTCGGCGCCCACGCGTATCTTGCCGACGATAGCCCTACGTGGTGGCGGGCGCCTCTGGCCATAGCAGCGATCTTGTCGGTTGCTAGCGTTGCGGCCTTCACGCCCTTCTACCTGAATTACCGATCGGTGGCCAAGGGCATCGGGTTCGTGAACACGCCGTCCGACTTCTGGCAGTTCGCCCAGGTGCTGGGTTTCTTTGTGCTGCTCGCCGCCATTTTTGTCGCCGTGCTGGGCGTTCTCCTTCAACCAGCCGACGCCGTCGAAGATGAAGAGGAGATGACCCCTCGTGCTGCCGCGACGGAAGCGGGACAGATCCAGGCGTGGACCTCCTCCAATATCGCAACCATTGCGATCGTCGCGGCCATTGTCCTGCTGAGCATTCGCTTGAATCTCGAGGTCCTGGTGGTGCTTCTCGGGGTCGGGGCGGGCGCCCTGCTGCTGCTCTACCGCGTACTCAACACGCCGGAGCCAAACAGGTCGGACGCCGTGGCGCTCCTTCTCATCGCTGCCGGCTGTCTAGCCGCGGCGGTACCTGAGGTCGTGTATCTGAAGGATGTATTTCAAGGCGGCACGGACTACCGAATGAATACGGTGTTCAAGTTTGACTATCAGGCGTGGCTACTCCTCGGGCTCGCGGCCTCCTACTCCGCATACCGCGCTTGGGAGGTGTTGCGCGCCTACTTCTCGACTCAACTCGGATGGGTGGTGCTCGGGGTGACCGCGGCAGTCGTCCTTGCCGGGGGTGTCTACACCTGGGACGCTCCTCATTCCACAGCTCAAGCGGGCACGGCGAATAGCCTCGACGCGCTGGCCTCACTCAAAATTGACAATCCAGGAGACTATGGCATGGTGCGCTGGCTGATAGCTCATGCACCGGCAAAGACTGTAGAGCTGGAGGCAATAGGTAGCGCCACTCATGGAGACGAGTTCCAGGCTCAGTTCGGCAGGATCGCCGGCTTCACTGGGCTATCGGCCGTCATGGGATGGGAAGGCCACGAGTATCAGTGGCGCGGCTCGGATCCCGAGATTGGCACTCGCGTTGCCGACGTTGGCACCATCTACACCACGTCAAATCCGCAGACCGCGGCAACGCTGCTGCGCAAGTACGGCGTTCGGTACGTCGTCGTCGGCCAGACGGAACGGACGGTGTACGGGCAAAGCTCGAAAGGTTTGGCGAAGTTCGGCAGCTTCATGCGAGTCGCCTACCACATCACGTACCCGGCATCCGGACCGGCCGGAGCGCCTACCACCCAAACAGACACGATCTACACCTGGTAGCTGAGAAACGCTGGTATAATGACAGTGTCAAGTAAGCGCGTCTGAGGCAGCCCTCGGGCTGTCATTTTTCTTGGCTGAAACTCATGCCACATCTCACCTCGACTTCACAGCAGTCCCTCCGAGCGGTTCTACTGGCAGCAGAGACCGACGACTCCGGCTGGTCCGCCGATCAATCTCTGGCGGAGCTAACGCGTCTCGCCGCGACAGCGGGGATCGAAGTCGTAGGAAAGGTCACACAACATCTCCACGAGGTCCATCCGCGCAGCTATCTCGGCAAGGGCAAACTGCAAGAGCTCAAGGCTGAGAAGAGCTCATTGCGGTTCGACGCCGTCATTGCGGACGACGAGCTGCGACCCGCGCAGCAGCATTTTCTGGAAGAAGTACTCGACGTGCAGGTACTCGATCGAACGGCGCTAATCCTGCATATTTTCGCGCAACACGCGCGGACCAGAGAGGGCCGGCTGCAGGTGGAGCTCGCACAATACCGATACCGATTGCCACGCCTGAGCGGGCGGGGAGTCGAGCTCTCGCGGCTGGGAGGCGGCATCAATACTCGAGGGCCTGGAGAAACCAAGCTCGAGTCGGACAGACGGCGCATGAGGCACCGAATATCCGAGCTGGAGCACGACATCGAACGGGTCAGAGAGACGCGATCCCTGCAACGTCGACAGCGTCGCCGCTCGGGGATCCCGGTCATAGCCGTGGTCGGCTACACGAATGCCGGGAAATCAACGCTGATGAACCGCCTCACCGGCGCCGACGTGCTCAGCAGCGATCAGCTGTTCGCGACGCTTGACCCCACCACCCGGCGCCATCAGCTGATCAACGGGCAGGAGGTACTTCTGACCGACACCGTCGGATTTATTCAGAAGCTCCCAACGGATCTGGTGGCTGCATTCCGAGCGACCCTCGAGGAAATCACGGAGGCGGATCTTATTCTTCACGTGGTCGACGCGTCTCATGCTCAGGCCGACGAACAAGCTGACGCGGTCGAAGACGAGCTTGAAGAGTTGGGCGTGCAACACACCCGTCGGTTGACGGCGCTGAACAAGATCGACAAGGCAGCGCCCGAGCGGCTGGCGGCGCTCAACCGATATTTCGACGCCCCCGTCTGTATCTCCGCGCTCCAGGGCACTGGTGTGGAGAATCTGGAGGAGCAGCTGCTGAACGCCGTATCCGCTCAGTTTGTACCCGTGACCGTCCAGATACCGTACGGCGATGCGGATCTCGTCAACCTGTTCCGCTCTCGCGGCACGGTGGAGACTGAAGACCACATTGCAGCGGGAACTCTAATCACCGGAAAGCTGCCGCCGGGTCTTGTACAGAGTTTCAAACAGTTCTTGGCGGGCCCGAAGGCCGGAGCGTAGTGTGAGAGCAATTTTGGCCGGAATATGTCTAACGCTTGTGCTGGCGGGATGCGGCTTGGCCGGGGTCGCGTCACCAACAGCTACAGCTGTTCCGATCGGCTATGCCACATTCAACGACCCGCAGTTTGGTTTCAGCTTCAAGTACCCCCAGAATTGGAGCATTCCAAAATCCGGCGGCCACACGATTCAAAACTCGGGACTGGACCAGTACGTACTCGACATCACTCTCCCCGGGAGCGAGGCCGGCATGTCCGTGGAGCTGGATGGTGCCGTGAGGCCTCTTCCGCTAACCTTTGTGAACGGAAAAACGAGTCACATCACTGGTGATCCGCACACCTACGTCTACTTCCATCGGACAGTCGCCCAATGGCCGGCAATGAGAGTCGAGCGCTTCTCCGGGACCAAAATGAACGAGATAGACACGATCTTCAACACGCGCAAGGAAAGTTACGACATCCGAACAATCGCCGCAAACCCGCCGTTCACGTCGCGCGCGCTCGCCGGCTACGACACGATTGTTCGCAC
>DHWR01000249.1:0-294 GCA_002413265.1 Chloroflexi bacterium UBA5177
GAGATCGCCATGCGCTTGATGAGCGTCGCCTCGGGTCCAGCCAGAGAACAAGCTCGTGGACTTGCGAGTCTCATTGAGCCCCTTACTTCTAGAGAGATTGAGGTCTTGAAGCTCCTCGCCGGCGCCGCTTCCAACAAGGAGATTGCGGATCGCCTGGTCATAAGCACGCGGACGGTGGAAACGCATCTCGCCAACATCTATGGAAAGCTGGCGGTGCGTGGACGCACCGAGGCGATGTTGTGGGCGATTCACGAGGGAATAGTAACGGCCTAGATTCCGGCGATCACGCCGCGC
>DHWR01000249.1:588-2386 GCA_002413265.1 Chloroflexi bacterium UBA5177
TGTTAGGAGAGAGCGTACCCGGGACTTCCAACATGTGGCGGCCACAGAGGCCGTAAATAAAGGAGATGGTGTACATGGCTGTACTCCGCGGTGGAAAGAGCGTCCTTTCAATTGTGCTGTCTGTGGCGTTTGTCCTGTCCTTGGCCGCCTGTGGATCGAGCTCAACCACCGGCAAGACTCCCGTCGCCGCCAAGGGATCCAGCACTCTTCGCTGGTGGAACAACTGGGGTGACACGTGGGTCAAGTCATTCGACCCCGCCGAGATCACCGACTCGGTCTCGATCGCGAACGTGAACCTCATCTACTCGAACCTGGTCAAGGCTGACTACCCGAGTCTGAAAATCATTCCGGACCTGGCGACGTGGACGGTGTCGAGCGACCACAAGGTCTACACGTTCCACATAAAAAAAGCAGCGAAGTTCAGCAACGGGGACCCGGTGACCGCTGACGACGCGGCCTGGAGCATATCTCGAGCGCTTCTGCCCGCTACAAAATCGCCGGTAGCTACTACCTATCTGGGGGAGATCGTCGGTGCCGCAGAAGTGGCGGCGGGGAAGGCTACGACGGTAAGTGGTCTCAAAGTGGTGGACGCGCACACGCTGCAGATCACACTCAAAGACCCGATTGCGTATTTCCTGGGCACGCTGAGCTATCCGACGGCCGATGTTCTCGACAAGAAGGTCATGCAGGGAAAGGCTCCGGCAACCTACTTGACGAACACCTGTTCCGGAAATGTCGGATCCGGTCCGTTCGAGCTGGTGTGCCTGAACAACGGGAGCGGCAAGAGCTCCTTCTACCCGTCGGGTCATACATCGTTTACGAAGTTCAAACCCAATCCGCATTACTTCGGCAAGAAGCCGAAGATCGACATTCTCGGCACCTTCTACGCGAAGAGCGACGACGTCTATCACGCATACGAGGCGAACGAGGTCGACGGGACGCCGGTTCCGGGTGCTGACCTGGCTCGCGCGGAGAAGCTTGCCGGCTTCTCGAAAAAGCCCGCGCTCATCACGGACTACATCACGCCGAACCAGACGCTTCCACCGTTCAACAACGTCAATTGCCGCCTGGCGGTTGCATACGCGGTGGACCGGGAAAACATTAACAATAAACTACTCCGCGGCACGCAAGGTCCGCTGTATGACGTCCTGCCTCCAGGCCTTCCGGGTTACACCGGACGCCAGCCCGATGTTCCGTACTTCGATCTGACCAAGGCGAAGCAATACCTGAACAACTGCCCCGGCAAGCTGAACAATGTCGGGTGGGCGTATCAGGACACGAGCACGGACATTACGCACGAGTACAACGCGATCCTTGGCAACCTCCATCAGATCGGCGCAAATCTCGTGCTCAAGCCGTTGACATTCAATGCTTGGCTCAATGTGGTCGGGGGACCCACCATGAATTCGACCAAGAGTCAAGAGCGGATCACTGAGAACCTGTGGCTCGATGACTACCCCGACTCTCAGGACTGGCTGCAAAACCTGCTCACGTCGACCGCCAACTACGACATCGGAGGCTTCAAGAACCCCACGTTCGACTCGCTGGTGCTCAAAGGAAACACCACCTTCAATACTGCACAGCGTGCTTCGATCTACAAGCAGGCCTCAAAGATCGCTCTGAAGGACGGAGCGTGGATCGCGGTGGGATTCGCCTACAACATTTACGTGATCAACCCGCGTGTGCACGGCATCATCAACACGGCAAGCCTCCCGCAGCCGATCGGCAACGACTGGTCTAACGTTTCGATCGGCTAGATTTCGGTGATGAAACGGGCTCCGGCAGCTAGCTGCCGGAG
>DHWR01000249.1:2586-3736 GCA_002413265.1 Chloroflexi bacterium UBA5177
GGCAGCTAGCTGCCGGAGCCCTTGGTTCATGCCGGAGACGGAATTGTTAGTGTAAAAAAGGGACTGGATCAGGAGAGCTGTCATGAGCGGCCTCTTCAGCTTCGTGCTGAAGCGATTTCTGAGCGGGATAGTGGTTGTCTGGGCGATCGTCACGGTCGTCTTCCTCCTAGAACACGCTCCTGGGGCTCCCGATCCGATTCGCGGAATTCTCGGAGCACACTTCACTTTCGGCAATTACCGAAGCTTGCTCCATCAATACGGACTCGACGTTCCGTTGTGGCAACAGTATCTGAATTACCTTGGCGTATCTCCGATGCTGTCGTGGTTCGGAGTGCACTTTGGCCACGGTCCGGCGCTGACCGGAATCCTGGAAGGCAACTTCGGCTATTCCTACTACCAGGTCGGGACTCCGGTTTGGAGCCTGATGAGCGACGGCATACCAGTCACCTTGAAACTCGGCTTATATGCGCTGTTTGTGTCGCTGCTTCTCGGTATTCCGATCGGCCTCGTTTCCGCCATCAAGCAGAACAGCTGGCTGGACCACCTGCTGCAGGGAACGAGCGTTCTCCTTTATGGCATTCCGACGTTCGTGCTGGCGCCCACTCTGCAAGTGATCTTCACCATTCAAAATCAGTGGCTTCCGGAACACGGCTGGGGGGACACACCTGAGCAGATCGTGCTGCCGGTTGCAGCGTATTCCGCGGGTCTCTTCGGCTACTTCGCGAAGTCCTTTCGATCGTTCATGCTGGAGGTGCTTCAGCAGGACTACATTCGTACGGCGCGTGCGAAGGGACTGAGACCTTCGGTGATCGTTTGGCTGCATGCCATGAAGAACACGCTGCTTCCGCTGGCCTCGATTGTCGGTCCGACCATCGCCTACCTGATCGTCGGAGCCTTCATCATCGAAGAGTTCTTCGGGATCCCCGGAATCGCCCATGTCACCGTCCAGTCCGTCTTTCAGGGGGACTACGGTGTGATCGAAGGCACGACCATTGCTCTCGCCATCTTCGTGGTGTCCGTGAATATGCTTACCGACATCTTTTATAGCCTCGTCGATCCGCGCGTACGCCTCTGATCATGAACGAACCAATTAATCGCAGTACGCGGGATCGTGTGTCGACTCCTTCCGAAGAGAGCAAAAATACGGAGG
>DHWR01000249.1:3932-5318 GCA_002413265.1 Chloroflexi bacterium UBA5177
TAACCCGGACACGATCGATTACAACGCGCTCAGTAACGGTCCGTCCTGGGGTCACTGGTTCGGGACCGACCCGTCCGGTCGGGATGAGTACAGCCAGCTTATGTACGGACTGCGAATCACCTTCGTGATTAGCTACGCGGGCACTATCGTGACGGTTGCGCTCGGCATGTCGCTCGGCGTGGTGGCGGGATATTACGGCGGCGTCGTCGACGCGCTGACGAGCCGGTTCACAGATTTCATGTTCGCCTTCCCGGCCTTTCTGTTTGCCATCATCCTCGTCAGCCTGTTTGGCGGCGCGTTCGATGCGTGGCTGCCGAACGGCGTGGGACGAGCCTTCATCCTCGTCCTGGTCTTTGGGCTCGTGAGCTGGCCGTCCCTTATGCGCTTCGTTCGATCGCTTGTACTCGGGATGAAAGAGTCACAGTTCATTGAGGCGGCACGCACGTCCGGGACGTCCAATATCCGAATCATGACACGCCACCTGGTTCCCAACCTGTGGGGGCTGGTCCTGGTCCAGGCTGCGTTTGTCGCGGCTTTCATCATCGCAACCGAGGCCGTGCTCAGCATCATCGGACTTGGAGTGAACGAACCCGTGCCGGATCTTGGACGGCTGCTGTACGACACCGCGTCATACATGGATCAGAGTGCATGGGGAATATTCTTCCCGAGTCTCTTCCTGACCTTGATCATTCTCGCCTTTACGTTTATTGGCGACGGCATCCGAGATGCAGTCGATCCTCGCTCGAATTAGCCGGCGATGGCGATAGCGACGCGGGGCCAGGCGGAAGAGAAGCTTCTCGAGGTCGAAAACCTCAAGACGAACTTCTACACGCGCGCCGGCGTAGTCAGGGCAGTCCAGGGAGTATCGTTCTCGTTGGACAAAGGCGAGACGCTCGGGATAGTGGGCGAGTCAGGCAGCGGCAAGAGCGTCACGGCTCTCTCTCTGATGCGGCTCATTCCACAACCACCAGGTCGATTCGATGCAGGAAGGGTGGTCTTCGAGGGAAAGCCGATCATCAATGTCGAGCAGCGTGACGGGAAACGGCCGCGAGACCGCGGGATCTCAGAAGCGCAGATGCGCGATATCCGCGGCGGCGACATATCGATGATCTTTCAGGATCCGATGACCTCCCTCAACCCGCTGCTGACTATCGGCCGCCAAATTACCGAAACTATTCAGCGACACATGGGGCTCGGGAGAAAGGCGTCGCGGGAGCGCGCGCGGGAGATGCTCGAGAAGGTGGGGATACCGAGCGCAAAGGACAGGCTGGGCGACTACCCTTTCCAGTTCAGCGGTGGCATGCGTCAGCGGGTGATGATCGCCATCGCTCTCTCTACTAACCCCGATCTGTTGATAGCGGATGAGCCAACGACGGCGCTGGACGT
>DHWR01000212.1:0-237 GCA_002413265.1 Chloroflexi bacterium UBA5177
GGAACAAGCTCCACGAAGTCGAGGTCACGTCTGATGCGACTCGTGTCCAGAGTCAGGTCTTGCTCGGACCGGACTTCGAAAGCCAGGTATTCCGGCAGCTTCTCCTCGGGAACTGGCACGACCTTGCCCGTCCAGCCAGCCGCAGCTCCGATCATGCTGATCCAGCGACCGAGTGGAGGCGACTCAGCATCCGCAACGTTGTAGATGCGACCCGCGGCACGGCCGTCGACCACGGCG
>DHWR01000212.1:505-4391 GCA_002413265.1 Chloroflexi bacterium UBA5177
CGTGATGGCCGCCGCCATGTTTTCGACGTATCCCACGCAGGTACGCCAGCGTGCCTCCGATGCGCCGAGCAGGATGGCGGGCCTGCCGTCATCCATCCGCTTGATGTACCGGTACCATCGGTGTTGGGAGTCTCCAGGACCATACATCATGGGTAGGCGAAGCACGGTGCCGGCCACCTCTTGGCTCCCCATGACTACTCGTTCAACCAGGATTTTGTCGTAGTGGTCCTTCCAGAGCTGAGGATCATCGGGGTCGCGAGCCCAAGCGCCGCGATACGGGTACAGTTTGCTCCGTAGTGGTGCTTCCTCCGGGATGGGGACGGGATCGGGCGGCCCCGCATCTTGTCCGATGAGCACGCCGTAGGCTCGGTACACGTCGGCGCTGCTGGCCACGACGAGCCTTTCGGCCGTGCCGGAGGCGATCCGAAGCGTCATCTCCGCATCTGACTGGGTCATCGCGCACATGTCCAGGACCACATCCGGGGCAAATCGCCGTATCCTCTCGGCGTGCGCCGGCAGCTCGCTGCGGTCGCCGTGTATGTGCACGGCCTCGGCCGGAAGATCACTTTCAGATCGACCCCGGTGAAAGACCGCGACGTCGTGTCCGACGGTCAAGAGAGCGCGTACCGTGTGCGGACCGGTAAAACGGGTTCCACCAATGATCAGGACGCGCACGCGATCCTCATCCTGGTTATGGTTGGTCTCACGGTTCTTCGGTCTTGGAGACGCGCATGATGCGTCGCAGGTGCTGCCAGGCAGTTTCGGCCCGGTCCACGTGCTCTGGAGGCAGAGTGTGGGCCGCGTAGCGCTGAACCGTGTAGGCGTCGGTGAGCGCTTCAAAGTGGTCGGCTCCTTCCTGCCAGCGACGGGAGAGGGGCGGAACAAACTCTCGAGGCGTCGTGCCGGGTGGACGCGCCATCCCGGCAGCGGCTGAACGGCGAAGGAGCTTGGCGTAGGCGCGGCGCACCGGGTCGTGCGGGTAGGGTGCTCCCCACACCCGCTTGCGAAGGGCTGCCATGGACATCTCGGCCGCGGCGGCACTGCGGCGAAATATGCGGCGAAGGAAGAGAAGCGCTGCCTGCCAGAGCTCACGCAGCGTGAGGGCAGCTTCTCTGCGTTCGCGGTACGGCTGCTCGCCTTTTGCTGCCCGTGATCGGTGCGGGACCGACCGCCAGATGGCGAAGGCCACGGCAACAAGAATCAAGACGAAGATAGCGAGAGCGGCATAGCCGTACGCCGCGTAGTTTGGGTGCTGTTTGGGTCGCCGCTTGAGTGGCGCCACGTTAGCTTGGCCGTGTCCGCGGAGAAGCGGTACATAGGGGCGAGAACGCGAGCCAAGCGCCTTTATGTGGTTGAAAATGCTGTCGAAAAGCGCCCCAAACGGAGTGACGATGTGGAACAGCATGGCTCCGAGGGCGTTCGTGGCCGGCTGGATCTGATGGCCGAGCCAGCCGAACATGTCGAGCGAGAAAATCTGTAGAGCTCCGACGCTTAGGGCCAGCAGCAAGATGACCTGGGCCGCGATGGCCAGCGCCACAGCCACCAGAGCGCCCGGCTCTCGCTCTTCTTCCAGCTTGGCGACACCAAGTGCCAGCATGAAGAGGGCGACGTACGTGATCCCGGCAAGAGCAACCGGCCGCCAGATGGACTTGTCGCCCATCAGCCCCCGTCCCATGATGAATACGATGCCGATGAAGAAGAGCGAAAAGCCCCGTCCGAACCTGTCATAGACCTCCTCGTGGCCGGGTGGCTCCAGCGTCACCACGACACCCCTCCAGAAAGCCAGGCCCAGGAGCAAGCCATCGACGAGGCCCGGCGCCACATCGGAGGCGGAGAAGTAAGACGGTATTCCGGCGACGAGCAGACCGGTTGCAAGCAGGAGAATGCGATCCCACGGCTTCCTCGGCCGTATCTGCAGGATCAAGAGGGACGCGGCCAGGCCGGTCAATCCGGTCAGGAAGATGGGCCACAACGCGGCATATCCAAAGGAGGTGGCGTCGAGCACGCTGCTGCCGAGGATGAGAACGAACCCGGCTATGAGCTCGGTCAGCAGCAGCAGGACGGAGAGGAGAATTTGTCTAGGAGACAGCACGTAGAGCCTCGGCGGGCGGGCCTACCAGCGTCATCGGGATACCGCGGATGAGCGGGGCGGCGTGGCGACCGCAGTAGACGACGGAGACCCGGCCCTTGATCTTGCGCGAGGTGAGGATCACGCTGAGCTCCGGCGTGATTACCGGTGTAATGAACAGGATGCTGGCCCCGGCGGAGAGCCTGTTGGCTTCGTCGAGCAGCAGGCTCTCGGGGGTGACCTGACCGGAAAAAGACAGGCGAGCGAGCTGCTCGAGCACAGCAGTCGCCTGCCGGGGGTTGGCACTTGGAGCGAGGCGGGGATTAAGGTCGGTTCCGACGATGATGCCGTTCGAACGCAGTCCAACCGAGAAGTCGTGCTCCAGGGCCCAGAGGGCGATGGATGCTGCCGCCTCGATAGCCGACTCCATACGCTCGAGGTCGACCCCCTGCCAGACATGCTGAAAGGTGTTGAGATTGACCACCAGCATGACCTGTCCGGTGGTGCTGGGGTCGAAGAGACGCACCTGGAGCTCGCCGGTGCGCGCGGTTGCCTTCCAGTGCATCCGATTGAGCGGATCGCCGTAACGATATTCGCGGCTGCCGGCAATCAGAGTCGGATCCTCGTGCAAGGCCTTTCGCGCCAAGAGATTTCCCAGCGCTTCCCGAAACGGAAAGTCAATGTCGTCGGGGCTGTAGACGCGAGGGTAGACCGTGATGGCGAGATGGTCACCCATGATCGCTGACCTGGGAAATAGGCCGAATGGGTCGCCGGAGGTGACATTCGCCGGTCCGAGGGAGTAGACACCGCGCTGCATCGCTTGTACCCGAAAGGTCCGAACGAGGGCCTGGAAGGGTCCGAGAGCAGCTCGGTTGACCAGGGCATTTTGCAGATTCTCTTGGATGTGTACGCCACCTGAGAAGCGCAGGAGCTGTTGAAGATCTCTCGTCGTTCGGATAACGCTGTAGCGGATAGGATCGGCCACGGCGACCCAGGCAAGCGGCAGGATTTTCCGGTTGGTGATGCGCACCACCAGGTCTGTCTCATCGCCAGGAAACAGGCGGTGCGAGTCGCAGGTTCGCTCGTAAGACAGCGCGGTCAGCGCGTAGCGGGCGGTCAGCCAGGCGATCAAGAACGCCACCAAAGGCATGGCGAACACGATCGATAGCGCGGGCAGGAAGAGAAAGGCGCCTGCAAAAACCGCGGCACCGAACAGCGTGGCGAACTCAGCGGCACTGGGAGGGTGCCGAAAGCGGTCTGTATAAAGGAACGCGCCGATGGGCACGAAGAGAAGGAAGAGGAGCAGGGCTAGCTGGGAGAGGATCTGCAAGAGCCCGAAGTGCACGGCTCGGTATCCTACACAGCTTCGACGGGAACGGGGATGCGGCCTGCGATCTCGGCCACGATCTCATCTACTCGCCGGCCACGGAGCCTCGCCTCGGTACTCGGGATCATGCGGTGCGACAGTACCGGTGCAGCCAGATACTTCACGTCGTCAGGCGTCACGAAGTCGCGTCCCCGAATGGTGGCGAGGGCCTGTGCTCCGCGGTACAGCGCCAGGGTGCCGCGAGGGCTTACCCCTAGGTCGATGGCGTCATGATCCCTGGTTGATCGAACCAGGGTCGTGATGTAACGGCGCACGTCGGGCGCCACGTGCACCTCTCGGACCTGGTCGCGCAGCATCAGGACGTTTTCCGATTGCACCACCGGCTGCAAGTCTTCGATGGGGTGTCCCTCGTTCTGAGAGAGCACGATCCGCTCTTCCTCTTCCAGCGAGGGATACCCGATGCTGAGGCGGAGCATGAATCGATCGAGCTG
>DHWR01000304.1 GCA_002413265.1 Chloroflexi bacterium UBA5177
TCGGGGAGAGCCGATCGTTTGCTCTCCGGAGGAAGCATTCCGCTGCTTCATGCGTACAGATATGGACTATCTAGTTCTTGGTTCCTTCCTCCTCGATAAGAAGCACCAAATGAGTGGTAGCCCCAGGAAAGGTGAGCTGGAGGAAATCCAATGAACACCAATCGTGTGCGGAACCTAGTAACGGTGTTGTCGTTCGGACTTGTTTTTTATGGGCTCCTGACCCCTATCTCTTTTATCTCTTTATCGCGGAAGAAGCTGAGACTGGGCCTCCGATCGAACAGGCCGACGGGCTGGACAGCCTACACGCCACTCGCACAGGGCCCGCCACACGGTTTCCTTGGCTTAGTGGTCTTTTTGCGCCGAAGGCGCGGGATACCTTTCGCTTTTCTCGTCTGTCTGCTTCTCGTGCCAGGGCGCCTAATTAGGCCCACTCCCTTGGGAGATGTAGGAAGCGATCGGATTTCCCCGTTCATCTACGACCAGTACTAGAGGCGCAGAGAGTCTTGGCCATCTCTCCGACTCTCTCCTAGCAGAAACGGAGCGCAGGGCCGAACACATCATCGTGAGCCAGCGCCCGGTTGGCGGTCAACCTTAATCAGAATGAGGTCGTCCTGTAGGTGAAGGATCCTGTAGTCGGCCTTAAAGATGTGCATGAAGATGTCGAGAACGCGACGACGCTGATGTGTCACCCTCTCTACGCGGAGGACGTCATAGCGTTCGACGAATAGGATGCCGCCTCGGCGAAGTAGACCCCAACTCAGCAGCAGCCGTTCAAGCAGGGCAAGAGGTGAACCAGCGGAGCCAATATGAACGAGATCGAAGCTTGAAGGTTGCATTCGCATGAAATCCGAACCCCGAACCACGGTAAGCCCAGTGGGGGGCGGGCCTGAATTGCGGGCAGCCGGTTCAGTAAGAATCGCGTGTTCGTCGCAATCAACAACCTGGAGCGCGGCTGCCCCGCGCGCGATCGCGACTTCTACGATCTCGGGCACTCGCCCGGATTCCGCGCACAGACTCAGCACTCGAACACCTGGGCGCCGGCTGAGTTCTTTCCCGATACTGGCAATCAATCTGGAGCGGTAAGTCCAGTCGAGAGTTGAAACGCGTTCCCAAGGTGTCTGCTCACCCGCACGCAATCCACGCCTCTTCTTATCAACGACGAGTTGAAAGTCGTGATGGAGTACGTTGACCTCGTCGGCAAATAATTCCAGGAATGCATCGACTGCCTCGCGCGGATGACCGTAGCCGGCTGGACGCTCCCAATCGGTTAGCAATGGCATCGCATAGTCGTCGACAATCATCAGCCCGCCTGGCCTCAACAGAGGCCAGGCGAGCACAATATCCGTCAGAGTATCTGTTGCGCGATGCGAACCATCGACATAGATGGAGTCGAAGCTTTCGACCTCAAGGTTCGGAAGCGCAATGCGCGAAGAAAAAGGAAGCTTCTGGACTTGATCATCTCTTCCCAACGCGCGGATGTTGCGGTCGAACTGAGCTTCGTAATCGAAATTAACCGGGAGGTCGAGTGAGCGGTGTTCGGGCGTGACAATGAAGGGATCGACGCAAGTTAGCGTTGCGGTCGGATGCGTCAGCACGTTCTCGAGAATCCAACACGCGCTTCGCCCTTCCCACGTTCCGATCTCCAAAAAACGGAGATTAGGGCGGCCAGCCAAGTCGCGATACAGGTCTTTCCATAGCCGAATGTGGTGATGAAACCAATCTTCAGTCTTGAAGTCGAGCTCGGCTTTATGCTGCTCGTCCCTCACTTAGTGGCCTTCCGAGGTGCAGTTAACACGCGGGAAGAATAACGCTAAGACCGGCCCCTTCGACCCTTAAGGTGCACTGGTGACGCTAGGGGCGGAGGTCCGTGAGCGAAGACTGCTTTTCGTGAAGATCAGCCTGCCGAGCCTCGTGGCGCCCGCAACCTCGATCGGACAACTCTCAGCGGGATGGGGCACTCATGGCCGCAGGGACATTGTTCGGGACATACCCCTCTTGTGCTCGGTCGGCTGCTTCCTTGCCGTGCGAACGGGCCACGACCCAATGTGCCAGCTGGAGCTTTGCGGAAGTCGGATCGATGGCCGGTAGCGGTCGCTCGATTAGAAGCGTAAACCAATGGTCGAGCAACGCGTCGGGAATGAGCATGGCTCGTGCGAACATGTCAGCTGGCGGCGCCTTAAGCGGGATGTTGTTGCCAGCGGACGAGCTCATCTTCGCGCCGTCCCAGGAGACCAGGAGCGGAACCGTCAATACGACCTGTGGCTCGAGGCCATACGCCGCCATAACCTCACGGCCTGCGAGAAGGTTAAAGAGCTGATCGGTTCCGCCAAGTTCGACGTCCGCGCGGACAGCGACGGAATCGTACGCCTGGACCAGCGGATAGAGGATCTCCGAGAATGTAATCGACCGCCCAGCTCCATGCCGCTTTGCGAAGTCATCGCGCTCCAAGAGCCGAGCTACAGTCGTAGTGCCCGTCAGCCGAAGCAGTCCTTCCA
Source organism: Chloroflexi bacterium UBA5177 (assembly GCA_002413265.1). Taxonomy (GTDB): domain Bacteria; phylum Chloroflexota; class UBA5177; order UBA5177; family UBA5177; genus UBA5177. The sequence continues at coordinate 2,496 of DHWR01000304.1, forward strand.
ACTTTAGGCTGGAAAGCCATTCGCCGTTGTATCGAACCTCGAGTAATTCAGGATCGTCTCGAATAATCGTCCTGGCCTGCTCAACGTAGAGCCTCGCGTTCCGATCGATCTCGTCTCCTGAGAGCATCGGGCGCTCGCGGGTGTGCCCGGACGGATCGCCGATACGCGAGGTGTAGTCGCCGATGATCAGGACACCGACGTGGCCATTCTCTTGGAAGGCGCGCAACCGTTGAAGCGGGATTCCGCGGCCGACATGAACGTCAGGGGAGGTAACGTCTATGCCAAACTTGATTCGGAGTGGCCGACCCTTTTCGAGCATCTCATCCAGGCCGCCCTGGGGAAGCACGTCGACAGCATTTCGAGTTAGTTCAGGACGGCTCATGAGTTCAACTCTAGCGTTGGCCAGTCCATCACCGCGTCAACGAGGGACTGACCCGTCGGTGCCATCGGGCAGATTGCGACGGGCCGTCCCGCCCATCTTCGCTGCAGATCCTCCGCTTGCGGCTGGAGGTCTGTGGCGGTCGCGACGGAGACGTCTTGGCGCACATTTCTGAAACTCCGTCCAGAAAAGGAGAGCTCAGTGGACAGCTCCCGTTCCGCGTTGACGGTTCAGGCCGCGAGTTTTTGTGGTTGTGCTGTCGCATCGTCCCATGTGGTACGCACCTCGCGCGGTGTGCGGTAGTCGAGCC
>DHWR01000021.1:0-2561 GCA_002413265.1 Chloroflexi bacterium UBA5177
GAAGCTACGCAGGCTTTACCAGGTCTTCGACTGAGCAGCAACAGTGGCCACGGAGACAGCGGCACTGAAAACTGCCAAGAGGCGAGGAGTGATGCGCACTTCTCTACTCCCTTAATAGGGGACTGACGGCACCTGCAGTTTAGGCACGAATGAGAAGATTTTTCAAGGTTTCCGACCAGGATTCGCGGGCTTTCGCAGTCCGCGTCTATGCCTGCGTCCTGGTATTAGTCAGCGGCATTCTGGTTGGCGGGCTCGTGCTCACTACCGGCTTCCCAACCGAGCATTCTCCGTGGCCTCTGCTGGCGTTCGGCCTCCTAGCCATCATGGCTGAGCGCCAAAGCGTTCGGTTTACTGAGAATATTGAGTTGTCGGTGGCCTTCCTGCCACTCCTCTTCGTGGCGGTGGTATTTGGGCCACTACCCGCGGCCTTAATCGGAGCGGTTACCGTCCTCCCGGACTTTGGCCGGCCCTACACGCGGTGGGTTATCTGGACCGCGAACCGAACCATCATTGGGGGCATGGCCGGCCTGGCGGCGCTTCTCCCCCACGATGCGGCATCAAGCGTTGGTCTGATACTCGCCGCAACGTTCTTGGCAGCCATCGTCGACTTCGCGCTGGATCTCATCCTGAACACGCTGACCCTTGTTATCCGTGGCACAGGCGCAGCTCGCGATCTTGCTCGAAACCTCGGTCCGGTGGCGCTTGCCGGAATTCCGCTCTACACATCGCTTGTCGGTCTTCTCGCGTATAGCTACGTCGAGGTTAGCCCCTGGAGCGCCGCTCTCTTTTTCATTCCGGCCTATGCGGCTCAGAGGCTCTTTGTGATGTATCGGGAACAGCGGGAGACCCTCCGGGATCTAGGGGCAGCAAACGACAGACTCGAGAGAGCCAACCTCTCGTTTGCGACTGCGCTCGTGGCCACTCTGGACGCTCGAGATCGTTACACGGCTGGCCACTCAGCTTCCGTGGCGATCTACTCGCGCGACATCGCCGCACGTCTCGGCCTTTCGGACCGCGAGCAACAACTTGCCCATCTGTGCGGCCTTGTGCACGACATCGGGAAGATTGGGCTGCCAGCCGGACTCCTGGAGAAACCCGGAGCCTTAACCTTGGAAGAGCGGCGACAAATGGAGGAGCATCCTTCGATTGGAGAAGGGATTCTGACCAATGTGGATGACTATGCGGAGATTGCAAGGATCGTCAAGCATCATCACGAGCGCGTTGACGGCCTCGGCTATCCAGATCAGCTTGTCGGCTCGGAAATCCCGTTGTTGTCACGGATAATTGCCGTGGCTGACGCTTACGATGCGATGACCTCAGACCGTCCTTATCGCGATGCGATGCCAAGTCGCGTCGCGCGACTGCGACTCGCCCAGGCAGTTGAGAATCAATTCGACACGACCGTCGTCGCGTCATTTGAAGCAATACTGGCTGGTGCCGATGAGACCTATCGCGCGGGGTCCCGGCGCGATTTCCGGAGCGAGGCGGACGATCTTCGAGGTGACCTTCAGATCGCCGTTAGTGCTGCAGTTAATGCGGCAGTCAGTGCCGCGAGCTGAGGGCCGCTGCCTCCGTGCGACTTCGCGCTCCGAGCTTCCTCAGCACGTTTCGCACATGGACCTTCGCAGTGCTCTCCGCGATCCAAAGGGTCCTCGCGATCTCCCGATTCGACAGCCCGTTGCTCAACAGACCAAGAACCTCTTGCTCTCGTGGGGTAAGCGCATCACCTGAATGCTGAACGGCGCTCCTTGGCTTTAGCCCGGCGCGCTCCGCGAGTCGCCGGTCCCCGTCGGGAATACGGTGCCGGCAGGCCGTGGCACTTGGACTATCGAGTTTGCTGAGTATCGAAAGCAACGCGGGGTGCGAGCGATAGGCAAGAATGAACGCGTCATAGTTTTCAGTCGTATGGGTCTCTCTTAAGGCGGCTTCGACGGCCTCGTCGACCACGTTCGCGTCCACGGAATCAGTCGTGAGAGTCACCACTGCTCGAGCGAAGGCCCGCACGACCCGCGCATCGATGTGGTCGGTGCACTCTTCCGAGGCCACGACAAGCTCTAGGGCGCGAGCTTGATCGCCCGTGCAGGCATACGCCAAAGCCCGCATTGCCAAAAAATCGCCCTGCATCGTGGGCCCTGGAGGGCGGTCGATCTCTAGGGTTGTTGCTTCGAGAGCACGCTCTGGCGCTCCCTGCGCCAGATGAGTACGAGCGAGGAGGACGGAAGCATTGAGTTGTCCGTGCAGATCCGACCGCGCCTCCGACAATTGGTAAGCCTCGCGAAGTGACAAAGCGGCTCTATCAAATTCGCGAAGACCCGATTCTGCGGCGCCGCGAAGCTCGAGTGCGGGCGGGCGGACCCACTCGAGTCCTGAGCTTTCAGCTTCACGGATCTGGCGACGAGCAATAGTGAGTGCGCGGTCGTAATCCGCGGCGAGCACGAGGGCGGTGCCGTAAGTCTGAAGGAAGCCGGTGCGGACTACGGGATCCACCGAGTTTTCGAGGAGGCTAAGCGAGCCCGTTTGCCTCTTCAGTTCCTGTCTCTTATACACATCTCCGAGCCCAC
>DHWR01000021.1:2644-2918 GCA_002413265.1 Chloroflexi bacterium UBA5177
GCCCGTTTGCCTCTTCAGTTCCGCTTCAACGCCACCCCACCGAGCGGCCAGATGCAGTTCTCCTTGGCTTAGCCTCAGCAAGTCATCGACGGTTGGGTTTGGCACTCGCTTCAGCTGCCCGAGGATCTCGCCTGCCTTTTCTTGGTCTCCATGGTCGGCCACCGTGATGAATTGACTCCACAGAGCGGCTCGTAGATCGTGGACCGTGTGCGCCGCTGATTGGGCCGAACTGAGGAAGGAGACTGCATCTTCGTAATGGTCATCGAGATGTCCG
>DHWR01000274.1:0-491 GCA_002413265.1 Chloroflexi bacterium UBA5177
CTGACGAGTGTCGGACGAATTACAGGGCTACTCGGCGCCTATCTGTTACTGGTTCAGGTCCTCCTGATTGCTCGCCTGCCATGGATTGAACGAATGGCGGGCTTCGATCGCCTTACCGTGTGGCACCGGCTGAACGGGAAGGTGTGTCTCTATCTGGTCCTCGCGCACGTTGTATTCATCACGGCAGGCTACGCACTGATCGACAAGATCTCATTGAAAGCGGAGATCCAGAGGCTGCTCCAGAGCTACCCAGGAATGGTGACTGCGACGGTTGGCACGGTGATGATCGTTCTGGTTGCTGTGTCCTCTTTCGTGATCGTTCGCAAGCGTCTTCGCTACGAGGCCTGGTATCTCGTGCACCTCTTGGCCTACGCCGGCATCGTCTTCGCCTGGTTCCACGAGCTCCCGACGGGCAACGAATTCATCACTAACGCCACCGCTTCCGCGTACTGGACCGGGCTGTACCTTGCCACCCTCGCCTTGCTCGTTGC
>DHWR01000274.1:744-2434 GCA_002413265.1 Chloroflexi bacterium UBA5177
CATCGCCGGACGAAAGCTCGACCGACTCGGAGCACGCGCCGGCCAGTTTTTCCTCTGGCGATTTCTCTCCTCGGGCCGATGGTGGGAATCGCACCCCTTCTCACTGTCCCGCGCACCTGACGGCCGGTCCCTTCGGATTACCGTGAAGCATTCCGGAGATTTCTCCAAACGTATCGGCGAGATCCGGCCGGGTACCCGAGTGATTGCCGAAGGTCCGTTTGGTACCTTCACCGACCTCGTTCGAAGGAGAGAGCGGGTGGCGCTCATCGCGGGAGGCATCGGAATAACACCAATTCGCGCCCTGCTCGAGGAGATGAGAGGGGATCTGGTGCTCGTCTACCGCGTCGTGCGCGATGAGGACATCGTCTTTGGGCAGGAGCTGCGTAAGCTAGCCGACAGCAAAGGAATCACGCTGCACTTTGTCGTAGGCGACCATGCCTCTCCGGATGGCGAGAAGCTGCTTTCACCCGAGCACCTGCGGGAGATGGTGCCCGACATTGCAGAGCGCGAGGTCTACATCTGCGGGCCACCGGCGATGTCCGATTTGATTGAAAAGAACGTCCGGCAAACGCGCGTACCGCGCAAATACATACATACCGAGCGCTTCGCGCTCTAGACTGAAGGAGTCATCCGCATGAAAAATCGTTCCCTCGCCGCTCTCCTCACGACCTCCGCGCTGACGGCGGCAACCGCTACCGCTGCCTCCGCGGCATCCACAACCCATAAGTACAAGGGCCCAGTCGTCGACATGCGCTGGGGTCCGGTGCAGGCGACGGTCTACATCAAATCGAAGAAGATCGTCAAAGTCAGCATCTCGACGGCTCCCGAAAACGAGCGCTCCACCTTCATCGATCAGCAAGCGGTGCCCTTGCTGAAGGACGAAACCCTGCAGGCGCAGAGCTCGACCATCGATCTGATCTCGGGTGCCACGATGACCAGCGAGGCGTTCGTGGAGTCCCTTCAGTCCGTACTTCTCAAGGCGCACTTCAAGGCGAAGAGCTGAGTCTGGTGAGTGCGGCGTCTCGCATGGCTGTGGCAGGGCTGCAAAGGGTTGAGCACGTCATGGGGATGCCGATCTCTATCGATGTTCGGGATGCTGACGCCGACCCGGGAGCGCTGGATCTGGCCTTTGAGTGGTTCCGTCTCGTCGATGAGCGGTTCAGTACGTACCAAGCCTCCAGTGAGATAAGCCGCTTAAACCGGGGTCGATTGGACCTGAAAGACGCCCATCCCGACGTCCAGTTCGTTCTGCGCCGATGCGAAGAGCTCCGAGCGGAGACTGGAGGCTACTTCGACATTCGCGCCGCTGGGCTTCCCGATGAGATCGCACAGCGATACGGCGTGCAGACCTCCGGAGCCGTCGATCCATCCGGCTTCGTCAAAGGCTGGTCGGTCGACCGGGCGGCGAAGATTCTGGAAGCGGCCGGAGCTCGCAACTTCGCCATCAACGCCGGAGGCGACGCCCTGGTTCGCGGTTGTCCAGGGGATGAACCAAAGTGGCGCATAGGCATCCAGCATCCCTTGATCAAGGACAAGCTAGCGGCCGTAGTCCCCGCGACGGATCTAGCGATCGCCACCTCGGGAACGTACGAACGCGGTGCTCACATCATCGACCCATATACGGGAGCGCCTCCGCCTGGAGTACTCTCCGTGTCGGTGATTGGTCCGGAACTGGGCACGGCGGACGCGT
>DHWR01000274.1:2727-3303 GCA_002413265.1 Chloroflexi bacterium UBA5177
GGCTGACGCCCTTCGAGGCTATGACCATCCTCGATGACGAGAGGGTTCTCAGAACACCCGGGTTTCCAGTATTGGCAGAGAGCTAAGTCCAGCCGTCCGCCTCTTCGCTGCTTACTCTCCTATTGTCCGCTCTCGTCCGATTCGTATTCGTCGCTCCCTGGAGATAGTCGACGACGAAATAGATGTCCTTTGTGGCGTCCTTGAGGCATCGCCAGTTTGCGGCCGCGTCACGCGCCAGCTGAGGTTCGTGCGCAGTTCGCATAGAGACGCGCGCTCGCTCGGCCAGGTCAGCGAACTTGCCCTCATTCCAGAATCTGCCCCCGGCTTGGGCCGCCGGCTCGCGCCAGGACAGGGCCCCCCCGAGCAGTGAATCCAGCGCGGCCACGTAGCCGACGTCATTTATGGCATCGGGACCACGACTCTCGAGATCCAGGGCGATGGAATCCAGTTGGACAAGAATCTCGGATAGCGTGACTGTGCCCCCCGCTCCCTGACTAGCTTTACGTCCACTATGGGCGCAGTTCTCCAGATCGTCTATAGGTTTCCGCCCCTAACTTTCAGCTAGGGCCGGCCCTA
>DHWR01000274.1:3556-4343 GCA_002413265.1 Chloroflexi bacterium UBA5177
CAAGATATCTGGTTGCCGAAGAGCATCCCCCGGCTGCATTTCTTTCGGAGAATCTGTCGCCCGAGACATCGTGAGTAGTTGGTGCTAGATCTCGTCAAAAAAACTATGCACTACCGTCTCGTCTTCAACAGTCCGCGTTTCGACGTGGACCCCAAGACGGAGTTCCTTGAGCTTGTCCAGAAGCATGTCTCCGTCGACGAGATCGATGAGGGGTGCGCCGTCCCGCGTCGCTTCCGTCCTGGCGTCCTGGGTGAAGGCTCCGGTTGTGATGAAAAGCCCGCGATCGGCTCGGCCGACCATGGCGCCGCGAAAGTCACGTATCGGTGCGGAGCCCACAGTGTCCTTGTAGCGCTTGCACTGGAACAAGACTCTGAAACTGACGAAACCTCCGAATTGAAGGATGCCTATCCCGTCGATGCCTCCGTCACCTGATTGGCCGGTCACATTCACCTGCGTGAAGCCTGACTCCCGCAAGATGCGTTGCGACAGCCGTTCAAAAGCGGCTGGAGACAGGTTCTTTAGAGTGTGCAGAAGCTCGTTCCTCCAGGTCTGTGGCTCGTCGACCTCGTCGCTTCCTGCACGTTCGGTAGTTCCCGCCTCCCGCACTTTGTCGAAGCTCCGTTTCCTGCCGAACCGGTTGACTTCTTGTGGATCGACGGTGCCCGTTGCCCTGCCTTTGGGAGTCAAGCTCCATACTCCACGTTGGGAATTGTCGATGAGGCCATAGAACTTGAGATACGTGCGAGCCCAGGCTAGACGCTACGAAACCTCTGTCTTCGGGCCTCCC
>DHWR01000253.1:0-479 GCA_002413265.1 Chloroflexi bacterium UBA5177
GGCAAGCAGGTCCGCTGGGTCGGCGTCGGGCGGCGGGGAATCGGCTCGCTTCGCTTCAGACGTTTCGAGCTTGCCGGGGAGTTCACCGGATTCACTGACCAGCCTCGCTATGCGGACGCCCAGGCGATCGCGCACCGGGTGGCCGAGCTCTATACCGAGGAAGAGGTCGACCGGGTGATCCTCGTCTACAACCACTTCGAATCGGCCCTCGTCCAGAAGGTGACCGTGCAGGACATCCTGCCCCTCTCCGAGGACCTGCTGGAGACCGGCGACGAGGAGCGCTCCGACGATGCGATGCGAGGCGATTTCATCTTCGAGCCCGAGCCCGAGCAGATCCTGGAGCGGCTCCTGCCGGTCTACATCGAGACGGAGCTCTACCGGGCCCTGCTGGAATCCGCCGCCTCGGAGCACGGCGCTCGAATGACGGCGATGCGAAACGCCTCGAAGAACGCCGAAGAGCTCATCGACAGCCTCACCCT
>DHWR01000253.1:595-2267 GCA_002413265.1 Chloroflexi bacterium UBA5177
CTCACCCTCGCCATGAACCGGGCCCGCCAAGCGGAGATCACCCAGGAAATCCTTGAGGTCGTTGCCGGGGCGGACGCGCTCAGCGGCTAGGCCCGGCCTCTAACAAAGACAGGGTCTTCACGTCTCACAGCCCGGGAGAGGAATGCCTCTCCTGTGGCAGAATGCGGCCCGCCTCCCGCCAGGAGGTGGGATGGAGGAAGAGGGGCTGCCTCTTGCAGTCCCTAACAGAACGGAGGGAGTAGATGCATCGACGTAAGCTCTGGCTCTTTGCCGGGGCGGTGCTTTTGGCGCTTGCGCTGACGGCTACCGGCTCGGCGAAAGTAAGCGGGCCGGCCAGTCAGAACGCCAAGCAGGCGGGCACGCTCGTCTTTGGAGCCGAACAAGGTGGAGGCCCAGACTGGTGTCTGAACGTGCTCCTCAGCAACGACTGTGGAGAGTTCTGGAACAGCGTGTTCCTGACACCGGTTCTGCGCGGAGCCTTTCTGATCCAGCCGGACTTCACCTACAAGCCCGACGTCATCAGCAAGTTCGACCTCAAGCTCAACCCGATGCGGATCACGTACTACATCCGCAAGAACGCAAAGTGGAGCGACGGGGTCCCGGTCACGGGCAAGGACTTCATCTTCGGGTACAAGGCAATCATGAGCCCGGCTCTGAAGGACCACGTCGTTCAGGCTGGCTACGACCAGATCAAGAGCATCACAGGGAAAGGCAAGGTCGTGAAGGTCACCTTCCGCACGCCGTTCGCGGACTGGAAGGACCTCTTCGGTGGTGGCATTGTCCTGCCGGCACACGCGCTCGCCGGTTCGAACCTGCTCACCGTCTGGACTGACAACGTCGTCAATCCGAAGACGGGCAAGCCGATCGGCAACGGTCCGTACCTCGAGACCGCGTTCGACCGCGGCAGCGGCATCACGCTGACCCGCAACCCGGCTGGTTGGTTTGGGCCGAAGGCGAAGCTCGACCGGATCGTGTTCAAGTTCCTGACGAACACGAACACGGAGATCCAGCAGATCCGCGGTGGCGAGGTCGACGCGATCTACCCGCAGCCGCAGCAGGCACTGTCCGAGCTGAGTGGGCAGGCGGGTCTTCGCATCCAGTCGAACCTCGGCACGACGTGGGAGCACATCGACATCCAGCAGGGCCCGAAGGGCAACCCGCTCGCGAAGAACCTCTGGGTTCGCCAGGCTCTGATTCTGAGCCTCGATCGTCTGTCCACGGTGAAGGCGCTGTTCGGCCAGTTGAACCCGCGCCTGCGGCCGCTGAACAACACGATCTTCGTGACCAACCACCCCGCCTACAAGCAGAACTGGGCGAAGTGGACGTACAACCAGACCAAGGCCGAGAACATCCTGAAGGCGCACGGCTGCGTCAAGTCGGCGACCGACGGGATCTACCGGTGCGGCGGCACGAAGCTGTCGTTCCAGTTCGAGTCCACACGCGGCAACAAGCTGCGTGAGCTTTCCTTCACCTTCTTCCAGGATCAGGCGAAGAAGGCGGGAATCGAGCTGCTGAACAACTTCAAGCCGGCAGGCACGTACTTCGGCGAGGATCTGCCGAACCACAACTACGACCTCGCGCTCTTTGCGTGGGTCGGCTCGCCGGATCCCGCCGGCTCCGTGGAAATCTGGAAGTGCAACGGTGCCCAGAACTACATGGAGTACTGCAACAA
>DHWR01000253.1:2608-3876 GCA_002413265.1 Chloroflexi bacterium UBA5177
CATGAAGGACAACGCGACCCTGCAGGGCCCCACGTGGAACGCGGAGGCTTGGGCGCGGTAGTAGGACCGTCGCGGTAGTAGCGGTAGTAGCGTCATACTGCGACTGAATTAGTTCAGACTCCCGCCTCCGGCTACGGCCGGGGGCGGGAGTGCATCTTCAGGAGGACGTCTGAATGTTCGCCTACATCATTCGCCGTCTGCTCTACAGCATCCCAGTGCTGCTCGCGACGAGCTTCCTGATCTTCACGTTCGTCTCGATCACGGGCGACCCGCTCGCCAAGGTCCGCTCGAGACCGCTGATCTCGCAGGCGGAGCTGGCCGCGATCAGTCACGAGAAGAAACTCGACAAGCCCGTCATCGTTCGCTACGGGTACTGGCTGAAGGGCGCCGTGCGCGGTAACTTCGGTAAGACCTTGTTCGCGGGCCGGCCGATCACTCCCGACCTGAAGCGTGTGCTTGGACACACACTCCAGCTGCTCGTGACCGTGGAGATCCTCGCCGTTCTCATAGCGGTGGGCATCGGGGTCTTATCCGCGATCCGGCAGTACTCGGTTTTCGACTACTCGATGACGACCTTAAGTTTTGTCGGCTTCTCGATGCCGGTCTTCTGGCTGGCCCTGATCCTTCAGGTCCTCTTCACGAACGCCTTCCTGAAGTGGCATGTGCGCATCTTCTACACGGCGCAGCTGAGCTCGGTCGATCCGGGTCATGGCATCCACTTCCTGCTCGACCGGATCCAACATCTCGCGCTGCCGGTGCTGACGCTCGTGGTCCTGACCATCGCCGCGTACAGCCGCTATATGCGCGCATCCATGCTGGAGGTGATCAACTCCGACTACGTGCGAACCGCGCGCGCCAAGGGCCTGATCGAACGCCGGGTGATCATGAAGCACGTTTTCAGGAACGCGCTCATCCCATTGGTCACGGTCGTGGCGCTCGACTTCGGCGGCATCTTCGGCGGTGCAATCGTGACCGAGCAGATCTTCACCCTCGACGGCATGGGCACCTACTTCATCGACTCCCTCCAGGCAGCCGATCCGTACCCTGTGATGGCATGGCTGATGGTCACTGCTGTCATGATCGTGGTGTTCAACCTGATCGCAGACATCGTTTACGGCGTCCTCGACCCGAGAATCCGTTATGACTGACAGAGAGCCCAGGGCAGGCCTGGCCATCGGGCCCGATCCCACCGCGGCCGCGGCCGGCGCCGGAGCGCCAATCGGGTCGGCCTTGCCGGCACAACCGACCGAGCTCGTGTACGACACGGG
>DHWR01000241.1 GCA_002413265.1 Chloroflexi bacterium UBA5177
GTCCAGTCGCTGTAGGGGAAATCGCCATCATCGGCGGAGTGCTGGATCACGCCGTCCAGCGAGATGTGTTCGATGATTTTGAGCTTTCTCATTTGAGTCTCCGTGTTCCGGAGTGTCAACACCCAGGGCTCGACAAGGGCGACGCCCAAGAGCCTTCCGTGGCACCCATACGACTGAGCATCAGGTTTTCCGCGAACGCAGGTTCCACAGTCCGCGTGCCGAGAGTATCATGGCGAGGCCACCGGTGACGCCGAGCGCCATGAGGGTCCAGATGAAAAAGAGGCCCTCGGGCGACTTGGCGACCGCCGCAGTGAACCCGTTGTTTCGGTGGATGATGGGCATGCCCAGCGCCGCGAGCCCGCCGAGGAACATGATGACGTGCCCCGATCTCCGCTCGGCGAGCAGCAATGTTCCGCACGTCACGACGAGCAGGATGGGCACCACGACGAAGACGAGCCCAGACCCTCCCCGGTCGAACCCGAGGGCGACGTCGCCGCCGATGTGAAATGGCAGGAGTATGATCGAGAGCAAGGACGCGATGGTCAGTGTGTTGGGCTTCACTGGTGTCCCGGGTGGAGGGTGGCCTCATATGGTTGTCCTATACGAGGGGCATTCGGCCGGGTTTCAGCACCGCGCAGTACACCTAGTCGGCTGGTGCTCTTGGATACTCGATTAATTCCAAACGCATTTTGCTCCGCACTCAGAATCGGCGACTTCGTATAGCGGCGAGATCGCGTCGCGATGTTTCTCAGTCTTCTAGCGGCTCGACGCGAACGGCCGTCCCGTAGCACAATACCTCTGTCACGCCTTTCATTAACTCGTTCGCGTCATAGCGGATGCCGATCACTGCGTCGGCCCCTGCCCTATGCGCTTGAACCAACATTGTGTCGAAAGCCTGCTTGCGCGTTCGCTCAGCGAGTTCCGTAAAGAGCGAGATATTGCCGCCCAGCATCGTCTGCAAGGTGGCGCCGACGGTCCCGAAAACCGATCGGGATCGGACGACAACACCACGTACCACGCCAAGATTATCCACGATTCGGAATTTGGGCACATCGAAGCCCGTCGTCGTCATGTTGGCCGGAATGTCTGCTGCCTGCGAATGGATGATGGAAGACATGAATTACGTTTCGCGGTGAATGGTCAGCTGTCTTGCAAACGTCGGGAATGTCGGCCTAACGCCCTAGTTCAGCTGCGGGCGATTCTACTTTCCTCTTCACAACCTAACGACTTGAGAGCGACCGTCAGCTGCAACGTTCGTTAGGCATCATCTTGCGGAATGGCGTGAATTTAGGGGATCACTTTCCGGCTTTGCAGACAACGCTCGTTTTACCGCGCGACTGGAGAAAGCATCTTTACTTTGGCGGCCACAGGCTCGATCGCCGACGCACCCGCGGCGCGAAAGCGTATAACACCCTTGCTGTCGACGACAACGAAAAACGGTGTCACCCCGCTGGGGTTGTAAATCGCCCAAGCGCTGGAATCGTTGAGAGCAACCGTCGCGCTCATCGGGTGTGCTACGAGAAAACGCTCGATCTCAACCCGGTCATTTTCGCGCGCGATAGCAAGCCAGGTGAACGAACTGCCGCGCTCGGCATCAGCTAAGTCATTGGCTGCCGGCCGTGACTTCTCGCAATATCCGCAGCTCACCGACCAGAACTCAACCAGAACGACACCCGATTGCTTGGAGAGTCGGTAGCGGCGGCCGCTGAGTGTTCTCGCACGAATCTCCGGCGCCTTAAAGTTCTCAACGGCCGCGACGCGGGCCTTTGTAGGCCTGATCACTAATCTCGATCCCATCGGGTCGACATCAGTTATCTCCCAAGCTTTTCCCCCCAGCATGAACGGAGTCCGGGCCATAACCTGTTCTGCCGCAGCTGGTGCCCCATTGAGGGTGACGGAAGGCTTCTCAGCAATCTCCCCGTTCCCATCGAGGTCGATAAGGAACACCGTACCGGAGCTAGGTCCGTAAAACGGCTCATCCCGGTATGCGCTACGAACTTTTACTGCGTGGTCCTTTCCGTCTACCTGCATGCGACCGGTCAGGTACTCTGCGATGCGCGCATACGTGTACCCGTCATCGCTCTGCGATACTTGGTACGGGATGCGTCGATGCGGACCCCGAGTAGTATGGACGTCAAGATCCAAGTTCGCGACCAGGATATGGGGCCAAGGGACGAATGTGAGAGACTGTCCGTGCGCGAAATCCAGATTACCGGCCGTGTCGACGACATAGTGCATCTGATCGCTACCGGGCATCTTGAACCGGGCCGCATAAATCGTCTTCAGGCTGTCGCCTTCGACGATGTCAGCGATTTGAATCCCTGTCCATCCTTCACCAGTTCGCATCGCCCGTTGGGTCTCGGGCGACGGGGAGGCGAAGAAGATGTTCGTGAGGCCAAACGGTGAAGGTGAGGAGTCGACAGCGCGGTTGAGGGGAACGATCATGGCGGGAGCCTGTCTGACGCTCGACTGACCTGAGGCGATCTGCGGCAAGCAAGCGACGGCGAGGATGGTTTTGCAGATAACTGCCGCCGCGCATATCTGAGGATGTGTCATGGGCAACCTCTCACCACCATGTGGATGATGCCTAACGCCCTAGTTCAGCTGCAAGCACATCTAACAATGCGCGCGTAGCGCGCAATCCAAAAGTGCTTGTCAGCTGCAACGTTCGTTAGGTAGCACGCTCGCGATGGCTCAACCAACTCCCGATTCACCGACCACCTCTTTCAGCGCCGCAGAATCGAGAAAGTATCGTGGCAGAAGTTGCTCCGATGCGTTTCGAAACGGGTTATTCCGTTCCACGAGCGCTTCAAGCTCTGGATTCGGCTCGTTGACTCCCTCGGCGAACATCCACTCAATATCGAGAAACGGGGACTGCGCCACGACTGAAAGCGAAATATGCTTTTTCACGTTGAACAGATGCTTGGAAGCTAAGGAGAAGTTGCGAAGGGCGTTCCGAGCATTGTTGGCGAGCTCCTTCGTGACCGGGAGTATCAGAAAGCCACAATCGGTTCGCGGACAGGCGAGGCGGTAAGGGAGCTCAAAACGATCGTCACGAACCGCATCCAATGCGAGTAGGAACCGTTTCTTGAATTCACGAAGTTCCGAACGACTGAGCTTTGCAAACTCTGAGAGGATACGGTAATGAGAAGTGGGCGATGAATCTCCCTCGCGATACGTAATCTTGTCACCAAACTGCTCGATAAAGAACGACATATCCCACGCTGCTTGGTCCTCGCGAAGTGCAGCTAAGACGCGATCGTACTTCTTGGATGGTGGTGCGACTTGATCGCCTCCTATGAACTGTCCAACTAAGGCTGCTTCGGTGATGTCATCCGCGGCTTGGTATTTCGTCAATACCTGTTGCCGAAACGCCAAATAGTCGGCGATCTCAGCGGGTGTAATCAGGTAGCGACATACCCCGAGCCAATCAACATCGCTGATGAAGTGCACAAAGCCAGCGGACCGACTCGGATAGTAGCGTTCAGTCGTGAGGCCGGGAGTGTTCGGCATTCTGAAGATGACGACAGCGTACAATGAGGCAGCATTCTTGGTCGCAACAGCCACCTCGTGGCCGCGTTGATTCCGTAACTTCTCACCCGGAAATCTCGACAGAAGCTCGCGTGTTGATCGCACCTGAGCGACTGCTTTCTTTCGCACTTTGTTGGCGAACCACTTATTTAGCTCGGCTTTCGCGCTCGAGGCTGCCGCATCTCGTTCCTTAAGTTGGAAGATGATACCGAGATCATCTAAGAGAACGAGGTGGTCGGCGACTTCCACCTTGCCCTGACCTCGTATCGTGAGGTTCCTGCCCCGAAAAAGCGAACTAACCAGAAAGAAGCTCGCGG
>DHWR01000012.1:0-182 GCA_002413265.1 Chloroflexi bacterium UBA5177
TCTACGCACCGGTCTATAGGTCGGTAGCCCTAAATTGAGGCTAGGACCCGCCCTAATTCCGAGCCACACTGGGCAAAACGTCAAAGCCGGCAGCCTTGGCCCGCGTCTGAGCAGTTTGGGCTAGGCTGGGAGAGGACTGACACATCGTCGCAAGGCGGCAGGCTGCTTGACCCCTCCTCCGT
>DHWR01000012.1:404-3163 GCA_002413265.1 Chloroflexi bacterium UBA5177
GCACGGCCTTCAAATCAGCTCGGTTCAGCCGCTGGTTCGAACTCTGTTTCCCAGCCGATCTCAACCGGAGCCGATCGAGGTCGGACAGCGTATGCAGGCCTATCGCAAAACTATCGACTTGTTCGGAGAGAGAGCTGCCGGCTTGCCGTTCGTCACGAACACCGGTATCGCTCCCGAGGGAAGCATGCAGGAGGTGTACGACAGAGCGACTCAAGAGTATGGCGAGCTTGCCGATTTCGCGGCGGAACGGGGAGCGCGGATCGCTCTCGAGCCGCTCAACGCCAGCATCTCAAACGTCGAGACCGCGATCTGGACCCTGGAGCAGGGCATGGAGATCGTCCGGCGTGTTGGGCGCTCGAACTTCGGCATCTGCCTCGACTCCTGGAACGTATGGCAAAACGCCGATCTGCTCGAGAATGTCCGTGCCTGCGGAACCAGCATCTTCATCGTCCAGCTCAGCGACTGGCGAATTCCTCGATCGTTCCAGGACCGACTGGTCCCGGGGCAGGGTGCTATCCCACTGCCGCCGCTACTTCGCGTCATTCACGACACGGGCTACCGACGCCCGTACGTCGTCGAGATTTTCTCCAACGACGTTCCGGATGCCCTCTGGGAAGGCGACCTAAGCTGCGTCGTCGCCGACAGCATCAACGGCGTTGACGCGGCGTGGAGGCAAGCCTTCGAAGGTTAGGGAGCTAACTTCCCGCGGTCTTCGGCCCTTCGTCTGAATTGGCTACTGCCTCTGAAGGAGCTGAACCGAAGCTGCTTCGCCCACGAGAGTCCGTCTTCGTTACCTGCTGCCGATCGTCGCTGCTACCCGTCGCGATCCACTGGAAGTAGATGCCGTTGGCATCCTCCCCCCACTGCATCTGCAAGGCGTGACCCTCGACATCCTCGTTCTGGGGGCCCTGAAATATGGCCTCCAGGACGCGGGACCGGAAAACGTCTCGTTCCTCGGGCACTAAACCAGCGTCGAATTCCGCAAGCTTACTTGCCAGCGATGCCAGATTACGCTTTGTTGCGTCTTCGCTCGACATTGTTGTTTCCTCTCCGGTTTCCGCCTCGGCCACTGACGGTCTTTTGCGGCAGACTACCACGTCCTTTAGGCAAATTCCAGGAGCTCGTACTTTGCTACGGGCAGCGTGCCACGATATCTTCGGGCAGGTCATATCGAAAGGGCTGGGGTCGTGTCGTCCACCATGCGCGCCATGGTTCTCCACCATCAGGGGCCGGTTGACGGCGCCCCGCTGCGCCTCGAGGAGATCCCGGTCCCGTTGCCGGGACCTCATGACGTCGTCGTCCGCGTCGAGGCTTGTGGAATCTGCCGCACCGACCTCCACGTCGTGGAGGGAGATCTTCCTCCGGCGAAGATGCCGATAATCCCTGGCCATCAGATCGTCGGCCGAGCCGTTCGTCTTGGGGCTGAGGTCGCGAGCCTGAAGGAGGGCGACCGCATTGGAATAGCGTGGCTTCGAGAGACCGACGGCGACTGCCGTTATTGCGTTGCGGGTCGCGAGAACCTCTGTGAGGCCGCCCGCTTCACCGGATACATGGATGACGGTGGGTACGCGGAGTATGCGGCGGTGCACGAGGACTTTGCGTACCCGATTCCGGAGGGCCTCGAGCCGGTACACGCCGCACCGTTACTCTGCGCGGGCATCATCGGCTACCGTGCCCTGCGGCGCTCCGGCCTGCAACCCGGTGGCCGCCTCGGCATGTATGGCTTTGGCGCTTCGGCCCACATTACGGCTCAGGTCGCGCTCCATTGGGGTTGCAAGCTCTACGTCATGACTCGAGGCGAGGGTCATCGCGCGCTTTCCCGAGAGATGGGCGCAACCTGGGTCGGAGAAGCCGCCGATACGCCACCTGAAAAGCTCGATGCAGCGATCATTTTTGCGCCCGCTGGCGAGCTGGTGCCGCGTGCCCTCGAGGCTCTCGATCGGGGAGGCATCCTGGCTCTGGCCGGGATCCACATGAGCCCGACTCCGTCGCTCAACTACGAGCGCCATCTCTTCTACGAGAGGGAGGTTCGCTCAGTTACCGCGAATACGCGGCAAGACGGCCAGGAGCTTCTCCAGCTTGCCGCTCAGATACCCATTCGCACTCACGTCGAGACGTTCGATCTCGACGCTGCGAATAACGCACTCGCACGACTCAAGCATGACGAGATTCAAGGAGCCGGCGTGATCCTGGTCTGAAAAACCTCTCGGTGCTTCGTAATACTGGCGTAATCTCCTTCACCTCTAGGTAATTCCTGTCCTCCACCATAAGGGCATGACTGCTTTTGAGTGAAGGAGGAAAGATAGCCATGAGGAAATTCCGGACCGTTCTGGCCTTTGGCGCCGCGATGTTCGGCGTCACCGCACATGGAGTACTTGCCTCTACCATGCACGAAACGATTCATCTCAAGCCGGCGTCGATGAGCTCGTTGGCCAAGGCATTCGGCACGGCGAAGGTCACGTATACCAAGCAAGACGTTGCCATCCACCTAACAACGGACAATTTGCCAAAGCCGTCCAGCATCCATGCGAGCAGGTACTACGCTGTGTGGCTGAAGGCGGGGACCAAGAGCTGGTTCGTCGGTGACTTGAAGCTGAACGGCAACATGGCCGGTGTTTCAAAGATGCTGATGCTGCAGAAGTTCCAGTCTGTAACCGTCACGGCAGAGGCGTCGGCTCATCCCATGCATGCCATGGGGACGCTGGTCCTCTCCGGCATGTCCGCACACCACTAACAATCTCTTCTCGACAGAGAGCTTC
>DHWR01000012.1:3277-4600 GCA_002413265.1 Chloroflexi bacterium UBA5177
TCTGTTACAACGTGGCAACTCGATCCCAGGGGTCTTTCTTGAACGCACGCATCCTAGTCGTGGACGACGAACCGGCGATCCGGGACGTGGTCGAGCGCTACCTGCGGCGCGAGGGCTTCTCGACTCTTTCAGCGTCTGATGGCGAAGAAGCGCTGACGCAAGCAGCCGACGCCGATCTCATCGTCCTCGATCTCATGCTTCCACGGCTCGACGGCATCGAGGTCTGCAGGAGGATACGCGCGCAAAGCGACGTGCCGATCATCATGCTGACGGCCAAGAGTGAGGAGATCGATACCCTGCTGGGTCTGCGCATCGGCGCCGACGACTACATGACCAAGCCCTTCAGTCCGGCCGAGCTGGTGGCGCGCGTCCAGGCCGTGCTGAAAAGAACGGGCGGCGGAGCTCGGTCTCCGGACGACACCGTGCGGGTGGGGACGCTACGCATCAACCCGCGGCTTCGAACCGTGGAACGTGGAAACGAGTCGATCGAGCTCACGGCTCGCGAATTCGATCTCTTGCACTTCCTCGCCTCGAGCCCCGGTCAGGTCTTTACGCGCGAGCAGCTGCTTGACCAGGTGTGGGATTACCACTTTCCGGGCGACACCAGCACGGTGACGGTCCACGTCCGGCGACTGCGAGAGAAGGTCGAACCGGACCCGGTTCGCCCCCGCTACATCAAGACGGTGTGGGGAGTCGGCTACAAGCTGGAAGGACCGTGAGCAGCACCGTGCGCATAGCCGCAGCCGTCGCCGGCTGTTTTGTCGCTGCCGGTGTAGTGGCCATCTTCCTGTTCGTGGAGTGGCTTCACGCGACTCACGCGCACGTGGTTGCCGCGGCGATCTACCTGGGGTTTTCGGGCGTCGCATCCCTGTCGTTGGGTACGCTCGCTGTCCTCGCAGCGGCGCGATGGGCTCCGCGCCTCGGCATCAAGATCGGCATCGCCTCGCTCTTCGGCAGCGCGGTGGCGATCATCAACATACTGGTCACCCCGCTCTTGATGTTCAGAGAGTCCTCCGACCGAACGATCCTCGTTATCACCCTCGTCTACTTCTTCATTCTCTCCATCGCCTTTGCTGGCCTCGTTGCCGCCATAACCTCGCGGCGCTTGGCGGCCCTTCATATGGGCGCCCAACGACTGGCCGGCGGCGCACTCGACACTCGCGTCGAGGTCCAGGGCGCCGACGAAGTGGCCGATCTCAGCAAAGCCTTCAATCGCATGTCGAGCGACCTGGAGGACGCTTTCGAGCGCGAGCGGAACATGGAGCTTCAGCGTCGCGAGCTCATCGCCGCCGTCTCCCACGACCTTCGGACGCCCATTGCCTC
>DHWR01000012.1:4796-5108 GCA_002413265.1 Chloroflexi bacterium UBA5177
GATGCCGGGAACCTGGAGCTGCGTCTCCACGACACTCCCGTCGGTGAGCTGGTGTGCGAGACCCTGGACGGACTGCAAGCCCAGGCCGAGGAAAAAGGTGTGGCGCTCAAGGTCAACTGTTATGGCGATGATCCGGTGCTGGCCCTTGACGGTCCTCGCATGCAGCGTGCCATCGCAAACCTGGTGCAAAACGCCGTCCGGCACACCCCTGCCGGAGGTACCGTGGCGGTCGACGTGCAAGGGGCGAATGGCCACGCCGAAGTTGCGGTGCGGGACACCGGAGAGGGGATAGCTCCGGAAGATCAGTCTCGG
>DHWR01000044.1:0-2291 GCA_002413265.1 Chloroflexi bacterium UBA5177
CCGCTCGTGGATTACGGCCGTGGGCACCTCGCCGCCTGCCACCATCCCCTGAACGTCGATCGGGAGACTTTGGAGCGGGTTCGGGTCTCGAAACACCATACGCCGGGCTCCGCAGACGAGGGCGCGAGGCCCCAGGAGCCTGGAAAACAGCGGGCTCAGCCAATCCCTTAAAGGGGGTAAGAAGCTCCGCTAAAGCGGCTTAGTCATGCGGCCGATAGGCCCCATATGGACGCCGCAGAGCGCAAAGAGATCCTGAGCCGCTACATGGACCACCAGCGCCGCTTCGATGCTGTCGCGGCCAAGCGGCAAAACGGAAACGCCGAGGTCATCCCGTTCGCCGGGCCCCTCCGCGAGTTGGAGCAAGAGCCGACGATGCGCGAGATCGAGGTATTGCAGCTGATCTGCGACGGGCTCGTGAATCGTGAGATCGGAGCCCGCCTCTTCCTGAGCGAGGAGACGGTGAAGTCGCACGTCCGCCACCTGCTCGCAAAGCTGCAAGCCCGGTCAAGGGCGCACGCGGTCGCCGTCGGCTTCCGACGCGGCCTGATCGCCTAGATCTGCCCCAGTAGTCCCCCGTTTCCCCCTCCCCTGTGGAAATCCCTCAACAGGGGGATGTCCACACGTTGTGGAAAACAGAAGCTACGCGAGCTTTACCAGGTCTTGAAGCTTCCCGCGACTGTTACGCGAGAAGCGAAACGGATCACCGAACGACGCACGGTGAAACCCTCCACTTGTAGGGGACTGACGGCGATTGGAACGTATACCCCTTTTGGGTGATAAGTCAAGAGCTTTTGTGAAGTTAGGGCGGGAAAACCTGCCGATTTACGGCTGGGTTGGGTTGCTTTGGTTGGCTGCGATGTCGGCTGGCCTTGCCCTTTTCTCTGGCGGCGGCCGACTGCCCTCCTTCTGGATCGTGGGAGGGCTTGCTGCACTGGCCGCAATAGCTGAGCGCCAGAGCGTCCCTGTGACTCGAAACACGGAGGCTTCTGTTGCATTCCTCCCGCTTGTCTTTGCGGCGGTGGCATTCGGGCCGTTCGCGGCACTGGTCGTGGGTGCGCTAGCCGGCCTTGGCAATCTGCAGCGGCCTTACCTTCGCTGCGCGGTTTATTTGCCAGCGCGGGCACTCACCGCAGCTGCCGCAGGTCTTGCAGCCGGTGCAGTCATGGCCCCCAATGGGGGAACCGCATTCGGAAAGATTCTATTGGCCTGCCTTGCTGCATCTGTGGCGGAGATGGCTGCCGACTTGGTCTTCAATCTTGGGACGCAGGCAGTACGTGCGGCTGGTTCACCATGGGCGCTTCTGCGAACGCTAGGTCCGCTCATCTTCGTTTACGCCCCGCTTTATACGCCGATCGTCGCGCTGCTCGTTTACGGATATGAGCTCTACTCCGTAGCAATCGTCGGAGCCTTCTTGATTCCAGCGATCGCGCTGCAGCGTCTGATCCATCTTTATCAGCAGCAGCGAGAGGCGGTAGCTAGCCTCGAGGAAGCCAACACTCGACTCGAGCGTGCGAGCTTGTCCTTCGCGACGGCTCTTGTTGCGACGCTGGATGCACGCGATCGTTATACGGCTGGACATTCTGCTGCTGTGGCGGTCTACTCACGCGACATCGCGGCCAGGATGGGGCTGTCCGAGGAAGAGCAAGGGCTCGTCCATCTTTGCGGGCTAGTCCATGACATAGGAAAGATCGGACTTCCTGCGGGACTGCTCGAAAAGCCCGGCGCGCTCACCCTGGAGGAACGTCGACAGATGGAGGAGCATTCCGCAATCGGTGAAAAGATCCTTTCCAAGGTCGACGATTACGCAGAGATCGCCCGCATCGTCCGTCATCACCACGAACGAGTGGACGGCCTTGGTTATCCGGAGGGTCTCGGCGGAGAAGAGATACCTCTGGCTGCAAGGATCATCTCCGTCGCAGACGCATATAACGCCATGACTTCGGACCGGCCGTACCGCGACGCCATGCCCAGTCGAGTCGCACGTCTTCGACTCGCGCAGGCCGTCGAGAGTCAGTTCGATACCACTGTGGTCGCTGCGTTTGAAGCGGTGCTAGCGGGGGGAACCGAGGCGTACCGGTCTGGTCAGCGCGAAGACTTCAGCCTAGAAGTCCGAGTTGCTGAAAATGCCATACAAGTTGCCGTGAGCTAGCTGTCTCCAAGCTCGCGGGTTGCGGCTTCGGTTCGCGAGCGAGCGCCAAGTTTCTCGAGAACGTGGTGGACGTGGACTTTGACTGTGGATTCGGTAATCCACAACGTTCTCGCGATTTCGCGGTTGCTGAGGCCTTGGCGAA
>DHWR01000044.1:2510-2858 GCA_002413265.1 Chloroflexi bacterium UBA5177
TCAAGCGAATGGACGAGGTCGAGGAAGCGCGTGACGTCCACCGTGGCCACCTTGGAAAGCGACAAGAGGATCTTTGGGGAGCCGCGATAGGCGACCACGAATCCGTCGAAATTGCCGGCCTCGTTCGCGACCTCCAGAGCGGCCGTGATCAACTCCAGGTCTAGAGGTTCGTCGTCGGAGGAGCCTGTCGCCACAGCCTTTGTAAATCCGCGCAGGATCCGAGCTTCAAGATGGTCTGTCGCCGCCTCCGACGCCGCTAGCGTCTGCATCGCCTCTCGTCGCGCACCGCTACAAGCCAGCGCGAAGGCTTGAGTTGCTAAGTAGTCGCCCTGACCGGACCCCGTTTTT
>DHWR01000157.1:0-27015 GCA_002413265.1 Chloroflexi bacterium UBA5177
GGGTCCCGAGGCAATCTCGAGATCCTTGATCATCCCGAGAGAGACGATGTCGCGGTGCAGATCCGGATCGATAATCTCGCGCAAGGCGTCTAGAACCTGCTCCTTGCCGACCGTCTCTTCTTTCTTCTTGTTGAGTAGCATCAAAACCTCATAGATATCAAAAGGAAGCGCCGCGCTAACAGTGGGGATCGCCCCGCAGTGAGGCGAGCTTATGTTTCGCAGAGCCTCGAGTGGGAGCACCCAAGTCTACAGTCACGGCAAGGTGTGAGCGGTCAGTGCCCACGAACCGCAAAGCATGCCCCCTGAGCCCAGCGGCCGGCCCGCCATGCCGCTCAAAATGCAGCGTCCCAGTGCTGCCAAATCAACGCTCGCCTCCCGCTGAGGCAGCGCAAAAAGAGGGGCCTGTGCACAGCACAGGCCCCTCATAAGAATCATACTCAGCGCCGGCGAATAAACGCCGGGATGTCATAGTCATCGTCGCCCTCGTCGGTCGATGGCGAGTTGTAAGCCGGCCTGGTCCTCGGCTCTGCCCGCGGCTCGTCTCGAGACGCCGCCGGCTGCTCCGGACGCAGCGAGTCAACCGGCGTCTCGGTCGTCGGCTGCTCGTAGAAAGACGATCGTGGCCGAACCGCGTCTCTGGTCTGTCGTGCACCCCGGCTGACTGTGTTGGTGCGGCCCTCGAATCCGGTGGCAATCACGGTGATCTGGATCTCATCGCCCAGGCGCTCGTCGATGACCGCGCCGAAGATGATGTTGGCATCCGGATCTGCGGCTTCCTGGATCACCTTGGCGGCCTGATTCACCTCGTGCAGCGTGTAATCGCTACCCGCGATGTTGAACAGCACTCCCTTGGCGCCGGAGATCGAGACTTCCAACAGCGGGCTAGAGATAGCTGCCTGCGCTGCATCCGCCGCTCGGTTTTCACCCGCGGCGCGGCCGATGGCCATGAGGGCCGATCCCGCGTGCGACATGATCGCTTTGACGTCCGCAAAGTCCAGATTAATCATTCCGGGCTTGGTGATCGTATCCGAAATGCCCTGAATGCCCTGATGAAGCACTTCGTCGGCAAGGGCGAAGGCGTCGACCATCGACATCTTCTGGTCGGCCACCGTGAGCAGCCTGTCGTTGGGAATAGTAATCAGGGCGTCGACCCGATCCTTCAGGCCCCCTACGCCCTCCTCGGCTGCTGTTCGGCGTCGCGATCCTTCAAATGAGAACGGCTTCGTGACAACTCCGACCGTCAGCGCGCCGACATCCTGTGCGATCTGCGCCACGATTGGCGCCGCGCCAGTTCCGGTCCCGCCTCCCATGCCCGCCGTGATAAAGACCATGTCGGCGCCTCGAAGGGCCTCATAAATTTCCTCGCTGGTCTCTTCGGCCGCCTTCTGTCCGATAGAGGGGTTGCCTCCGGCGCCAAGACCGCGGGTCAGCTTCTCGCCTATCTGAATCCTATTTTCAGCCTGCGCCTCTTGCAGCGCCTGGCTGTCGGTGTTGACGGTTATGAAGTCGACACCTTGCACCTGACTCTTGATCATGCGGTTGACGGCGTTGGTTCCTCCGCCGCCGACGCCAACTACCTTGATGTTTGCGTGGAGATGGTCACCCCCCATGCCGGCTCCTCTCTTGTCCGGATCCCGGAACGGTCGCATGTTATCCAATAGTCTCTCCTCCCTATGTTGGATTGAGCCGCGCCTATGTGAGGAACGACCGGAATAAATCCCGGATCCGACTCACACCTTTCCATTCGAAGGACATCGGCGCCGCCGCGCCGCTTTCATCAGTATGGTATGCCGCCCATAGCAAAAGTCCAATGGTCGTGGCGTAGGCAGGACGCATGATACTGTCTGTGAGCCCTATCGCGCCTGTCGGGATTCCCACTCTAACCGGTAACCCAAGGACCTCCCTCCCGAGCTGGCGCACGTCTCGAAGCTCGGCGGTGCCCCCGGCCAGCACTACGCCGGCGGGCAGGTGGTTCGCAAAGCCGGCCCGTCGAATCTCCGATTCGATGAGGCTGTAGATCTCCTGCATTCGCGACTCGATGATCTCGGCAACGAGGCGTCGCGAGACAAGGTCGGGTTCATCTGCCCCAAACACTCGGATTTCGATCGCCTCGTTTGGATCGGCCTCTGAGGCGAGCGCGCTGCCATACTCGATCTTGATGCGCTCAGCCTCGAGAAACGGCGCTTGCAGTCCCAGGGTGAGGTCGTTGGTTATGTGGTTTCCGGCCACACTCACCGACCCGGTGTGCGTCACTCCCCCGTCCGCGAAGATTGCGACGTCCGTTGTCCCGCCACCCACGTCGGCAAGCGCGACGCCGATTTCCTTCTCGGCTGAGCTCAATATCGATTCGCTCGAGGCCAGTGGCTGCAGGATCAGGTCGTCGATCTGAAGGCCCGCACGGTTCACGCAGCGCACGAGGTTTGAGATCGCGGTCGTGCCCCCGGTGACGATGTGCATCTCCGCCTCCAGCCGGCGCCCGGCCATGCCGACCGGGTCTCGCACGCCGTCCTGGCCATCCAGCGTGTAGCCACGGGGCAGCACATGGATGATCTCGCGGTCGTTGGTAATCGCCTGGACGCGCGCGGCTTCCATGGCACGCTCCACGTCCCCTTCAGTAATCTCTTGGGCGTTCGGCGACATGGCCACCACGCCGCGGCGATTCATGCTGTCTATGTGGGCGCCGGTGACGCCCACGTAGGCCGAGCCGACCTGGTAGCCTGAAAGTCGCTCGCACTTTCGCACCGACTGCTCGATAGCCTGCGCCGCTTCGTCGATGTTGACGACGACGCCCTTGCGCATGCCACCCGACGGCGCTGATCCCACTCCGACGATGTTGATCTGCCGGTGCTCGTCTACCTCCGCGATCAGCGTGCAAATCTTCGTCGTGCCGATATCCAGCGCGACGATGATGTGTTCTCGTGGCATCAGGGGCTTCGAAGGCAGTCTGGCAAAGTGCCCACAGTATATACCGCCGCCCAGGGGCTCCGTCGCCTCTAAATCAGCGCGCCGTCCAGGTATTTTTTGGCGGTTTCGCGCGGGTTTATGGACACTGCGCAAACCGCGCGTATGGCGTGCGCTGCCTTAGATCGATGACGATCAAGGATGGGGCGCAAGCTGCCTTCTTTTTGAGCACGGCCGCGAGGCTTGCTATCCGTGTGTCGAGCAGCTGCGGGCTTCCGCGACCGATCAATGCCCGCCACCCGCTTTGTCCCACGATCGTAAGCCCGTGTAACGGGCCGATCTCGAAGCGGGCGATATGCCCGGCCGGAGCGGCAGGAAGCGTCGACCGTGCGTAGCGAACCGCCTGCACCACACCCGGACTCAAGGGACTCCCCCGCGCCGGGCCGACGATTACCGGCAGCTTCGTGCTCTTTACCTGGTCGACGATCTGCCCTTGCGGGTCCACGATGAAGAGCTGCGGTCCACGCTGCCACGCTGCGAACCGCTGGCGCAGTCGAGCGTGGATCACCACTCGATCGGGAAACTCGGTGTCTACCTCGGTGACCGCGATCTCGCGCACCGACTGCAACCGGGCAATGACTGCGTCCGACCGCACCCGAAAGATGTTGTGGCCCGAGAGGCCCGCGGCAGCCACGATGCGTTGATTTGGGAGACCCTTTCCCACCACCTGAACTGAGTGAACCTGGAACACGCCTCCGATCGCAGTTGCCAAAAATCCAACACATACGAGCAGAGCGAGAATTGGCGGCAGCGCGGGATGCTTATGCAGTGGCACGGTCGGAGATTGTTGCCGCGGCTGCTTTCGCTGCAACGTTCTGCGCGTCTCCGGTCGGCTCGATCCGCGCCGCGTGGTATCTGTCACGCCGCGTCGCCCAGAACCGGCTCCAATTCCTCCGGCCTCCACCGCCCAACGAACTGAACCTCCGGCTGAAGATCAACCCCGTACGTGCGGAACACCGTGTCGCGAGCCAGCCGGATGAGAGCGAGCACGTCTGTGGCGATTGCTCCCCCGGCATTGAGAATGAAGTTGGCGTGCAGCGGCGAGATTTGTGCGCCGCCAATCCGGTGGCCTTTGAGGCCCGCGGCCTCCACCAGGCGACCGGCGAAATCTCCCGGAGGGTTGGTGAAGGTGGAGCCCGCCGAGGCCTCCTTCACGGGCTGCGTGCGGAGTCTATGCCGGCGCAGCTCTTCTACCTTGTTCAGCGCCTCCGCCGCGTCGGCGGGATGAATCCTGAACCCGCACTTAGTGACGACAAGCCGAGACTGCAGAGTATGGGGCGTCTTCAGGAGGCTGTGCCGGTAGTGATACTCCAGGTCGACCGGCAACATGCATCTGCTCTCCCCGTCGGCGTCGAGCACGTCGGCGTCGATCAGCGCGGCGGCTACGTCGGAGGAGTGCGCTCCCGCGTTGTTGACGACGCCGCCACCCACGGTTCCGGGTATCGCAATCCCCCACTCCATTCCCGTGAAGCCCCGCTTGGCGCTGTACTGAGCCGCCTTCGCGAAGAAGACCCCGGCACCGCATGCGAGCCGATGGTGGCCTTCTGCCTCCTCGCTCGATTGCTCGATCGCAATGCCTCGAAGCCGGTTGAGGATCACCAGGCCCTCGATGCCACGATCTGATACCAGCACGTTGTTTCCGCCCCCAAGCACGAGCCAGGGAATGTCAAAACTTACAGCCGTACGGACGGCGGCCAGCAGGTGGTCCTGATCTTCTGCGACGCAGAGATAGTCGGCGGGCCCGCCGATCCGCCAGCTGGTGTGTTTGGACATGGGCTCAGCCGTCGACGCGCGGGGCAGCCCGCGAAGTCTCAGGATTTCGACCACGTCATCGACCGTCATCGCCCGCGCAGTCTCTCGAGAAGTCTGGGTCCGAGGGATCCCACATCCCCCGCTCCCATGGTGATTACAACGTCTAACGGACGAAGATCCCGCGCGAGTTGGGATACCGTGTCGTTTTCCGTTCCTGTATACATAACACCGGCGTGGTACTGCTTGGTTCGCTCCGCCAGCAGCCTGCCCGATACCCCAAGGGTGTCGGTCTCTCGCGCCGCGTATACGTCCATGAGGTAGACGGCATCCGCGTCGCCAAACGATCGTGCGAACTCGTCAAGAAATGCCTGGGTCCGGCTGTATGTGTGCGGCTGGAAAACCGCCACGATTCGCCGCCCGTATCGGGACTTGAGCGCCGCCAGGTTGGACGCGATCTCGGTAGGGTGGTGCGCGTAGTCGTCAATGACCAGGACCTGCCCTTCCTCGCCCTTGATCTCAAATCTCCGTTCCACTCCGCTGAAGCTCTTGATGGCCGCACAAATAGACGCGGGTTCCACCCCAGCGCAACGCGCGGCGGTAGCAGCGGCCAAAGCGTTGCGAGCGTTGTGCCGTCCGGCCAGCTGCGTGCAATACGTCTCCGGGTGCCCTTCGAACGCCACCTCGAATGACGTATGTCCGCCCTTTTCGCGCACCTCGGCAGCTCGCCATTCCCCGGCCTCGAGGCCGTAGGTGAGGACCCGTGCGCGAATCCCGTTGACAACCTCATGCATGTGAGGGTCGTCGGCGCATGCGATCACGGTCTGGCTCGTCTCTTTCGCAAACAGGTGAAAAGCTTCTCTGACCGCTTCTGCCGTCCCATAAATGTCGAGGTGGTCGGGCTCGACTCCGGTTATCACCGAGATTTCAGGGCGAAGATGTAGGAAGGAACGATCGTATTCGTCCGCCTCCACGACCGTCCACTCGCCCTTGCCCACTCGCGCGTTCGATCCCAGGTTCCAGCCGATGCCACCTATCAGGATTGTCGGGTCCAGCCCGGCCTCGGTCAAGATGTGGCCGATCAGAGCACTGGTCGTCGTCTTGCCGTGCGTCCCGGCGACCGCGATTGTCCTCCCTGCGTTTGCGATGGTTGCCAGTAGCACTGCTCTCTTCACGACCGGGATCCCGCGCTCCTGGGCCGCAACGATTTCGGGATTGTCGGCAGCGGCCGCCGAGGTGACAATTACGAGGTCTGCATCTCCGAGGTGCGAAGCGTCGTGACCTTCCCAAACCCGTGCCCCGAGCGCCTGGAGCCCGTCGAGCTGGTCGTTCCACTGCCGGTCTGAGCCCGACACCTCAAAGCCTCTAGCCTGTAGGAATCGCGCAAGCGCGCTCATGCCGATACCGCCGATTCCTACGAAGTGGACGTGTTTATGGGCCGCCAGATCCAGTGTCACCCAGCCATGTCCTCCACCATGCGGGCCAATCGCTCCGTGGCGTCGGGAGTCGCTAGCGAGGCAGACGCGGACCTCATCTTCTCTAGACGAGCCGGATCCGAGAGCAATTCCGAGAGCAAAGGCCCGAGACGTGACTCGAGCTGTTCGTCCTCTAGTACGACGCCTGCCCCGTGCGCCTCGAGATACTCCGCGTTCTCCCTCTGGTGCACTCCGCGTGCGGGCAGTGGGACGAGTACTGCCGGCGTCGACGTGGCCGGCAGCTCCCCGAGGACGGAAGCTCCACTTCGGCACAGCGCCAGGTCGGCAGCCGCGAGAGCGTCAGCCATGCGTTGATCGTGCAGGTACGGGACAAGGTGATATCGCTCGCGCTGGGATGTCGACAGCACGGCGGCGTCCCTTTGCGCCTCCTCGAACCTGTCGATGCCGGCCACGTGAATGACATGGCAGTGCTGAAGCAGGGTGCCGAGGGAGCGAACCAGCGCCTGGTTGATGCGCCGGGCTCCCAGCGATCCGCCAAAGACCAGCAGAACCGTCTCATCCGCTCCTATGGAGTAGGTTGCTCTGCCTCGCTCCCCGGAAGCGGCCGCAAACCACGGTCGCAACGGGTAGCCGGTGACCACCACCTTGTCGCTCGGTAGGCCTTCGCCCCCCTCGGGTGCCGACACTGCCACCTTCTTGGCCAGCGGCGCCAATTGGCGAATCGCCTTCCCCGCGTGGATGTCACCAGAAAACAGAATCACAGGAATTCTGAGCAGCCACGCAGCGATGGCAGGGGCAGCGGTCACGTAGCCTCCCGTCCCGAAGACCACATTCGGTCGAGTGTGGCGCAGAACCACTAAAGATCGCGCGGCCGCCGTCGGCGTGAGGAAGGCACCTCGAACGGTAAACGGCGGGGCCATGGGAAGGAAGTAGCACTCTATCCCGGTGGCCGGCACCACCTTGCGTTCCAGGCCTCCGGTGGATCCCAGGTACACCAGATCAGCTCCGGACGGAGCTTCCTTCTCGACGCCGAGGCTTGCCGAGGGTCCGGAATGTGGCGCCCGCCTGCTGTCGCCGGCGACCCCTCGTTCGATCAGGTGCTGGATGATCGACAACGCGGGGTACACGTGGCCCCCCGTCCCTCCGCCCGTAATCAGAGCTTTGGCGCGCACCAACTTCTCCCGTCGCATAGCGTGAGATGTTCAGCAGAATGCCCATGGCCGCCATGCTGACGATGAGCGCGGTCCCGCCGTAGCTGACAAACGGCAGAGGCACTCCGGTAAACGGGACTGACGATGTTATCACGCCGTAATTGAGCAAGGCTTGAAAGGTAATCCAGCAAGTAATCCCGGACGCGAGCAGACGACCGAACTTGTCTGGAGCGGTCATGGAGATACGAATTCCGCGGTAAGCGATGACCAGAAAGAGCAGCAGGATGCCGACGGTGCCGACCAGTCCGAGCTCCTCGCCGATCACCGCGAGAATGCTGTCCGTGTGCGGCGCCGGAAGCACAGCCTTCTGGACGCTATTCCCAAATCCCGATCCGAACACTCCTCCCGTGCCCAGGGCCATCAATGCCTGAATCGTATGAAAACCGGTTCGATACGGGTCGCTCCACGGATTGGTAAAGGCCATGAGTCGGTCGTATCGATAGCTGGATGAGTGGGCGAGGACCCACGCCACGCACACTGCCCCCCCTCCGGCCAGGCTCATGTGCTTCAGCTCTGCCCCTGCAATGAAGTAAACAGACAGCATGGTCGCGGCGACGACGATCGTGGTTCCGAGGTCAGGCTGCCGAATGATGAGCAGGCAGATAAAGCCGCTGATCAGGGCGAACGGGAAAAAGCAGGTCTTGAAATCCCTGACGGCTTCTCCCTTTGAAGCGAGCCATGCGGCCAGGTATAGAACAACGGCAAGCTTGGTGATCTCGCTGGGTTCGATGGTGATTCCTGCCCCCACCAAGAACCAGCGGCGTGCCCCGTTGGAGGTGTGGCCCAAATGAGGGGTCAGCACGGCCATAAGCATCAGCACAGACAGCGCCAGCATCGGTAGAGCGATGGACTGGTAACGGTGGTAGTCGACGCGAGTCGCGCAGAATAATCCGACCAGGCCGATTCCAACCCAGAAGACGTCGCGAACAAAGTAGTGGGTCGGCGTCCCATAATCGGCGTAAGAAGCCGCGATACTCGCGCTGTACACCATCAGCAATCCCAGGGACGCCAGCGCCAGGAAGGCCAGAAGCAGCCAGGTGTCGGTTCCTCCGGCCAATCGCGAAGCTCGTTGCACGCTACGCTGCATGAAGCTGCTCCACGGCGGCCGCAAAGGCGGCGCCTCGCTCCTCAAAGTCCGTAAACATGTCGTAGCTGGTGCAGCCGGGCGACAGCAGCACCACGTCTCCCCTTCCTGCGATGCCGGCCGCCTTCGTCACTGCTGCCTGCAGTGAGCAACAGCGAAAGATCATGTCGCCTTTCAGGAGAGACGTTTCCACCAGCGCCGCACGCACCTCGCGCTCTATAAGCGGCGCCGCTTCGCCGACCAGTATCAATGCTCGAGCGCGCCGGACCGTCCAACGAGCGAAGTCGCTCCATGGCAGCTGCTTATCGCGGCCGCCCGCTATGAGAACGATCGGTTGTCCGAGCGCCTGCAGGGCGACGATCACGCGGGCCGGAGTGGTGGCGATCGAGTCGTCGATGTAGGTAACACCGTCGTGATCCCCCACTACCTGCAATCGATGTGGCGGCGGCGAGTATGTCCGTATCGCCTGTCGCATCATTGCCGGTTGCACGCCCACTATGTCCGCCGCGGTCGCCGCCGCGGCTACGTTGGCGAGATTGTGCGTCCCGAGGAGCGGAACCTCGTCCACCGGCATGATCTGTTCAAACCTCTGGACCTGGCGATCCACGGGTGTTCTCCATATGCCAAGACTTCCGTCGCTCACACCTACATCCGTTCCAGGCGTAGTCGATGAAAACCAGCGTTTCTGGGAGGGAATACCGGCTGCCAGGCCGGCGACCTCCTGATCATCCCCATTGAGCACGGCGAAGTCTTGGGCCGACTGATGCTCCACTATGTGGCGTTTGGCCGCGACGTAGTTCTGCATCGTTCCGTGTCGGTCCAGATGATTTGGTGTGATATTCGTCACGACTGCGATGTGAGGACTCTTTCTAAGCAAATCAAGCTGAAACGAGCTCAACTCGAGGACCACGAGCGTGTCGCGGCTGATGCGTGGAAGAAGATCCAGCATTGGGTTGCCGATGTTTCCTCCGACCACCACGTCACGGTTCGCCTCGCGAAGCATAGGACCTACCAGCCCGGTCGTCGTGGTCTTGCCGCTGCTCCCGGTGATCCCGATAATGGCGCCCCGGCACAGGTCGAAGAACAAGGTGGTCATGCTCTGGATGGGAATGCCGGCCGCGCGCGCTGCCGCGTACACCGGATTGCTCTCCGGCACTCCGGGGGAGACGAAGAATTCGTCAGTCTCCTCCACCAGGTCAGGAGAGTCATCTCCGACGACAACTCGAACCGGCAGATCATCCAGGCTCTGGATCCGGGAGCGAAGCTTCTCCGGAGAGGCCGAATCGGTGACCGTCACATCCATGCCCTCGGAGGCGAGGAAGCGGGCCAACGAATCGCCCTCGCGGGCCAGGCCAAGGATGAGAGCGCGTCTCGGTGAAATCTTCATGTCCCTAGCTAAACGCCAGCACCAGACCGGCGACACCGGCCATCATGCTGACAATCCAAAAGCGTTGAGTGATCTGGTTCTCGTGCCAGCCGATCAGCTCGAGATGATGCTGCAAGGGCGCCATGCGCAGTAGCCGACGGCCGTCCGTCAGTTTGAAATAGGAGACCTGCAGCATCACCGAGACCGTGATGATGACATAGACGAATCCAATGACGGGCAGGATGAGCAGCTGATTCAGCAGAAGCGCAACGGTGGCCAGCGTTGCCCCCAACGCCAACGATCCGGTGTCGCCCATGAAGACGCGCGCCGGGTAGATGTTGAACCAAAGAAAGGCTAGGAGGGCGCCCACCATGGTGAAGCAGAAGCTCCCAAGGTACTGAAGGCCGCTCAGCAGGGCAATCGCGCCGAACGTGGCGAAACCGACAGCGCCGGTGCCGCCGGCCAGTCCGTCCAATCCATCCGTCAGGTTTGTAGCGTGCGCGCAGGCGACGATCGCGAGCACCGCAAGCGGCCAATAAAACCAGCCAAAGTCGACATAACGATACGAAGGCACCCACACGTCATTGGGATGGGAGAGGAGCTTCGGCACGTGCAGGACGGCCACAATGATGATCGCGATCACGAGCGTCCACCCGAACTTGAACCTGGCGCGCATGCCCGCCCGGCCGATGCGGAAGGTGCCTAAGAGGTCGTCGACCATCCCAAGGACCGTGGTACTCGCCAGCGCGCCAAGAGTGAGGAGCTGCGAATAGTGGCCGATGAGGTTGTAGGTGGCCGTGAGGAAGAAGGCGGTGCCGCTAAAGATCAGGCCGCCCATAACCGGAGTGCCGGCCTTTGACATGTGGGACTGCGGCCCCTCGCGGCGAATGACCGCCTGGGCTCGCAGCTTTACCAACCATCGGATTACGTAGGGACCTATGAACATTGCAATCGTGAAGCTGGCAACGCCGAATACCATTGGAGGCAGCAGCACGTCAGCCACGTGTGCAAACGGCTCTTTCGGCGCCTTCGCAAGAGCAAGAGCGGCGACCAAAGGGTGGGCTACCACGCCTCGTCCCTCAGTCCCTGCACGATTTCCTCCATCCGCATCCCCCGCGAGCCTTTGATGAGGATGGCGCACCCGTTTGAGGCTGTCTCCGTCAGCCCGTCCCGACGATGCATTGTATGAGAGGGTGCCGCCGTCTCAACCCTCGCGCCGACGATCGCACGTACCTTCGAAATCGCGTCAAGGTTCGTTTCAGCGGTGAGTATTCTCTCCTCTGCAAGACCCTCGCTTGATGCCTGTTCGGCAATCCATCTCGCTCTCTCACCGCGCACCACGAGCCAATCGGCCATCTGACCGACGCGCGCTCCTATTTCACGATGCGCGTCCTCTTCGAAGTCGCCGAGCTCGAGCATATCTCCCAGAACCGCCACCTTGGTCCCGTTTGTCGAACGGAGAAGTTCGAGAGCGGCCAGTACGGAGGGCGGTGCGGCATTATAAGAGTCGTCGATCAGCAGCACATCGTGACGCAGATGAAATAGACGCTGCCGAGACTCGAGCTTCACCTGCTGGAGAGCGGGCATTATCTCGTCCCAGCTCATTCCCATCGATCTCGCGATTGCGGTGGCGCTCAGGAGCGCGTTTACCGTATGGGCGCCAGGCACGCGAGACTGCACCGGGAAGCTCTGGCTCTCAGCGCGAATGACGAATGACATGCCCTCGAGCCCGCGGGGCTCGAGCTCATCGGCTCGATAGTCGGCGTCGGATGCGAGACCTACGAGCACCAGCTTAGCTGTACCGCTGGTCTTTGCCATGGCTCGAGTCCAGGGATCGTCGGCGTTCAGCACCGCGAGACCATTGGAGGGCAGAGCCTGTATCAGACGGCTCTTTTCTCGAGCAATCGCCTCGACCGATTTCATCCTTTCGAGGTGGACCGGCGCGACCGTCGTGACGACCCCGATGTCTGGTCGGGCAATCTTCGCGAGGAGCTTGATGTCTCCCGGGGCGTACATTCCCATCTCAAAGACGCCTGCCCGATGGCGCTCATCCAGCCGCAGAAGCGTCAGCGGGAGGCCGATCTCGGAGTTGAGGTTCCCTTCGCTCCATAGAACCGGCCATTTTGTGGCCAGGACCGACGCGACGATGTCCTTCGTCGTCGTCTTTCCGATGCTGCCTGTTACCCCCACGATGCTGGCCGAGTGCCGCGTGCGCCAGTACTCGGCGAGAGATTGCAGCGCACTCAGTGCGTCAGCTGCCACGAATAAGTAGAACGGAGCTGACATGGACCCGGTCTCAATCTCAGGTACGCGGGCCACGATGGCGCCACGCGCGCCCCCATGCAAAGCCGCGGAGACAAACTCGTGACCGTCTGCACGCTCGCCTGCCAAGGCCACGAAGAGGTCATCCTGGTGAATGGTCCGAGAATCTATCGACACTCCGTGGAACGACCGGACCAGGTCGGAGGCGATCAGCTCTTGCTCGGACCGGGAGCCGTCGGAAGCGACGCGTACAACCCTCGCTCCGGTCCCCATCAGAACCGCGGCGACGTCAAGGGTCATTTGTAGAGTGCGAACGGATTGGGTGGGATGTGGTAGTGCAGGAACAGCTCCTGGAACAGGTCATGAAGGACCGGTGCGGCGGTCATTGACCCCCACGGCTGGTCTCGTGGGTGCTTTACGATAACCAAAACGACGAAGCGAGGATGAAAGGCGGGCGCGTACCCGACGATGCTGCCGATAGTGGCGTTGGGAATGTAGCCACCACTCGGAGCAGGGATATTGGCCGTTCCTGTCTTGGCTGCGATGTTGTAACCCTTGACGAGCCCGAACTGGGCTTCGCCGCCGATGGCCGAGTGAACGAGCATATTCGTCAGCGTGTGGGCCGTGAGGGCAGAAACGACGCGCCGTACGACTGTCGGCGATTTGTCCACTATCTGGCCGTCGTATACCACCTGTTTGACGAGCCGTGGCTTCATCATCAGGCCGTGATTGGCAACTGCGGACACCGCCTGAATCATCTGAATTGGGGTGACAGCGATACCTTGCCCAAACGAGTTCGTGAACAGATTGACGGCCGTCCACCCCTTGTCGCCGGGGTTTAAGAGCTGGCCCGCAACTTCATCCGAGGTATCTATCCCGGTCGGTTTTCCGAATCCAAATAGGTGAACGTACTTGTAGAACTGACCCGTTTGCAGTCGGCTGGCCACGAACGAGGCGCCAACGTTTGCCGAATGTTGTAGCACCTGGGTCATGTTTTCCTGGCCAAAAGCACCGCCACTCCAGTTGTGGAGATGTATGCCGTCAACGGTCCAGACCCCGCCGTCGTAAAAGGACGTGAGCGGAGTGATGACGCCAGTATCGAGCCCGGCTGCCATGGTGATGATCTTGAAGGTCGAGCCAGGCTCGTATTGCATCTCGACGGCCGGGTTCTGAAATGCTTGGTAGTTCTTGACTTTGAAATACTGGTTCGGATTGTACGTCGGTGTATTGGCCATCGCGAGGATGTATCCCGTCCTAGGGTCCATCACGATGACGCTGCCGCCATCCGCCCGATGTATCTTCACGGCCTTGCGAAGCTCGTTCTCGGCCAGCGCTTGAACCGCCCCGTCGATCGATAGCTGCAGCTGCGCGCCGTCGTGCGAAGGCACGGCAGCGGCCGACGACACCTTGATTGCGTTGCCTGCCGTGTCCCGCACCACCGTTTGCAACCCCATGCGGCCGGTCAGCAGGTTGTTGTAGTAGGCTTCGATTCCGGCGCGGCCGTTGCCGTCGACATCGACGAAACCAAGGACGTTCGCCGCCGTCGACCCTCCCGGATAGGTACGTCTCATCTCCGGATAGAGAACTATCCCCGGCAGGGCAAGATTTCGAACCTGCTGAGCGACGCTGTCCGTCACTTCCGGCGCGAGCTGCCGATAGCTGTCTGGTCCGGTGAGCGCTTGCTCGAGGTCGGCTGCCTTCCAACCGAGGATCGGAGCGAGCTCGACGGCCGTTTGATGAGGGTCCTTGATGTTCTTGGGAACCGCATAGAGAAGGTCTTTTGGGACATCGGTAGCCAGCGGGCTGTTCCGCGCATCGACGATGATGCCGCGCGTAGGTGCCTGAATATAGAGAGCCTGCTGCCTCTGCACTCTCGCAGACAGCTGCGCGTGCTGCATCACCTGCCAGAAAACGAGGCGAGCGATCAAGCCGCTGGCCGCGAGCACAATGACAAAGAGTATGAAGACTGGCCGATGAGCGACGTTTGACGGCTGGCGGGCTTCCCTGACTACCTCTCGTTTGGCACTTCTGGCGCGGCTCGGCACCTGCTGCGTAACAGCCTTCTGGCGCGTGGCTTTGCGAGGAGCTGTCGCCGCGCGTGCTTTTACAGGCGTTACACGCGAACCGAGCATTAGAGAGAGGACTCTACGAAGTCGACGAACCGGTGGACCCAGGCTTGCGGCTGGGAGCGGGCTTCGGCTGCCGCGACGTCCGCCCCAAGTGGCTTGAGCGGATGAACGATAGGCACCGTTACTGTCACCCAGAGATTGCTTGAAAAGTCCGCCTTGGCCATGTGCAGTCGGGTGGTGGCGATCGAATCGATTCGACCAGGCAGAATTAGGTGGCTCTTGATTGCATTGAGCTGAGCGTTGTCCTGCCGCAACATCGATTGCTGAGCGGTAAGGTCGCTGATCTTGTACTGCGAGACCGACACTTTGCTGGCCTGATTGAGATAGATGAGGGCAGCGAAGACCACCAGACTCATGACCAGCATGAGCTGAATCACCAGCGACTCTCCCAATGCCTCGGCCAATCGCTCACGTCCCGCAACCGCCGGTCTGGCAGCCAGCCGCTCCCCGAACGATGCCGATTTCACACGATTTGCCGCAAGAGTTCGCGGTGCAATTATCTGCCGTTCGACGATCATGACGTTCTCCCCGTATGCGTTCTGCAACAACAGTTCTGTCGCCGCGACAAAGTGCCGAAATTCATGTGGCGAGCCGCTCTGCCACTCGCAGCTTTGCGCTTCGTGCGCGCGGGTTGGCCGCCACTTCTTCTGACGACGCCGTAATCGGTCGCCTCGTCAGCACGCGCACGCTTGCCCGATGACCACAGACGCATGTCGGTAGGCCAGGCGGACAGATGCAGTCGCGAGATTCGGCGCGCAGGAATTCCTTTACGATTCGGTCCTCGAGCGAATGGAAAGAAATCACTGCCAGCCGGCCGCCTGCTCGCAACGCCTCAAGTGCTTGAGGCAAGGCCCGCGTCAGACGGCCCAGCTCGTCGTTAACTGCGATGCGAAGCGCCTGAAAAACCCGCGTCGCCGGATGAATACGTTCATTTCGCGAAGACGGCTTGGAGCCGGCGACGACGCGAGCAAGTTGAGTCGTGGTCGTAATCCGCCCACGCTTGCGCTCACGGACGATCGACGAGGCGATCCTGCGAGAGTGCCGCTCCTCTCCGTATTCGTAAATGATCCGAGCGAGCTCCACTTCTTCGAGGCCGTTGACCAGGTCAGCCGCAGACACGCCGGCTTGGGGACCCATCCGCATGTCGAGGGGAGCCTCGCGGCCAAAACTGAAACCTCGCTCAGCCTCGTCCAACTGTGGAGACGATACGCCTAGGTCGAAGAGCACACCGTCCACGTTGCTAAATCCGAGCTCTCTCGAGACCCTTCCCAGCTCATCGAAATAGCTCACGACGTAGACGATCCTTTCGCCGTACGCGGCGAGATGTACGCTGGCGGCTTCGATTGCCGCAGGATCTGCGTCGAGAGCGAGCAGAGCGCCGTCTGGGAGAGACAAGTCGAGGATCCTCTGCGCGTGCCCACCGCCACCTACCGTGGCGTCTATGTATCTGCCACCGGGATGAGGCTGCATCGCGTCTGTGATTTCTGAGAGCAGAACGGGAAGGTGAGTGAACTCGGCTGTCACGCTAGGAAACGGTCAGTACTGCCGCGAATTCGGATCCGTCGTCTTCGAAGCGCTGCTGTTCCTGCAGGAACGCTTCTTTGGCCCAGATCTCCACCCTGCTGTTCACACCGACGACCATCGCGTCGGTGGTTAGAGAGGCATGTTCGCGAAGGAAGGCAGGGATCGTCACTCGACCCTGCCGATCGAATTCGCAGGGAACGGCGCCGCCGAACAGCGAGCGGGCTAACGCTCGAACTTCCGTTCGCACTTGCGGCAGGTCCTCTACAGAATGGGCGAGCGCGTTCCACTTGTCGGCTGGATACATCGCCAGACAGTTGTCGAAGCTCCTGGTCAGAACGGCCCGGGGACCCAGGCCAGCGCGCAGCTCGACGGGGATCGCAAGCCGACCCTTGTCGTCGAGTGAGCGCTCGTACTGACCTAGGAACATCGTGTTGCCTTTCGCCCTTGGCCCTGACGGGGCCGGATATCGATACTGAGTGCCTTGCGTGGACGATCCTCCATTCGCCCCCACTTCATCCCACTTACTCCCACTGCTCTGTATTATGCTCGCCGTCGAGTTGAATTGCAACCATGAGTTTTGGGTCAGGAAGGGTGGCAAACGGCCCAATTCTGTTCCTTTAATAAGCGACGCGAGGAACAGCGACTGCTCGTCCGGTGTCTCCACTGTGCTCCACTCCGTGCCTCCCCCTGCTCGGTCACCAACAATGCCGTTCCCGCGGACCCGAGGGTTTGGTGATCAAGACCACTTGCTGGGGAAGGCACATCTCGTGCGCCCCACCCTGCAAACCCGCAGTGAAGTAGCATCAGAAAAGTTAGTGGGGAGGATCGGGTGAGGGAGCTCATATCCGCGCAGCGAATCCAGCATCGGGTAGAGGAGTTGGCCCAGCAGATCAACGACGACTTCTCGGGAGTCGAGCTGCTCTATCTGATCATCATTTTGCGCGGCGGGTGCTTCTTCGGGGTCGATCTCGCAAAGCGGCTGACCATGCCGGTAAGGCTCGACTACATTCGTGTCACAACGTACAGCGGCACCAAGTCAAGCGGCGTCGTGAGTATGGTCAGCGACATCATGACGGACGTCCGCGGCAAACCAGTCCTGGTCTTGGACGACATCATCGACACCGGCTTCACCATGGAGTGGATCCTACGCTATCTCGAGCTGAAGAACCCCGGAGTGGTCCGAGTGGCTACCTTGCTTGATAAGCCGGCCAGACGCGAGTACGACCTGCACATCGACTACATCGGTTTCACCGTACCCAATGTGTTCGTCGCGGGCTATGGTCTGGACGGGCTCGATGATACGATGGCGAATCTCCCTGGCGTCATCGCGGTCGAGCCGACCGATGAGGAGGTCAGCATCCCTCCTCGATCCGCCCGTTTACCCGCCTTGTAAGCGCCGGAGACCGCAGATCAGCGCGTAAAGGAAACGGGCCGGGAATGCATCCCGGCCCATACAAACGAAGCTCTTCTACGCGGACTGCGCCTGCGGTTGGTTTCCCTCCTGGGTCGCCTTCCGCATCTGCCAGCGCCAGCGCCCGTAGCACACCACACACATCTCGCGAGCCTTGTGAAGCTTCACCTCACCGCACGACGCGCACTCTCGCAGACGGGGCCGACGAGGATTCTGCTGTCGCAGCTCACGAATGCGCGCTCGGCAACGTTCCTGTGAGGCACGATATCGGTCTGGATATCGCTCGCGCCAGCGTCGAGCGGAGCGTGCGTTCTGCTCCAATTTTCGCTCGCGGTGGGCCAGGTAGTACTGCCGGTTGTACTCGCGTTGTTTGGCTTTCTTCTCTTCATCCGTCAATGGCATTGCTCATCCCTCCAGGTGAGCTAGGTGCGGTCCGCACCTGGTTGGCTTCAGCATATCGACTTTTTAATATCTGTCAAGGACCTATTGTCGGCGTCCCGTCCGTGTCGAGGAAAATAGCACCCCTTGCGCTTCGCGCGAGCGTCTCAACCTCATGATGGAAGGGGGAGATGTGACGGATATGAGAACGGGCAGACTATGATTTCAGGCATCTTACTGGCGGCTGGCCTCTCGACAAGGTACTCAGCTGGCAACAAGCTCCTGGCCGGGATCGACGGCGTGGCGCTGGTGCGACGAACGGCCAAGGCCTATGTCGATGCAGGGCTGGATGAGCTCGTGGTTGTCACCGGGCATGAGCGCGAGAAGCTCGAGGAGGCTCTTCATGAGCTGCCTCTGCGCTTTGTACACAACCCACGCTTCGCGGAAGGGCAGAGCGGGTCACTGCACGCAGGAATTCAGGGCCTGGCGCCTTCGACCGAGGCAGCGATTATCGGAGTCGCCGACCAACCCTACCTGTCGAACCTCGTGCTCCAGGACATGGTAAAAACGTACCGGTCTGCCCACTGTCCTCTCGTCGTTCCTCGCTACGACGGACAGCGAGGCAACCCCGTGCTCTTCGACAGTGCTCTGTTCTCGGAGCTACAGCTCGTGCAGGGAGATATCGGTGGGCGTCCCGTATTGAAAGCCCACTCGGATGAGATCTGCTGGG
This sequence comes from Chloroflexi bacterium UBA5177, assembly GCA_002413265.1. GTDB lineage: Bacteria > Chloroflexota > UBA5177 > UBA5177 > UBA5177 > UBA5177. The sequence goes on from DHWR01000157.1 coordinate 18,242, forward strand.
TAGATTTTCCGACCGCCCTCTGGGCTTTCGATGTCGACACCGTCCAGGATCTGCACAGCCTCTAGCTAGGCCTTCAGCGACATTCGATCCCGCGTTTACGCGGCCTCGAAGACCATCGCGATGCCCTGGCCGCCGCCGATGCACGCAGAGGCCACCCCGAACCGTCCCCCTCGGCGGCGAAGCTCGTGTAGCAAGGTAAGGGCCAGGCGCGCACCGGTCGCGCCAAGAGGATGACCGATGGCGATTGCTCCGCCGTTGACGTTCGCCTTGTCGCGATCGAGGCCGAGCGCACGCTCGCAAGCGATGTACTGTGGCGCGAAGGCCTCATTGATCTCGACCAGATCCATGTCGTCCAGCGTAAGTCCAGCGCGCTCCAGCGCCATCGGTATGGCCTTCGCGGGCCCGATCCCCATGATCTTCGGATCCACACCGATCGTCGCCCAGGAGAGGATACGTCCCAGCGGCTTTCGGTCCCCCAAATCGCCTTTCGTGGCGAGAATGACCGCTGCGGCGCCATCGACGATACCGCTGGCGTTCCCGGCCGTGATCACCCCGTCGTTTCGGAACGACGTTGGCAGCGTGCTCAGGATTTCTGGCGTTGTCTCTGGCCGGGGATGCTCGTCTCGATCGACCGAAACGACACCCTTTCTGGTCTTCACCTGTACCGGCACGATCTCAGCCGAGAAGTAACACTTTTCCTGAGCGGCCTTCGTGGCCCGCTGGCTCCGCAAAGCATACTCGTCCGCTTCCCGCCGGCTAATGTCAAACTGCTTCGCGAGATTCTCTGCCGTGTTCGCCATGTCGCAGCCGGCGTAGCTGTCGGTTAGCGCTTCCCAGAGATAGTCCTGAAATTCGGTGCTGCCGAGTCTAAGACCCCAGCGCGCTCCACGGACCTGGTATGGAGCCTGGCTCATGTTCTCGGCTCCGCCTGCGAGCACCGTGTCGGCTTCATCCAGCAGCATTGCCTGGGCGCCACTGATCATTGCCTGCAATCCCGAGCCGCACAGGCGGTTGACTGTCAGCGCCGAAACCTCCACGGGAACGCCGGCCTTGAGTCCGACGTGGCGTGCCATGTAGACGGCATCCGGACTCGTTTGAATGACGTTCCCGAATATCACGTGATCAACGTCTCCTGGATCTGTGGCACTACGTTCCAGCGCCGCCGAGGCCGCTGCCGCCCCCAGATCTATCGCAGACGTATCTTTGAATGCTCCGCCGAAAGCGCCGAACGGCGTCCGAGCGCCGTCGACGACATAGATGTCCTTATTCACGTCCCATACCCTGAAATTGAAACCCTTCTTCTTTTCATAACACGCGGGGCCTTCGAGCCGCGAGAGATCTAGGCCTGGGGCAAGGCATCGGCTCCACTCCGAACCTTTCGTGCCACCAGGTCCCCTACTTGTCGCGTGCTGAGACCACTCGTTGCATCGAGAGAGGGCAATTCTTTGCTCGTGAGGAGCTCTCGAATTGAGGTATCGATGAGCTGCGCCGCAACCTTTTCGCCAAGGTACTCCAGCATCATTGCCACGGCCGAAATCGCTCCGATAGGGCTCGCAACGTTTCTTCCCGCGATCGTGGGCGCTGAGCCGTGGATCGGTTCGAACATCGATACCTTCCCAGGGTGAATGTTTCCGGAGGCAGCGCTTCCCATTCCTCCCTGAATGACCGCGCCAAGGTCGGTAAGAATATCGCCAAACAGATTGGTCGTAACCATGACGTCGAAGCGCTCCGGTTCAGAAACCATGTACATGGCCGCGGCATCGACGTATACGGCATCCGTCCGAACATCTGGGTACTCGTCGCCCACCTCTGAAAGGGTGCGGCGCCAGATGTCTTGGGCCGGGATCGCATTCGACTTGTCCACCAAGGTCAGGTGCTTCCGGCCGCCTCGCGAACGGGCCAGCTCAAAGGCGTAGCGGACACACCGCTCGACTCCCCTTCGCGTAAACACCATTTCCGCGATTGAAGTCTCGTCCGCCGTACCCTTCCGTAGCGTTCCGCCAACCCCGGCGTACACGTCCTCCGTGTTCTCACGCACCACCACCATGTCGATGTCGGCTGGGACCTTTCCTTTGAGAGGACACAGCCGCTCGTCATACAGAGCTATGGGACGCAGGTTGATGTACAGGTCGAGGCCTAGCCTAATCGTCAAGATAACCGAACGTTCGAGAAGGCCCCGTTCCACTCGGGGATCTCCCAGTGCGCCCAGGAAGAGCGCGTCCAGCTGCCTGTACTCGTCGAGTACCGACTCTGGCATGAGCACGCCCTTTTCCAGGTATTGGCTGGCACTCCACGGGTACTCGGTGAGGCTAAACGTGAAGCCGCTCTCCGCTGCCACTCGCGACAGCACTTTCAGACCTTCTTCGACCACCTCTGGACCAACGCCGTCCCCGCGTATAACCCCGATCGAGTACGAACGGTTTGCCGGCTGCCTCACGAGGTGGGGGCACTTTCCTCAGCGAGCCGCTCCTCGGCATAGCCGCGGAGGCCTCCGCGGGCCATGATTGCCTGCAGGAAATCGGGAAAGGCAGCGGCCTGGTACTCTGTGCCCTTGGTCAAGTCTCGGATTTTCCCCTTTGATGGATCGATCTCCACCTCGTCTCCTTCGTCGATCTGATCGAAGGCCTCGGCGGACTCGAAGATGGGGAATCCCATGTTTATCGCATTCCGGTAGAAGATCCGGGCGAACGAAGGCGCCACCACCGCAGCCGTTCCGCTGGCCTTGATGGACAGTGGAGCCACCTCGCGAGACGAGCCGCACCCAAAATTCGCTCCGGCCACGATGACGTCCCCCCGTTGCACCTTGTTAACGAACTCCGGGTCCAGATCGGCCATACAGTACTTCGCCAGCTCCTCCGGGTCGGTGATATGACAGTACCTTCCGGGGATGATGACGTCCGTATTGATGTTGGAACCGTATTTCCAGACTCGCCCTCGAAGCATGTCCATTAGATTTTCTCTTCGAATCGCCGCTGCCGAATCAGCCAACCCGCCTTGGTAGGCGGAGGCGCTCCTGCATTCGCCACGATCACGCCAGCACCGCTTCACGAGACATGACCTCGTCCGGTCCTGCTATTCGGCCCGCTATCGCGGAGGAGGCTGCCACGGCAGGATTGGCCAGATAGATTTCGGCGCTGCGCGCGCCCATTCGTCCCACGAAGTTCCGGTTAGTCGTGGAGACGCACACTTCATGGTCCCCGAGAACTCCCATATGGCCGCCGATACAAGGGCCGCAGGTAGATGTCGAGACGATGCAATCCGCCTCCATGAAGATCTCCATCAAGCCTTCGCGGACCATCTGTTTCTGAATTTCCTGGCTGCCCGGCACAATAATGCACCTCACGTGCTGCGCCACCTTCTGCCCGCGGAGCACATGGGCGGCTTCGCGCATGTCTTCGATCCAGCCATTCGTGCAGGTTCCGATTACGACCTGATCGATCCTCACATGGCCGGCCTCCGAAACCGGACGAGCGTTCTCCGGAATTGACGGAAACGCGATCTGCGGCTCGATCTCGCCGGCGTCGATCTCAACCTCGCGTACGTATTGCGCATCCGAATCGCTCGAGAACTCCGTATACCCCGTGTGACCGACAGACCCGAGGAACTCTCGTGTGACCTCGTCGACGTGAAATATACCGTTCTTCGCTCCGGCCTCGATCGACATGTTGGCCATCGTAAACCGGCCCGCCATGGAAAGCTCTCGGAGCGTCTCGCCGTGGAACTCCATCGCCATGTACGTCGCGCCGTCTACCGTCAGCTGCTTGATCGTGTACAGGATCAGATCTTTGCCGCGCACCCAGGGGCGCAGCCGGCCTCGATACGTCACCTTGACGGTCGGCGGCACGCGCAGCCACGTCTCTCCGATGGCCCATGCCACTGCGACGTCCGTCGATCCCACGCCGGTCGCGAACGCTCCCAGCGCTCCGTACGTCGTCGTGTGTGAGTCCCCTCCGATGATTACCTGACCTGGCCCCACGATGCCGTGCTGAGGGAGCACGCAGTGCTCGATGCCGGCTCGCCCCACTTCGAACCAGCGAGCGTTTTGCTGCAGGGCAAACTCGCGCACCCGCGACACCAGCCTCGCCGTCGAGATGTCTTTGTTGGGAGTGAAATGGTCTGGTACAAAAATCGCGCCTTCCGGGTCGGCAATGCGTTCCGCGCCTTCGATCTTCTTGAACTCGTCGATGGCCAGTGCTGCGGAGAGCTCGTTGGCGAGGACTACGTCCACGCCAACCATCACGATCTCACCTGGCCGAACGCGCTCTCTGCCTGAGTGGGCTGCCAGGATCTTCTCGGTAATAGTCATTCCCATGATGAGATATCCCCTCTACCGCGAGGCGCGGCTCGCCGTAACCGCGGATCTTCGACTCGCGCCTGCCATTGTCAAGAGTTCTTCTTCGCTCAGAATCGCCTCACGTTCCTTGCACGCCGAGAAGATCCGTTGTACTAGCTCAGGCTTCGGATCGATCCCTCGACTCTCCAGCCAGAAGATCACATTGGACTGCCCGCTCATCGGTCCGATCTCTATCACCTGGCTTCTGCCGAAGTGCTCGGCGGGCACCCCCGAGTAAACGCGGTTTGCCAGCCAGTGGTCGCCTTTTTTCATCGCCTTGATCACCGCCGCGGCATGCACGCCCGTCGCCGTTCGGAAGGCATCTCGTCCGAGCACCGGATAGTTCGCCGGTATCGGTACTTTGGTGACCTGCGAGACGTAGTCGCAGTAGTCGCCCAAACTCGTCAAATCATTTGTGCTCCAACCCAAGAGCTTGAAGTTAACCAGGAGCTGATCGATTGACGTATTCCCGACCCTTTCTCCGATGCCCAGAGCAGTACCGTGCACCCGGTCGACGCCTGCATACGCTGCCGTCAGGGAGTTGATCAGGCCAAGTCCGCGATCGTTATGTCCGTGCCAGTCGATCTTGACGTTCCGTCCCGTCTTCTCGAGCACGCTTCGGATAAAGCTGATCAGGTTCCACACGCCGTCTGGTGTGGCATGCCCTACCGTGTCACAGACGCAGACTCTGGTGGCGCCTGCCTCGACCGCCGCCGTGTAGAGCCTCCGAATCGTTTCCGGATGCGCCCGTGTAGTGTCTTCCGTCACGTACATGACCGGGAGCCCCTTGCCCGAGGCATACTCCACTGCGTCGATGGTGTGCTTCAGCATTCCGTCAATCGTCCAGTCCTCGGCGTATTGCCGTATGGGGCTGGAGCCAATGAAAACTGCTGCCTCTATTGCCTGACCGGTCACTTCAGACGCTTCGACAATGGGGTCGATGTCCACCCGCAGCGTGCGAGCTGCGCAGTTGGGAGAAATCTCGAGCTTCTGCTCTCGAATCTCCCTCGCGAGCCGCAAAACGTCTCGCTTGACGGCCGGGCCCGCCCCTGGGAGACCTATGTTTGCGGATTCAATGCCGAGTTCGGCGATGTGATGAAGGACGCGGAGCTTCTGGTCGATCGAAGGCGCCCTGACCGAGGGGCTTTGCAGCCCGTCTCGGAGCGTTTCGTCATCCAGCTGCACATTCCCGCGTGCGGGCGCTCGCCGCTCACCCTCGACGTTCCAGTCGTAGATGAGTTCACGTTCGTCCATAACCCTGCCCTTCCGCGTAGCCGGATTATAGACGCGCGACCACGCGAAAATGGCTGCGCGAGGCAGCCCTGGCTACGCGCTGCGTTCGTGAGCCAGTGGCCTGGCGGGGGCACGCGTGGCCACCAACGAGCGAAAAAGCTCGAGATACATGCGCGCCACGCTCGGCCAGGTCATAGGCCTGCTGAATTTGTACGCCCGCTCTTCCATTTGAAGCAGCTTGCGCCGATCGGTCAGCAGCGAGCTGACCCCCGTGGCGATAGCGCCGGGATCTTTGAAGGGAACGATGATGCCTCGTCCGTCGGCTAACATCTCTTCCGCATAGGTAAAGGGTGTCGCTACAACCGCCTTGCCACACCCCACGGCGTAGGCGAGCGTGCCGCTCACGATCTGATCCTTGTTGAGGTACGCCATGATGTAGACGTCCGTGGCCGCAAGGTAGCGGATCAGCTCTGAGTTACTCAAGAAACGGTTATTGAAGCGGACGTGCTTCTCAACGCCAAGGTCCTTGGCGAGCTCTGCCAGAGAGTTTCGGTAGTTCTCTCCTTCGCGCTTTCTGATATGCGGGTGGGTTTCTCCGATCACCAGGTAGAGGACGTTCGGAGCGGCTTCTACGATCTTGGGCAGAGCCTCGATCACATACTCGATCGCTTTGCTGGGGCCGATCAGTCCAAAAGTTGAGAGCAGCGGGCGCTCGACCAGCCCCAGTAGCTTCTTCGTTCGCCGTCGGATCGACTCTTTTCGCGTAAACACGGGGATTCCGTGCGGAATGACATGAACTCGGCTCGCCGGAACATCGTAGTTCGAGAGGATCATCGGCAAGGCGGAGCGCGCTAGCACGACCACGCCTGAGGCCAGGTCGAGCATCGACTGCGTGACCTCTTTGAACTTACCGTCCGGGTGAGGTAGCACCGTGTGCAGAGTGAGCACGACGGGTTTCTGCAGCCGGCGCATGAACTCGACGATGTACTCTCCGTACTCGCCGCCGTACAGACCGTATTCGTGCTGGATGTTGACTACCTGAATGCGGGACCTGTTGAGTTGGTCCGCCACCTCGATGAAGCTGTCGAGGTCGTCTGCCTCGATTTGGTACCGTACGCGACCTTGATAGTCATGAAGGTCGTAGTCATACATTTGCCCAAAATCATTGAGGGCGACCACCGTGGAGAGCCGGGATGGATCGATCGAGTCGTAGTTGTTGACGACGTCGTACGTAAAGGTCCCGATCCCGCACTCTCGTGGAGGGTAGCTGGCAACGAAAGCGACCCGAGGAGCCGCACCCGACGGGATGGACGGGAACGGAGCAATCGTTCCCTGCATGCGTGTTCCTCACTTTCTGGGTTCACTCTACCATCGTGCGACCTGCCCATTTCGGCGCAACAGTACGGCGCTTCTTCTCGCCGTCAACCAGTCTTGCATCTTTGAGGTCACGGGGTTTGCACTCATGCACAGGTCGACTTGCGTAAGCTCTTCAAATCCTGACATATTTCTGCTCAGGACGAGCGATTCATCCTTCGCCAAATTCGAAGAAATTGGCGCGCAGACGCCGTTTAACTCGCCTTCGTGGCAACCAATTATTAGATCAAGATTTGACAAGTCGGAAAAATCCTGGTAATTTGACCTTGCGTTTTGCGTGCTGAGCCCATGCCGTACCAAAGGTGTGGCTGTCCCCCGGGCCTCAGTGCGACCAAAAATTTTGGAGGTCGCGGATGAGGAAACCGCTCCTGGCCCTAAGCCTGGCAGCAAGCACAGGATTTGGGGCAATTCCAGTGGCTAGCACACTGGCGGCTTCTCCCTCCGGCACTCCCCACTCCGGCAACCCCGCCTCCCGGAACACCACCCCACCCCAGACTCCCTCCTCAGGCTTTTCGTCAACCACTCGCAATGCCGTCTCCGGCGCAGCAATCGTTTCCTTTGCGTACAGGTACATCGGGTACCCGTACTCCCTGACAGGAAACACCCCCGCAGGCTTTAGCTGCATCGGCTTTGCATCGTATGTGTACCGTCATCTCGGCATTCCATTGCCGGGTGACCTCGGAAATGCGTACGCCTACGCGGCTCAGGTTCCCTTTTCGGATCTACTTCCAGGGGACCTTCTTTACTTTCAGGACACTCTCTGGCCAGGCCTTTCGCACGTCGCGATTTACATGGGCAATGGCCAGTTTATCCACGCCGAGTACTACGGAAAAGGTGTGAGAGTCAGCTCCTTCAGGAACGACACGCTCGACGGGAACTACTGGATCCAGCACTACATGGGCGCGAATCGTCCTTGGTCCGGCCCCGTCGTCGGTGCTGCTCCACCCCCAACCGGAAGCAGCAAGCCACTACCAGTGGGCAATGCCGGGCTTCCGTCAACAGTCGTGTCTCAGAAGCTTCCGACCGGACCATCGTCTATCGTTACCGTTGCCTCACTGAATGTCCGCACGCGTCCCACGAAGAAGAGCACCGTGCAGACAGTCATCGTGCAAGGTACGAGCGTGACCGTGCTGAGCCGAAGCAATGGCTGGGTCAAGGTTGCCCTTCCTGACGGCACCATCGGCTGGGTCGTCGCCGTAGGCATCGGCGGAAACGGCAGCACAGGGAACAGCGTCAACCAACCAGTTGCACCCGCTCGGCAGGGACAGATTGCGCCCACTGCGGTCCGGCAACCAACGATCAAGTCCCGCGTCAACGGGCTGCGTGTACGCAGCTCGCCCTCGACCGGGTCGAACATCGTCACCTCCGTGGTACGCGGTCAGCGCATGACCGTGATAGCTCGAAGCGGAGCCTGGGTCGAAGTCCGGCTCCCGAACGGCACCACCGGATGGGTTAGTAGCGCGTATGCAACAGGCAATCGCGCTGCGACCACCGCCAAAAAGACCTACACGAACACCGCCTCGCGCACGCAGCCGCGTGCGAAAACCGCCGTGAATGTTCGTACGTCGCCATCACTGAAGGCCACCGTGGCCACGGTCCTTCTTCCAGACGGCTCATACCGCGTCCTTGGGTGGTCAAACGGCTGGGCGCACGTCCAACTTCCCAACGGGACCATAGGTTGGGTCAGCGGTACGGTTCTGGGCGTGGCCTCGGCGACTGCTAGTGCAGCGAACACCTACGCCAATACTCATCCTCGCCGTAAGACGACTGCTGCTAGTACTGGTGGCTCGGTCATCACTGCCGGCGTGCGGGTCCACTCGTCGCCTGGTATCAA
>DHWR01000157.1:27280-32722 GCA_002413265.1 Chloroflexi bacterium UBA5177
CCGCGGATGGACGCTTGTGCGCCTCCCGAACGGTAGAACCGGTTACGTGCTCGGGATTTACGTCCGCTAGGAAACCAGGGAACATAAGGGGAGCCGCGGGCGCACCCGCGGCTCCTTTTCTATGTTGGTATCTCTTTGTACAGATTGGCCATCTCAATGGCGGAAACAGCGGCTTCGTACCCCTTGTTTCCAGATTTCGTGCCCGCACGCTCGACGGCCTGCTCGACAGTCTCCGTGGTCAGCACGCCGAAAGTGGTAGGCACTCCGGTATCGTAGGCGACTCTGGCGATTCCTGCAGCGGCCTGCCCCGCGACATATTCGAAGTGCGCTGTCGCACCTCGAATGACAGCTCCGAGACAAACGAGGGAGTCATAGCTCCCCGTGCACGCCAGGCGCTTCGCGATTGCTGGGATCTCGAAGCAGCCAGGCACCCAAAAAACATCGACCGCCTCGTCGGGGACGCCGTGCTGGCGGAACGCTTCGCGGGCCCCCGACAGAAGTCGCTCGCTGATGAAATCATTGAAACGCGCGACCACTATAGCGACGTGCAGGTCAGCGCCGCTCAGCTTGCCTTCAAACGTCCCCACGGTCTGTTCCGGTGAGCTCGAGCGTGTGACCCATCTTGTCTCGCTTCGTCTCCAGGTAGCGAACGTTGTGTTCGTTGGGCTCGGTGGAAAGCGGTACCGTCTCGACCAGCTCGAGTCCGTGCTCGGCCGCGTGGCTGAGACCGAAAATCCCCTGCGCCTTCTCGGGATTATTCGTGAGGAAGCGTATCTTGCGGAGGCCAAGATCGTAGAGTATCTCTGCGCCAACTCCGAAATCTCGCATATCCGGCGGGAAGCCAAGCTGGAGATTTGCCTCAACCGTGTCCAGCCCTTTTTCTTGTAGCGAGTACGCGCGCAGCTTGTTATGGAGGCCGATTCCCCTGCCCTCGTGCTGTCGCATGTATACGACTGCACCACCTTCTCTGTCGATGAGCTGGAGGGCCAACCGAAGCTGTTCCCCGCAGTCGCATCGCTGAGACCCGAACACGTCGCCGGTGAGGCACTCGGAATGCACTCGCACGAGCGTTGGGACGTCACCTTCCAGTTCACCTTTCACAATCGCCATGTGCTGCTCACCGGTCGTCACGTCCTCATATCCTATCGCCATGAAGGTCCCAAATTCGGTCGGCAGCTGCACCGGTTCAGTCACCCTCCGAACCAGCTTCTCGTGCAGGCGACGGTACGCGATCAGTTGAGCGACGCTCACGATATTCACCCCATGCGCGTTCGCGAATATCTCGAGCTGCGGCATTCGGGACATGGTCCCGTCCTCGCTCATGATTTCGCATATCACTCCCGCCGGCTGTAGTCCGGCAAGTCGAGCCAGATCGACGGAAGCCTCGGTCTGTCCGGCGCGTCTCAGAACGCCGCCGTCGCGGGCGCGCAAGGGAAAGGTGTGTCCCGGCCGCAGCAGGTCTTCTGGCTTGGTGGACCGATCGACGAGCGCGCGGATAGTAGCGGCACGGTCGTGCGCCGAAATGCCGGTTGTCACCCGGCCCCTAGCTTCCACCGAGACCGTAAACGCGGTGCCGTGCGGAGCTGTGTTGTCCGCCACCATCAAGGGAAGGCCCAGCTCATCACAGCGCTTCGCAGTGAGCGGCACGCAGATGAGTCCCCGGGCCTCTCTTGCCATGAAATTCACGGCCTCTGGCGTGACGCACTCAGCTGCCATCACGAGATCCCCCTCGTTTTCGCGATCGGGATCATCCACAACGATTACGAACTTACCGTCTCGTATGTCCTCGACGGCTTGCTCAACGCTGCAAAGTGGCATATAGGTCTCCCGCGTCAGTGTACCACCAGTTTCTCGACGTACTTTGCGAGAACGTCAACCTCCAAATTCACCGTCTTTCCGGTAGAAAATAGCCCGTTTGCCACGTGATCCTGCGTGTAAGAAACCAGCGCGACAGAGAACGAATGCCCGTCCACCGATGTCACCGTGAGGCTGACTCCGTCAACAGCTATGAACCCTTTCTCGACGACGTAACGCAATATGTGCGCCGGCGCCTCGATCCTGACCAGGAGAGACGCTCCTTCCTCCTCCACCTCCCTCACGGTACCGGTACCGTCCGCATGCCCTTGCACAAAGTGCCCGCCCATGCGTGTAAGGGGCCGCACAGGGCGCTCCAGATTGACTCTATCCCCGGCCTCCAGCTCACCGAGGTTGGAGCGGCGAAGCGTTTCCTGCATGACTCCGAATAGTAGCTGCGCGCTTTCGACCGCCGTGACGGTGAGACACACGCCGTTAACCGAGATGCTATCGCCCGGCCGAGTGCCGTCTCTGACTATTTCAGCCATGATTCGAAGGCTGTCTCGAGCACTGCCGGGATCGATCGCCGTCACGGTGCCTACCTCTTCGACAATCCCGGTGAACATGACTCCTAGGCCTCAGTTGGTGAAGGATACGCAATGATGTGCGGCTCGGGCGTCGTTCGTCGATCGGTGACCTGGAATCCGGGAGGGAGGACTGTTTTCGGCGCGGCCAGGACTTTGTCCACCAGCCCTAGCTTCAGGATTTCGCGAACCTCGGGCTCGCTCTCCCAGTCTTTGCTCGCAAGCACCAAATAGGATGATTTCGACGCGTCCGAGATCGACTGCACAAGTAGGTCTACCTCGCCTCCCGAAGGGATCGACTGGTCGAATCGCTGCTCCAGTTCGCCAGGAAGGTCCCCGTTCAATCCAAGTGCAAGTGCCACGAAGGGGCGGCCTTCGACGCTATAGATTGCATGAGGTTCGATCAGCTCCTCAGCTCCGTCGATGGGATCCGTGACGACAGTCACACCGCCCGCTGCAAGTGCCCGCACACCTCCGCCGTGTACAACTGGGTTCGGGTCGAGCAGGGCCATGTGGACCTGGCGAACTCCCGCCTGAATAATCGCCTCAGTGCATGGCGGCGTGCGCCCCGTGTGCGAGCACGGCTCCAGAGTGACGTAAAGTATCGCTCCCCGCGCCTCGTCGCCCGCCTCCTGCAGGGCAACCCGCTCCGCATGTGGCCCGCCCGGAGGCCTCGTATATCCCTCTCCGACGACGCGGCCGTCCTTAACCAGCACTGCGCCGACCGGAGGATTGGGACTGGTTCCGTGAGCCTGGCGAGCCAGCTCCAGTGCCCGCCCCATATAGTCCGGCCTCACGCCACCACGGACTCGCCGCGCTCACTGAGCGAAGCATAGAGTTCTGGTCGTCGGTCACGGAAGACATCCATCTCATGCTCGCCGGGAGCCAGGATTACGTGCTTGCGGTCTGCGCGCTGCAGCTCCAGATCTGCCACCAGAACCTCCGCGCTCTCCTCTCCCGCCTCCTCGAGCACTTGTCCGCCGGGCGCGACCACCTGACTGCGACCCAGGAACATCGCTCCGCGTTCCGTGCCTACGCGATCCGCCGCCAGAACAAACACTCGATTTTCGGCGGCTCGGCTTCGTGTGAACACGTCCGGCATAGTCGTCGACGAAACCGGCCAATTAGTCGGCAGCGCGATGATCTGCACACCCGCCAGAGCAAGTGCCCGTGAGGCCTCGGGAAAGCGCAGGTCGTAGCAAATGAGAATGCCCACGCGTCCGAACGGCAGCTCGTGCACCGCATATGGGATGTCGCCCGGTGTCGTGAAGCGATCCACGCCTAGACAGAGCGTGTGCGTTTTCCTATATAGCGATATGGAACCGTCCGGAGAGGCCAATAGCGCTGCGTTGAAAAGCGTCCCGCGATCTCGCTCGAGCAGTCCCGCGACGAGATGCACCTTGTGCTCTCGAGCGATCTCCTGGAGGGCACGGCTGTGGGCACCAGGGATCGGCTCTGCTGCGCCCAGACCTTCCTCCAGGCTCTGGTACATATAGCCGTTGACCGCACATTCGGGAAACACGGCAAGCTGAGCTCCCGCTTCTGCCGCTTCCTCCGCACCACGCTCTATCTCGGCCAGGTTGGACGCGGCGTCGCCAATGCGGGGGTTGAGCTGGACGACTGCCACGCGCATCTGGGCTACCTCGCCGTACTCTATCACGCCTCTGTCAAGGCTTCCGTAGACGCGTGCATACACTGAGTGAGAGCAGACGGACGTATCCCGCAGCGGTGGTAATCACGCTGCGTGGCTCATCACGGGGGCGGAGGGGGACGGCGTGGTAGTTCGTCAGGCGGTCTTTCGCCTGTCCCAGGAGCCTCACCTTCGTAAGATCGCGACCACCAATCCGGTGACGCGTTCCATGGCCCTTCGCTTCTTTGCGGGTGAGACGCTCGACGATGCCGTACGGGCCATGCAGCAGATCAATGCCAGGGGCATGTCCGGGACTCTCGACCATCTTGGCGAAAACGTCAGGACACCAGCAGAGGCACAGGAGGCGACTGAAGCCCTCTGCACCTGCCTTCGACGTATGAAGGCGGCAGGCCTGGATTGCAATCTCTCGCTTAAGCTCACGCAGCTGGGACTCGATCTGGACGAGGAGCGGGCATCACGAAATCTTGGTCGCGTGCTCGACGTGGCGCGCGAGCTGGGCACCTTCGTCCGGATCGACATGGAGAGCTCTGAGTACGTCGACCGGACTCTGCAGCTCTTCACTGAGGTCAAAGGTGAGTACCCGAACGTTGGAGTCGTGATTCAATCGTATCTATACAGGAGCAAGAAAGATCTACAAGAGCTTGTGAAGGTTGGAGCTCGAGTCCGTCTGGTAAAGGGAGCGTATTTAGAGCCTGAGCGCGTGGCATTTCCGAACAAGCTGGATGTTGACGCGAACTACCTGCGTCTTACCCGCACCTTGTTGGAAGAGGGTGTATATTCGGCGATCGCCACGCACGATCCTGCGATGATCGACGCTGCTCGCCGCTACGCCTCTGAACTACAAGTTTCGCGTTCAGACTTCGAGTTTCAAATGTTGTTCGGAGTGCGCAGAGACTTGCAAGACCACCTGCTGAAGCAGGGATACCGGGTCCGAATTTACACCCCGTACGGGACGCAGTGGTATCCGTACTTCATGCGGCGACTGGCTGAAAGGCCGGCGAACGTCATGTTTTTGGTCGGCAATGTCGCCAGGGAAACGACGGCCGCTCGCCGCCGTGCGCCCAGCTAGACAGCCTGGCCCAGCGCGAGATAAAGCACGATGCCCCAGAAGATGCAGGTCAGCAGGAATAGCGCGGCGGTGTCCGCTTGAATCGCTGCAGGAAGCGAAACGCTGGCCATGCGAGGCTGGTGAAACCGCACGTATGTAAGGTCGCATGGCTTTTCGGACTCGTACATCAGATGCCCTCCCCGCGATTAGTGCAGATGTTCTATAGGTCGTATGTCCTACTATAGACTCTTCTCTATTTGGCGTCAAGCACTAACATGAAACCCATGTGGGGACTCGCGCGAGATCGCATGTTCTACATTTCAATCCATTGACCCCTTTTCTATTCGGTTGATAGACTGATTGGC
>DHWR01000058.1:0-2856 GCA_002413265.1 Chloroflexi bacterium UBA5177
TCTGGAGGTCCGAGCATCCGTATCTCAGAAGCGGGTTCGTCAATCGACTCGACGACTCGTCCTATCTGGACGAAGTAGACTGCTCCTCGGTGCGTCGGAAGTCCTCATCCAGGACGGACATAATGATTCCGGCCTGATACGCGCCATCGAAGAACATCCAATCCCGCAGGACGCCTTCCTGCACAAATCCATTCTTTGCATATGAGCGTTGGGCGCGAACGTTCGTCTCGTGGGTAGTGAGCACGACCCTGTGTACGTCCAGCTGACCGAAAAGGTACCGAAGCAGTACTCGCATCGCATCGGTGCCGTAACCGCCGCCCCAGTAGTCCGGATTGCCGATCATTATTGAGGTCCAACAGTTGCGGGAGACGAGATCGAGATCGTAATAGTCGATCTGTCCGATGGCTTCATTTTGCTCGAGGGTCTCGATGATGTATTTGCGGGAGTTGCCCCGCTTGGCGTTTCGCTCTTCATCGCCCGTAATCTCCGCCAGGGACTGCGTGTTGCCGGGTCTCCCCCAGAACTGCATTACATTCGCGTCGTTCAGCCAGCGATGAAGCAGAGCATAGTCCCCGACCTCCAGCGCTCTGAGTCGCACGCGTGATCCGACCAGCATTGGAGCTCCTTCACGAAAGCTGCCGTCCAAGAGATTGTATTCGGACGAACGGCCGGGCCTTCTTTGAGACCTTGTGGTAGGCTGTTGCCGTGTTTCGCTCGCCGTCCGGAACCGGCTGCATCATAACTCTGACGACCGACTTCGGCCTCGACGACGCGTATGCCGCCGTCATGAAGGGCGTGATCCTGGACACCTGCCCTGCGGCAAACATCGTCGACATCAGCCACTCGGTTCAACCCCAAAATATCGCCGAGGCGGCCTTCCTCTTGCGCTCCGCATACCCGTACTTTCCGGTTGGCACGATCCATTGTGCGGTCGTGGATCCCGGTGTGGGCACGGCAAGACGGCCAATCGCAATCCGAGCCAACCGAGGGATGCTCGTCGGACCAGACAACGGAATCTTTACGCATGTCGTACTCGAGGACGGTTTGGTTGATCGGGACGGCTCCCTGCTGTCCGGGGGCGCTGTGGAGCTGGTAGCCTCGGAATTCAGACGAGCCGAAATGAGTCAAACCTTTCAGGGGCGTGATATCTTCGCTCCCGCGGCCGCGCATCTAGGCTTGGGCGTTCCCCTTCGCAATCTGGGACCGACCGTGAAGGAGATCCACCTGCTCGACCTTCCCGTTCCGCGCATGACCGCCGGAGTAGTACACGGGTGCATCATTCACATCGATCGCTTTGGCAACGCCATATCAAACATCACCGTTGAGGTGACGCCGCGAGTAGCTCGCGTAATCGTCAATGGAACAGAGATCGAGGGTCTGTCGCGCAGCTATCAGGAGAAAGATATTGTCGCCATCTTCGGCAGCATCGGCTTTCTTGAGATAGCGGCTAGAAACGGAAGTGCGGCTCACCGTCTGGGGCTGCAGGTGGGGGACTCGATCCAGGTGAGCCCATGAAGCTTGTGTCATTCACGCTTGCGCTGCTCGTGCTCCCTCTAGTCACTCTAGTCACTGGATGCGGACAGCCTCGAACCGAGTACGGGTCGTCGCTACAGACTTACGACTCCATGCGCGGGGATCTCGCCTGGGTTACCTCGCAGTCCGCGCGATTAGCCGGTGATATGAGGCAGCTCGATGTGCGGGTTCGCAGCGGCAACGTGGCAGGCTCGCGCCGGCACGCGGTTCAATTGAAGCTGGACGCTCTCGCTTTTGCACAAGGCGCTGGGCACTTCGGAAACGAGCTGAGACGCTTGTCGGCAATGAGAGCGCCAGGTCCGGTGCACGCGTATCTGGAGGATCTTTGTAACTCTCTTTCGGCCGATTGGTACGAGGGCAAGGCGCTGGCGCAATTGACCAACGTGGTCTGGGCTGACCCGCTGGCACTTGTGCCGTCGACTAGTTCGAGGATTGCCCGCTTTCAGAGCAGAGCAAAGCAGTTTGCCCTTAAGGCTTCCGCCGCGGCGCGACGCGGCGAAGCGATACGGCAACGTGACGAAAGCCTCTTCCGTTACTCTCCGGTGAAGCGGGCGAGCGCGGGCGGTTAGAGGCGTATGCTGGCGGCTAGTGCGTTGCGCGTGCAAATCGCCGAAAGAGGTGCGTAATGGATGTAAGACTTGCGCTTACAGGGTTCGGAAATGTTGGACAAGGCGTGGCCCATCTCCTTGCCGGCCGAGGTGAAGAGTACGAGAATCGCTACGGCATTCGCTTGCTACTCACCGGAGTTGCGGACCGCGGCGGAGCAGCAGTTGATGCCGCGGGATTGAACCCGGATTCTCTCATCGCCGCGAAGAAAGATCATCAATCGGTAGCTCATCACGAGCACGGGGAAGCCGGTCTGCAGGGTCAAGCATTCTTGGAAGCCGCGGGCGCAGGGGTCCTCATCGAGGCCGCCAGCACGAACTTCGATGATGCGGAACCCGGCTGGTCGTACGTTCGGTCGGCTCTATCGCTTGACATGGACGTTGTACTGGCGAGCAAGGGAGCGCTGGTGTTGCATTTCAAGGAGCTGATGGCTGACGCCAGGGAGCGGGGCAAGCGGGTGATGTTCGCCGGAACCGTGGGGGCGCCGGTTCCGGTCCTGGAATTGGCCGGCACTGTCCTTGTCGGGTCGACCATCGAAGCAGTCGAGGGAATTCTGAACGGTACGACCAATCAGATCTTGACCTCCATGGAGGAAGGTGCGAGCTACGAGGACGGAGTACGCCGGGCACAGGAACTGGGAATCGCGGAAACCGATCCGACCCTGGATGTCGACGGTTGGGATGCGGGCGCCAAAGCCGTCATCATCGCCAACGCTGT
>DHWR01000058.1:3171-12737 GCA_002413265.1 Chloroflexi bacterium UBA5177
GGCATGGCGAAGAGGTGCGTGCAAGTGTGGGTCCCATGACGCGGGACGCCGGCGAGACGCTCGGCCGACTCAGGAACGATCAGATGGGAGTTGTTTTTCGCACCGACGTGCTGGGACTGGTCTCCTCCACCGTAGAGGCCGCCGGCGGAGTGCCGACGGCGCTGACCGTGCTCCGGGACGTGTTCAATCTTGCGAGCCAACGGGGCTGGCGAGAGCGGTAGGTCCGCCCACCCAAACGGCTCCGCTCCCGTCGAACTCCTTCTTCCAGATAGGAACTATTTCCTTGATCCGGTCAATAACGTATTTACACGCGGCAAAGGCTTCAGCACGGTGCGGACAGGAAACTGCGATGACGACCGCATCGTCTCCGATACTCAGCCTTCCAAGTCGGTGCTGGATCGCAATGGACTGGACGGGCCAACGTTCGCGGGCTTCTTGAGCGACCTGTGTCAGCTTGTCGATAGCCATTAGTTCATACGCCTCGTATTCGAGGTGCTCTATCAGCCTGCCTTCAGACTCCTCGCGAACGCAGCCCACAAAAAGTGCGATGCCTCCGCTTTGCGGCACACGCACGGCCCTCAAGCACTCGTCGACGGTCAGAGCGTCGCGGCGTAGCTCTATCATGTCGTCCCTCCGCTGACGGGCTGAAGCAGGGCCACTTCATCTCCCGCGTGCAACACCATCGAGGAATCCACCATTTCGCGGTTCACGGCGTAAGAGGTGTAGTCGCGAAGGTGCCCGAGCTGAGGGTGTTGTTCCTCGAGACGCCTATAAAGATCGCGAACCGTCGCACCTTCCATGAGCTCGATGTCCGCGCGAGAAACGCCGAGAGCCTCTCTGTGCGCGGCAAAAAAGAGTACGTGGACGTTCATAATTTCGGGAAATTGGCTCACGGCTCATGCTAGCAAGCCAAATTTCGACAGGTCAGTGCTTGAAATGGCGCAGTCCGGTAAAGATCATGGCGACGGCCCCACGATCGGCCGCCTCGATGGCGTCTTTGTCCCGAATTGAGCCGCCAGGCTGAATGATTGCGGTGACCCCCGCTTCGACCGCGCGCTCAACGCCGTCCGGGAACGGGAAGTAGGCATCGGAGGCCAGTACCGACCCGTGTGAGCGGTCTCCCGCCATTCGCACTGCAAGATCGACAGCGTTGACTCTGCTCATCTGGCCGGCTCCTACTCCCACGAGGGCCAGTTTCTTTGCCAGCACGATTCCATTCGACTTGACGTGCTTCACGGCCCTCCACGCGAAATGAAGGTCGGTCAACTCTTCGAGGGTAGGCTGCCTCTTCGATACCACCTGCATGTTCATGGAGAGGTCGGAGGCAGCATTTCGGGATTGGATGAGGAATCCACCATCGATTCGTTTGAAGTCGAGATTGTGATACTCGATCCAGCTGACGTCCTGAAGCGGGCCCTCGCCATCGGCCCGCACGCTCAGAAGCCTGATCGCTTTCTTGCGCGACAAGACCTGGACCGCAGCGTCGGTAAAGTCCGGCGCGACCACGGCTTCGAAATACATGCGCACGATTTCTTCCGCAGTGGCCTCGTCCATCGTGCGATTCACGCCGACTATGCCGCCGTACGCAGCCTGCGGGTCACCCGCGAAGGCGCGCAGGTACGCCTCCTTCAGATCCTTCCCTGCGGCGATGCCGGTGGGGTTTGTGTGCTTGACAACGGCGGCTGCCGGTGCCGAGAAGTCGGTCACCATGGACCAAGCCGCGTCGCAATCGAGGAGGTTGTTGAAAGAAAGCGCTTTCCCGTGGAGTTGTAACGCTGTCGCCACGGTGCTTGGCTGTCTCAACTCCTTGGAGCGTGGAGTATCTGCATACAGCGCCGCTCGCTGGTGAAGATTCTCGCCGTATCGAAGGTCTTGAATTTTGTAGAGAGGGACGGTGAACGCGGGTGGGAACCGTTCTTCGTCCTCATTGCTAAAGAAAGAAGTGACATAGGCGTCATACGCGGAGGTATGGGCAAAGGCTTTCGCAGCGAGGCGGCGACGGGTCTTATCCTTGTTGGCCCGATACCGATAGAGCTCGGCCAGCACGTCTTCGTAATCTTCTGGATCCACCACGGGAGTCACGTCGCGATGGTTCTTCGCGGCCGCTCGTATCAGCGCCGCACCTCCGATGTCGATGAACTCTATCGCCTCGTCCCGCCCCACGCCGCCGCGAGACACAACATCGACAAAAGGATAGAGATTCACAACAACGAGATCGATGGGCTCTATCTCATGCTCGGCGAGCGCCGCGTTGTGCTCCTGGCTGCTTCGATCACAGAGGATCGCACCGAAAATTGCAGGATGCAAGGTCTTCACACGGCCACCGAGGATTTCTGGGTAGTCGGTGACCGACGAAACAGGCTCAACGTCGATGCCGTTCTCGGTCAAGAACTCGTACGTCCCGTCTGTCGCGAGAATCGTCACGTCCAGCTCCCGAAGGCCGGTTGCAAAATCAAGGATGCCGGATTTGTCGTAGACGCTAATAAGTGCTCGCATGTCTGGTGTCGACCCCTTCGACCTGCCCTCGGCAGGGCTTCTCTCCAGCCTCCACACGCAAAGAACTCCGGCGAGAGCCGGAGATCAAGGCATTATACGAAGCGTGACTCCATAGCCGCGAAGCGGTTGGCAGCCAAGAGCCTTATCGACAAACATAGGATGAGGATCGATGTAATGATGCCGAGATCGACGCGAAGCCCCTCCTCGGTTCTGATGCAAGAGGCTCGCGCAATCGAGCTTCTCGCCTCGGAGATAGCCGTGGCCCCCGAACGTCTTCCTGAATACTGGGAGCTTTCGCTGGAACTTGTGGGGCTCGCGACGGACATCGAGGAGATATTCGGCAGAGTCGACCAGCCGGATGAGGACGATGCAGACATCCTGGCCTTGAGGCGCAGGCTCAGATCTATAGCCGCTCGACTAGCGCAGATGGACGAGCAGGAATCAGGCTGATCTGCTCGCGCTCAAAGCTGCGCTTTCTTCCGGTGTGATTCGGTGATCCTCGTTGTTGCGCCAGCAACGGCGCGTGGCACACATACACGCGTCCTGCTCGCCGGTTGAGGTGGGCGGCCAGCCTTTCAGGCAGTACACCTCATAGAGCAGGATCTCGCCTTGTGGCGTTTTCTCGTCTCCCTGCACCCAGTTCTCTCGGTAATAGGGGCAGGCCCCTTTGTGACGCCGAAAACGTGCCTCGTCGCGAATCATTCACCGTCCTTCTGCCCCTCGGCCCATGCTCCAAAGACGCTCCATCTTACCAAAGCAGTTCAGCCTGTGGAGGAGGGCGAAAGCACGAAGGGGCCCTGTGCCTCGGCCGGTTATCAGGCGGGCTGCGGATCCAACTGCATGACTGTCAGTAACTCTCGGACGGCTTCCGCGGACCGCTCTAGCGCCGCCTTCTCGTCGTCGGTCAGCTGGATCTGCACTACCTCTTCGACGCCGCTGGCTCCCAATTTGACGGGCACGCCCAGGAAGATGCCGTTGTAACCGTACTCGCCTTGCAAGTACACCGAGCACGGGAGCAGGCGTCGTTGATCGAGGACGATCGAATCCACCATGGCCAGCACCGATGCCGAAGGGGCGTAGTAGGCGCTTCCGCTCTTCAGCAGGTTCACGATTTCGGCGCCTCCGTTTGCCGTTCTATCAGTCAGGTCTCGAATGCGGTCGGTGGAAAGCAAGTCCGGAAGCGGAATGCCCGCCACCGTTGAGTAGCGAGCAAGTGGCACCATGGTGTCTCCGTGCCCGCCGAGCACAAAGGCCGTCACGTCCTTGACGGAGACATTCAGCTCTCGTGCGACGAATGTGCAGAAGCGTGCAGAGTCGAGGACGCCTGCCATGCCGACAACTCGCTCCCGTGGGAATCCAGTGGCCCTAAACATTGCCTGTGCCATCGCATCCAGAGGATTAGTCACCACGATCACGATCGATTTGGGGGCGTACCTCTTGATCGCGCTACCCCACTCATTCATCACTTGCTGATTGGTGGTTACGAGGTCGTCCCGGCTCATACCCGGCTTGCGCGGAGATCCTCCCGTCATCACGACGATCTGGCACTCCTCGAGCGCGTCGTGATTGGAGCCTCCGTACAGCCGCGTGTCATAACCAAGGACCGGGCCGGTTTCCTCGATATCCAGAGCTTTTCCGCGGGCGATGCCTTCAGCCATGGGAATATCGAGCAGCACGATGTCTGCGTAATTCCGCTCGGCCAACCTCTGCGCAGTGGTGCCGCCCACGTTGCCGGCGCCGACGATTCCAATCTTGTACCGCACCGCAATCTCCTTCGAAGCCGGCGTCGATTCGCCCAGGCCCGGTTTCAGCCTACATCAAGGCAGACCTATAATTGCGCTGCTTTGTCCCGATTTTCGGCTGTTCGAATCAGCACTCTCGTTGTGCTCTTGGCTCTGTTCGCACGCCCCGCGCAGGCCGGCTCGTCCGCTGATGGCGTCGCTCTGGGGCCCGATCGAGGCTGGGTCGTATCGTTGTCGATGTCGCCAAACTTTGCGGTCGACGGGCGCGCGTGGGCTGCGCCGTACGGCGGCCGCGTGTTCGCGACCGATGACCGCGGGGCGACCTGGTCACCCTCACGCCTCGGCATTACGGACCCCGTCGTCACCGGCATCACCGCGTCACCAGACTTTGCCCGCGACCGCATGGTCTTTGCGACCGCGGACGATGGGGTTTTTCGTTCTGTGGACGCGGGTACTACCTGGGCTAACACATCCACCGGCCTGGGAGGTCATGCTTGCCGAGTGGTGGCCCTCGACCCGTCGTTTGGCACAAGCGGAGTGGCGTACGTGGCGACCGACGGCGGCGTATTCCGGTCTCCTTTCGAGGGAACGCAGTGGTTTCCTACGGCTGTTACCGAGCCGGTCATCTCGCTCGCAACCGGACCGGGTGGGCTGGTGCTTGCCGGTCTGAGCAATGGAGGAATTGAACGTTCTCTCGATGGGGGCCAGACCTGGACGTCTGTGGCGGGCTTTCCAGTCGGGAGAACCACCCTGTCACTCGCCATAGCGGGAAACACCGCCGCGGTGGCCGGCACCGACCAAGGGATCTGGCTCAGCCAGGACGGCGGCTTGAGCTGGACCGAAAGCAACGTAAAACAAGACCGCATTGATGCAGTCTCACTTTCGCCGTCCTTCGCCATTGACGGAAGGGGTCTTGCGGGCTCAGCCGGTGGCATGGGGGCATATCAGACATCCGATGGAGGAGTTGTGTGGCGATCCGCCCCGCCATCTAGTCCTTCGTATGTTTCCTCGATTGCCGTGACAAGGAGCGCGACCGGCGCGCTTACAGCTATGGCAGGAAGCGTGGGCGACGGAATATTTCGGTCGAGCGACGCTGGGACCACCTGGTCGACAGCCAGCGTCGGACTTGCAGCAGCGTCCGTAACTCAGCTCGCGGGTTCGAGCGGCGAAGTGCTGGAAGGCGGTCTCGGAGGAGCCAGCATTCGATCGGCCTCCCAAAACACATGGAGTGATCTTCCCGACGGTTCGAAGTTCGTCAACGCTGTGGCAATGTTCCAGAGACACTTCTTCATTGGCACTGAAGACCAAGGCCTCAGGATCTCCTACGACGGTGGGACCACGTTTCATGCAGCGCCGCTGTCCGATGGGCGTGTGTCGGCGATCGGACTGTCGCCGAACTACGCCTCAGACTCAACCCTGATCGTCGCTGAGGGCAACGTGTACAAAAGCGTTGATTCTGGTCTCACCTGGACGCGCGCCACCGGCATGGGGGGAAATGACGTCCGGCGGTTCCGCTTTTCGCCTGCATTCGCTACCGACAAGACGGCATTCGCGGCCACGGTCAATCATGGCGTCTTTCGAACGATCGATGGCGGGCAAACCTGGCAACAGCTCAGCGGCGGCCTCCCGGGTGGCCAAATCAGTGACGTGTTGCCATCTCAGAACTACGCGTCGGACAGAACGGTTTACGCGGCAACCAGCGGACAAGGAGTCTATGAAAGCAGCAACGCCGGCGACAGCTGGGCTCCATTGCCTGCGCAGCCGGAGCAACGGGTCGTCAGCGCCCTTACCTGGACTTCCGGCGGGCTACTTGCTGCAGGAACGGAAAAGGGCGCCTTCCTTCTATCGAACGGCTCCTGGGCGCGTATCGCCGGACAATGGGACAGCTACGTGACGGACCTCAAGAACGGCGCGCCGAACGGTGTCGAAGTACTGTTTGCGGGAACATTGGGTGACGGCGTCTGGCAGCTACCACTCTCGCAGTCGGGGACCGCTTCTCTGAACGCGTCCGCGACCCCAACGCATACCGTTCCCGCAATACCGACGTGCCCCTGTCCCACGGTGGCACCCAGTCCGACGGTACGGCCGCCGCCGCATCCGCCGAAGCTCATTCGCGCCTGGGTCATGCCAAAAGCGCTTCACGCCGGAGGCATAGCGCTACTCAGGATGCAGGGACCTTCTTGGGCCCGAGTCACTGCCACCATGTCGTCCCCAGGGTGGAGGAGGTCGGCCGGGCTGCAGCTAAACGCGCGAGGCATGGGAGCGTTTGGGTTCCTTGCGCCACGCCAGGACTTCCGGGTACTGGTCGTAGCACGTACCGGCAAACGAACTGGACGCACAGAGTTCATTGCGCGACTGGTGCATTAGCGGTCCGACCGCCGAGTATCTTCCCATACACTTCGAGATAGCCGTCGACCATGGCGTCGACCGAGAACAACTGCTCAACTCGCTGCCTGCATGCCAGTCGAGAGATCTCGGGAATGTGCTCGGTCGCCGCGATTGCTTGCTCCAAGTTCGGAGCAACGAATCCGGTAACTCCATCGGCCACGACTTCTCGCACCGAGCCGAGGTCCAGCCCTATGACCGGCGTTCCCGTCGCCATCGACTCCGCCATGGCGAGCCCAAAACGTTCGGGAATGGTTGTGAGATGGAGACTAGCGGCCGCGTTTCTCATAAGCTTGTCCCGCTCGGGAGGCCCGACGGCTCCAACGAATTCAATCTTGCCGCCCAGATGAGGGCTTACCGACTCGTCGAAGTAGTCCTGATCTTGAATAATTCCGGCGATGATGAGTGGTCGATCGGTTTCTTGAGAAAGCTGGATCGCTAGGTGGACGCCCTTATCGGGGTGAATTCTGCCGACAAAGACCAGATAGTCCTGTGGGCGAGGGTTGAACGTGAAATCCTCCAGCCGGATTCCGTTGTAGACGGTGGCAACGTATCGTAGGTATGGATCCCTGTCGGCGTCGCTGATCGAGACAAATGATGACTCCGGGTATGAGCGGTAGGCCAGCCGGTACTGATCAAGCGAGAAGCCATGAATCGTGGTGACGACCGGCGTCGGGACGAGCCGCGAGTAGGTCAAAGGCATGAAGTCGAAGTGGTTGTGCAGCAAGTCGAAGTCTCTCGCTCGCTCCATGGCGTGCGATATATGAAGGTGCTCCCAGACCTTCGGGTCAAGCGTCTCGTCCTCGGAGTACGGTCGTGGAATGACACTCTCCAGACGAGCGTCGGTAACGGAGTCTCCAGCGGCAAACAGTGTTACGTCGTAGCCGCGAGAAATGAGACCTTCCGTGAGATTGCTGACGACCGTTTCCCACGCGCCATAATGCCGCGGCGGCGTGCGCCAGGATATGGGACCGAGGACGGCAAGGCGCACGGGGTTCCTCCATGTGCTTGTGATCACATTCTAGGGAGCCCAAAGAGATTAGCGAGCGCGGGCGAGGCGTGAGCACTCCGGCCTTGGCGCACCCAGTGCCTGCCGCAGAAACATCAGGGCCGCGGCGGTACGCCGTGCTCGGCGGCGTGGCAGTCGCGGTTGTAATCGCTGATCAGACGACGAAGGCCTTGGCTCGCGAAAGCCTGGGTTCAGGGGGATCTTTCCGGCTTTTCGGTGGTGCAGTCGAAATCGTTTACGCGCGCAATACCGGAGCAGCCTTCAGCCTTTTGCAGTCCCGCGGCAGCCTGTTCGTCGTCGTGGCGATCCTCGTGATCCTGGGCATCGTGATGTTCTACCGACGCGCCACTGACCTCCCCGTGATCGTTCGCGTGGGGCTCGGACTCATTCTTGGGGGTGCCATAGGCAACCTGATCGATCGAATCCACGATGGCTACGTCGCCGATCTCATTGATCTGCATTGGTGGCCGGTGTTCAACGCGGCGGACAGCTGCATAGTCTCGGGGGTTGCCGCACTCGTCGTCCACTCCTATTTGCAAGATCGCAAGAACAGGCACGATGAGCGAGCAGTTTGACATTCAAGTGAGCGAGCTCGAAGCCGGCAGCCGTCTTGATGCCCTGGTGGCTGAGCGACTCGACCACTATTCTCGCAGCCGAGTACGCGAGCTCATAGAGTCGGGCGACCTCGCATTGAACGGCCGACGCGCCAAGCCGGCCACAAGAGTAAATGCGGGAGACCATATTGCCGGTGTTCTCTCGCCTGGCCCGCCCATGAGAGCAGAGCCCGAGTCAATGGCCCTGGAAGTCGTGTACCACGATGCGGACCTCGCGGTGATCGACAAGCCGGCGGGCATGGTCGTGCATCCGGCACCCGGCCACGAGACGGGCACACTGGCCAATGCGGTAGCCGCTCTATTTCCCGAAACCGTCACCCTTGGTGGCGTAGAGCGTCCCGGCATCGTTCACCGGCTGGACAAAGACACGTCGGGACTCATGGTCGTGGCGCTGTCGGCGATGGCTCACCGAAATTTACAGGACCAGCTCGCCAGCCGAAAGGCGGGCCGCGAGTACACGGCTCTGGTACGGGGTCACCCCAGACCGGCTGAGGGAGCCATCGACGCGCCGATCGGACGTGACCGCACCGACCGGAAGAGGATGGCCGCACACGGGATCGCACCAAGGTCCGCTCGAACCCTGTACTCGGTGACGGAAGACATAGGACCTTACTCACTAATTCAGGCCAAACTTCAATCAGGAAGAACGCATCAGATTCGTGTCCATTTCGCAGCCCTCGGGCACCCAATCGCCGGCGACTCTCGCTATGGAGGGCCAGCAGTCGAGGGCTTGAACCGGCAGTTCTTGCATGCCCACCGGCTGGCTCTCGATTCGCCGTCAACGGGTGTGCAGCTTTCATTTGAGTCGTCGTTGCCACGCGACCTCGACGAGGTGCTCAGCGCTCTCCGACGGAGGCATGGAAACGAGTTCTAGGAAGTTTGGACATTCACGAAATTCGAAACACTCTGGGGACACCGATCCACTACATGCGGCGACATCGGCGAACGCCGCTCCAACATGTAGACAGGACTAAAAAACGTGTCTCGAGAAGACACAACATCTTGCTTCTCACAAAATGTTTCGGGACCTCCCGCTCTGATACCATGACCCCACCTGCACTCGCTGCCGGGTACCCACCTCACGCACTTCGGAGATCGCGTTGGACGCGCAAAGTGTCTGGCGGTCCGTGCTTGCAAACCTTCAGGCCAGCATGGTTCCGACCAATTTCGATACCTGGCTTCGGCCCACTCGTGGCATCGAATGCGATGGCAACACGCTTGTCGTCGGCGTTCCCAATACCTACGGTAGAGAATGGCTTGAACAACGTCTCTCCGCAGTCATCCGAAAGACCTTGTCTGAAGTCGGGCAACCGCAGCTGG
>DHWR01000058.1:13051-17293 GCA_002413265.1 Chloroflexi bacterium UBA5177
CAGGAACACGAGCTTTGTTGTACGGACAACGCACAGAATTTAACCAACGCTACACGTTTGACGATTACATAGTCGGAGGGAGTAACCGGTTTGCTCACGCCGCGGCAAGCGCCGTTGCGGAGCGACCCGCGCAGACCTACAACCCTCTCTACATTTACGGCGGTGTGGGCCTGGGGAAGACCCATCTACTGCACGCCGTCGGGCACGCCGTCAATCGTGAGTACCCGGACTACCGGGTAGTCTATGCGACCTCCGAGCGCTTCATGAACGAAATGATCAAGGCGATCAGAGATGGCACGACGGAAGACTTCCGGGATCACTATCGTTCGGTGGATGTCCTGCTGATCGATGACATCCAGTTCATCGCAGGTAAGGAAAGCACCCAGGAAGAGTTCTTTCACACCTTCAACGCGCTCCACGACAGCGGCAAGCAGATAGTCATCACCTGTGACAAGCCTCCCAAGGCAATGAACCCGTTGGAGGACAGACTGCGCTCACGTTTCGAGTGGGGTCTGATAGCCGACATCCAGCCTCCGGACCTGGAAACCCGAATTGCCATCCTGCGGTCCAAAGCAGAGCTGCAAGACCTGCCCGTGCCTCAAGACGTTATCCAGTACCTGGCGCGACGGGTGCCGAGCAACATCCGCGAGCTGGAGGGAAGCCTAAATCGGATCATTGCTTACGCGTCGTTGAACGAGCGACAACTAAGTGTGGACCTGGCAGCTGCCGCGCTCGACAGCTTGAGCGGCCCGCGACGCGCCCAGCTCACTCCTCAGTCGATCATTGCCTGCGTAGCCAAGTACTTTAACCTGCCCATGGACGATATGACCGGCAAGAGCAGGGACAAGTCGATTGTGGTCCCGCGCCAGATCTCCATGTACCTCGTTCGGGAGGAGACGAGTGCGTCTCTTGAACACATCGGTCAGCTGCTCGGCGGGCGAGATCACACCACGGTCATGCACGGATGGGACAAGATCAGCGCGGCTGTGCAAGAGGACCATCAACTGAGAAACGACGTGCTCGCGATACGCAGCATGCTCTACGGGAACGAATAGCGTCCGTGCACAATACGCGCCAAAATGTGGAAAACCGGGCTCTTTGGAGCACATTTATCCACTTTGCCGGCAGTTATGGTAATCAGGCGAACTTCTTGGCGATTGAGCGGTAATCCAAAAGGTTCCATACCTGACCTTCGTGGGTGCGTCCCCACCGCTTCCATGGAATGCGGCCCGCGGATTGAAAGCTCATATAGGCAACTATGGCCGTGTACGGCGCTTGTGCTCCGCTATGGAACCGGCCAACCAGCTCCATGTCGTACACCGGTAAGCCGCTGATATAGATGCTCTTCAGAAGCGCGAAGACGTCGGCCTTTGCCTCCCGCAAGCGCCAGGACGGACCCAATGGATGATCGTTTAGCAAGAATTTGATGACCACCGAACGATAGGTCCTGGCCACGTCTGGAGGCACCAATCCGATGCCGAGCGTGGAAACCTCCACGCTCAAAAATCGAGTCTTCGGTCCCGTCGGGTAAGCCGGACCAAGCACCTTCGTTGCCAGGCGCTGCAGCTTTGCCTCCAGGAGCTCATCCCGAACCGACCGTACGGGAACGGGAGTTGTTTGCACGGACTTATTGGAAGAAGTATGTCCGATGACCCCAGATGCGAGAAGGGTTACCAGGACTCCGATGACGAAGCCGGACAGAGTCGACGCAACGAGTGGCGGACTGGGCAGGCGATTCACGATCTGAGTACAGCACGGTGCAGTCCGAAACCGCAAGTGCTGGCGCTACGAGGCCTTGTCAATGCCAATCTTCAGCCAGTCGTTGCCCACCGTCGTCTCGGCGCTATAGTGAGCCCCATCCGTTTCTCCGAGTTCGAGTGCTTTCGCAAGCGTCTCGGATGCGACGTAGTCCTGATGCTCAATAATCGCTTGTTCGAGGTCAGGTGAGGCCTCGTAGCGAAGGCGAATTCTGTCCTCAACTCTCAGGCCAGCTGCCTTGCGCCATTGGTTGACGTGGCGCACCACCTCTCGCGCAAGCCCCTCGCTGCGCAACGCCGGCGTAATCTCAGTGTCCAGTGCGATCACAAAGCCTTCACCCGCCATGGCCGCAAAACCCTCTCGCTGCGTCACCGATGGCAGGATGTCCGACGGCGCCAGCTCAATTGACTGTCCATCCACCTCGAGCCGAACCGAGTCTCCACGCTCGACCCTCGTCACGATCTCCGCCGGATCTTGGTCGGCTAGGGCTGCGCGGATTTTCGGCACCAGTTTTCCGTAGCGCGGTCCGAGCGCCGGCAGGTTGGGAAGGACTCGGTACTCGACAAAGTCATCCCCTTCCTCGGCGAACACCAGCTCTTTGACATTGAGCTCCTCCGTAATGATGTCGGAGACAGAACGAATAGCCCGGGTCAGGTCTTGCGTGGGAGCTTTGACGATAATGCGTGCCAGAGGCTGCCGAACCCTGAGCGACGCCGCATCCCTAGCCGCGCGTCCCAGGGCGACTATTTGTTGCGCAGCACGCATGGCACTTAGGAGCTCGCGGTCCACGACCTCGAGGTTCGCCTCGGGAAACTCCGTTAGATGGACGCTCTCCGGCGAACCGGTGTCCTGGTCCGCGACCAGGTTTTGGTAAAGATTCTCAGTTAGAAACGGCATGAATGGCGCGGCGAGAAGGCAGAGACGGGTGAGACATTCGTACAGTGTCGTGTACGCTGCCGCTTTATCAGCGTCGCCTTCGGACCTCCAAAAGCGGCGCCGGCTGCGCCGCACATACCAGGTCGAAAGATCCTCAATGAAGCGATCGATGCTCCTCGCAGGAGCTAACGCGTCGAAATCGTCGAGTCCCGCTCGGACCGTGGCGTTGACTTCGTGCAAGCGCGCGATGATCCAGCGATCGAGCATCGGCCGCCCATCTAGAGGCGGTGCGGCGTCAAGCGGCGACCAGCCGTCCACATTGGCGTATGTGACAAAGAAACTGTAGGTATTCCACAAGACGAGTAGGTGTCGCTTGACCTCGTCGAGGGACTCCCAACCGAAATTGAGATTTTGCTCCGGAGGGTGAAGACTAAACAGCCAGCGCATCACGTCGGCTCCGGCGCGGTCGGCTGCTTCGTCAAAGGCGATGAGATTGCCTGTGCTCTTGTGCATCTCGCGTCCGTGCTGATCCCTGGCCGTTGCATAACCCAGGACAGTTTTGAAGGGCGCAGTGTCTTCGAGAACCGTACTCATAGCCAGCATCGAGTAGAACCAGTTGCGGAACTGACCAGGGAAACTCTCTGTGATGAAATCCGCGGGGAACCACTGGCGCCAGTAGTCTTTGTCCGTGTTGTAACGAAGCGTCGAGTACGGAACTATTCCGGCGTCGAGCCAGGGGTTGCCGACATCGGGAATTCGATGAGAAACCTCTCCGCACGTTGCGCAGCTCAACGTTACCTCGTCCAACCATGGACGATGCGGCGACTCCAGGTGCTCCACTCCCTCCAGCGCGCGCTCAAAGAGCTCCTCACGGCCACCGACCACATCCACGTGGCCGTTGGGGCAGATCCAGAACGGAAGAGCCAATCCCCAATACCGCTTCTTGGAGATCATCCAATCGTCCATGTTTCGCAGCCACTCGAGCTCGCGGTCGAGACCGAACGAAGGTATCCAGTGGATGGATCTCACCACATCGGCCATCGGCTCCCGCAGCTGATCCATGGAAATGAACCACTCATCTACCAGGCGGAAGACGAGCTCGGTCTTGCAGCGCCAACATGTGGGGTACCGATGCTGATATCGATGCACCCGATACAGGGCGCCGCGCCGGCGAAGATCATCGATCACGTCATCCGCCACGTCGAGCACATCCCTGCCGGTAAGCCAGTCGAATCCCGCTAGATATTTACCATCAGCATCGATCGGCGCTATCACCGTCAGCCCAAACTCACTGCCCAGACGAAAGTCTTCCTTTCCGCAGCCGGGAGCAATGTGGACGAGACCGGTCCCTTCTTCGGCGCTGACTTCGGACCACGGAATGACGATGTGCTGGGCCCACTCAGCCGCCGGAAGGTAATCGAAAGGCGCCGAATAAGCCCATCCCAGAAGAGCCGAACCGGGGAGGCGCTCTAAGACCTCATGGTCTCCCTGCATGGCTGAGAGGGCGCCAGAGGCGACGAAGTACGTGTCATCGTCCTGTCGCACACGCGAGTACTCGAGCGACGGATTGACTGCCACGGCAACATTTGAAGTTAGGGTCCACGGGGT
>DHWR01000058.1:17454-18237 GCA_002413265.1 Chloroflexi bacterium UBA5177
TCCTCGTAGCCCTCGGCCACTTCTGTTTCCGACAAACCGGTTCCACAGCGGCTGCACCAAGGCATAACGTCGGTTCCCTGGTACAAGAGCTTTCGCTCTTGACACACCTTCAGGAAGTGCCAGATCGCGTAGTTGTTCTCATCGGAGAGGGTGTAGTAGGAGTGGTCCCAGTCCATGAAGTAGCCAAGACGCCGAGACTGATCGGTCTGCATCTCGGCCCAATGAAAGACGTCCTTTTTGCAGGCTCGGACGAACTCGGCGATCCCGAACAGCTCGATGTCTCGCTTGGAAGTGAAGCCAAGCTTTCGCTCCAACATCACCTCCACCCACAAGCCCTGGCAGTCGAAGCCATTTTGGTAGCGCTGCTTCTTGCCGAGCATGGTGTTGTACCGCTGCCAGAGATCCTTGTAAGTCCGGCCCCAGGCGTGATGCACTCCCATGGGCCCGTTGGCCGTTATTGGCCCATCCATGAACGAGAAACGGTCGTCGGAATCTGCGTTCCGGCCGAGATACTTTTGCTCGATGTCATTCTTTGCCCAGAAGTCGAGAATCTCGTGCTCAACAGCCGGCACATCGAGACTCTTAGGTACCTCTCGAAACATCCCTTTCTCCTCCCCTCTTCGCCCCTTCGGCGGTCTGGCCGGACCACTATTCCGCCCGTGGCGCCAGAAGCTCGATTTCGATGCGCCGGTTCTCGCGACCTTTGTTTTCTGTTTTTGTGATCTTCAGGCCACCAACCTCCAACGTATTGGCAACGTGAGTGCCACCGTCTGCCTGTAGATC
>DHWR01000058.1:18361-35133 GCA_002413265.1 Chloroflexi bacterium UBA5177
GATCTCAACCACTCGAATCGGATCTATGTGGCGAGGCACCAGGTTGATCTTGGTTCGGATCAGCTGTGGAATTAGCTCGGCTTCGCGTCTGGGTATCCAGCGTGACCGCACTGGAAATCCGGAGGTGATGCCTTCGTTGCTCGCCTGCTCGATCTGCGCGATACGCTCGCGACTCAGATCGGCAAGCGTAAAATCCATGCGCGCCCGGTCCTCGTACATCTGACAGCCCGTCACCTGAGCCCCGTACAGCCGGAAGATTACCCCACACAGCACGTGTAGCGCCGTGTGGGTTCGCATCATCTGGTAGCGATGGTCCCAGTCGATTTCTCCGCTGACGTCTTCGTTAGCAGTGGGCAGCGGTCCGTCCAGGGTGTGGTAGACGACGTCTCCACGCTTCTCAACCGCGACCACTTGAGACGTTCCTCCATACCAGCGCAGGCTGCCGCGGTCCGCCATCTGCCCACCGCCTCGTGCATAAAAGAGGGTGCGGTCCAGCGCCACACTGTGGTCCTCCACTCCGACGACGCGGCCGCGAAATTCTCGAGCGTAGCTATCGTCAAGGAACAGCATTTCGGTACCCACGGATCCTCCCAGCAAAAAACCCGCCCCACCAATGGGACGGGAAGACGGACCCCGCGGTACCACCCACATTGGCGCACAAACCCTGCGCCCACTTTGACGAGCACCATCAGTCGGTACTCGCGCCGCTGTAATGGGCGGCTGACCCATCTCCCCTTACCGACGTTACTCGCTTTGGGGAAGAAGCTCAGGAATGATGTTCGGCGGACGGCTTCTCTCGGCTCTCACCACCCCGAGATCGCTTGCCGTAGATCCGGCCTACTCGTTTCCCTCAATGCCGTTTCGCGATTGTCCCACGGAACGCTTTGATGCTTCAACCGACCCCAGAGGCTCGACGTAGACGTACATGAGGCCCCCACAAGCACGGCCTCCCTCGTCATCGCTGTCGGACAGAAGGTCTACTTCAATCAAGCGGGGCCGCTTCGTAGAAATGACTTCCATGGCCTCGGACCAGACTTCGGCCTCGCCACAGCCCCCTCCAATCGTCCCTCGGATGGCACCGCCCGCTCGGACGATCATCCTCGCGCCCACCTCTCGGGGAGTTGAGCCCCTGGTGTGCACAATCGTTGCAACCGCCGCCGGCTCGTCTGTTTCGGACAGTTGCAAAATTTCCTGGTAGATATCGTTCACCCCTCATTCTGTCGCAAATGGGTCAGAACGGACTCCATTACGCCCCCGGCAACCGCGAGCGATTTGTCTGAGACCAGACGGCAAAGCTCAGGATCGGGGCGAGGATCAACGTCGCCGATTTTCATGCCAGTTCGAACCCGGACCCCATCGCGAGCCAATCCTCTAAGGAGGCCGGAGAAAGGAGCCGTTACCGGGACATCCTCGACTTGGGCTACCACCTGACCCTCCTGCACAAGGTCGCCGATCGCGCCACGCGCTGTGAGCTCGCCGTCGACAGGAGCCCTCAGGACCCTTGATGCCCCCCTACCCTGTACCTCGCCGGGCTCTCCGGTATCGGCTTCAGCCATACCCGTCCAATAAACGCGTCCTAGCCACGGACCTCTCCGCGTTTCGACAACCGCGTCCACGTCGCTACCGGCCGTGAAGCCAGGGCCAAGCCCCACAACCAGACGTGCCATGTCCCGTGTTGTGCCCGTGTTCCTCTTGGCGAGAATAGCGTCCACCAACGCCTGAGGGCGGAGATCTACTAGAGAAGACGCATTCCGATCCACCAGAACCGCCACATCTCCTGACCTCATGATCTCCCGCGCGTGCGCCGTGTTCGATGCCAGCGTTCCGCGCATCTCTTCCACAACTACGCTTCTATCGAACACGGCCTCCGAAAGCGCCACCGTGCGTCTCACGGCGATTGGCCGCTCGATCTCGAGGATGAAGACCTGGAATCCTGATCTCCAGAGTCTTAAGGCCGCTCCCGAGCCCAGGTCTCCGCCTCCGCGGACCCCGACTACCAGACCGTTCACGGAACGGGGGTTACGGCGAGCGAGTGACCGCCGCCTCCGCGTCGCACCTTCACGATCTCAGCCATGATGGCGAGCGCTATCTCGGCGGGTGTCTGCGAGCCAAGATCGAGACCGACCGGCGCCCACACGCGCGTCAGCTTGTCGTCGCCAATCCCTTGGTCATGTAGGTGATCGAGCACCGTGCGGATGCGCCGCTTGCTGCCGATCATGCCGATATATGCGACTTGGGATTGGAGAAGCTCCTCCAGGCACGCCTGGTCGTGAACGTGTCCGCGCGTCACCAGCACTGCGTATGTGTCCTCGTCCACAGACAGGCTCCGGACCGTCTCGCGGTAGGGTCCCAGGAGTATGGTGTCGGCGTCCGGGAACCTTTCGTGGTTGGCAAAGTCAACCCTATCGTCCACCACCGTCACATTGAACTCGAGAAGCTTGGCAAGGGCGGCCAACGGTACGGCAATGTGTCCCGCACCGACGACGATGAGGCGGGGTGCGCGGGCGAGCACTTCAAGAAAAACGTCGAGATTACCCTCCTGAGCTCCAACCATCGTCGCGCCGGCGTCACTCGCCTCGAAGGAACGGAGCCGCGACCGTTTTTCATGCAAGGCATCGCGAGCGGCGTTGATCAAGACCGAGTCCAGACTCAGGTGGATGGATCCTTCCACGCCTCCACTGCTTCGGACCAAGAGTCTGCCGGTAAGCGATAAACGCAGGTTAGTTCGATCCGAAACGACGTTGACCAGGGCGGCTTCGTCACCCGCCTCACGAGCTCTCAAAGCTTCGTGGAGAGCTCGGGCCAGATCTAACTCAGCCAATGGCGGCTCCTGCCGACTCGACCGGCAGTCCCCGTTCCGCAAGCGTTACCCAGTTGCCGCCGGCGATACCTTGCACCTCGCTGACCGCTCGTGCCGCTTCTTCTCGCGCGATAAGGTCAGGCTTGGTGAGGACATAAACGACACGGGCTCCCGGCGGTGCTTTCCGAGCCGCACTCCGGAGGAGCTCCGCGTATAGGCTCGGAGTCACAATTCCGTCTTTCTCGTCAGGCCCCGTTGGCGAAGGATTTTCGAGGAGCTCGACTCGATGGATCGTCTCCGAGGATATGGGGCGGCCCAAAGCATCGAGCCCACCTACCACGACGACCGCCGTAGAGCAGGCCGAAATGACAGGCTCATGTCCCGCATGAACCTTTAGCGGTCTTCCCGCCGAGCCGTCGGCCTCGCAGAGGATCAACACCTGCGGAAAGCGAACTTTCAAGCCGCAGAGAAGCATCGGATCCACGCCTTTTAATTTTCCGGCGTCGGTCAGCGACCTGCCAAGCGCCAGCACCTGCTTCCGCTCCCATTTGCGTTGCATGGCGACTTCGAGGGCTGGCTCGTCCGCTTGAAGGACGAGAGGCATGCCGGGCGGGGGACGAATGTGGGTAGTTGTCGTAACCAGAACGGGCATGCCGAGCTCTGCCGCGCCCGCCGCCATGGACAACATGAGGGTGGTTTTCCCACCCCCACCAATAAACGAGACCAGCGAACCGGGGCCGGCGCCCACAGCCTGCAGCAGAGCGGAACATCGATGCGCACCCATTTCCACTTCATACCACGAAGTGAGAGGCGTGGGTACTAGCGCATCCCCGCCTGAAGAATCGTCTGCTCTCGAGCAGGACCAACCGAGACGTGAGAGATGGGCGCTCCCACCAGCTCCTCTAGCCTCGACAGGTATGCCTTGGCTCCAACTGGGAGATCCTTCCAGCTCCTTGCGTCCGCGCACGAACCTTCCCAGCCTTCGATTTCCTCATACTCGGGCACCGCTCGCTCGAGCTCAGCCGTGCCGGGAACCGTGTGATATCGCCTCTCCCCGACCATGTAGCTCGTGCAGATCTTCAACGTGGGCTCGCCATCGAGTACGTCGAGCTTCGTAACAGCTATGCCGGTGAAGTTGTTGAGGAGGTGCGCGTACCGGGTGGCTACGGCGTCGAACCACCCAACGCGCCTCGGGCGTCCAGTGGTCGCGCCGAACTCAGCTCCACGCTCTCGCAGGCGCTTTCCCGTCTCGTCATGTAGCTCGGCCGGCAGAGGGCCCTCCCCAACAGCCGACGTGTACGCCTTCACTACACCAACCACTTTCGCAATGCACATAGGGGGTATGCCCCCGCCGACTGCGCCTCCGCCGGCAACGGTTGTCGACGACGTGACGAACGGATACGTTCCCCAATCAAGATCTCGGAGAGCTCCCAGCTGTCCCTCGAGAAGAACGTAGTCGTCGTTCTGAAGGGCAGCGTGGACGAGCTCGACCTGGTCGACGATCAGGTGACCGTAGAGGCGTCGCCACGCCTCACCTTTCTCGACGAGCTCCTCTAGCTTTATCGCCTCGGCACCATGGACGTCCCGAAGCTGCTTATTCTTCGCGGGCAACACCAGCTCGAGCTTCCGCCTGAAGAGCGCCGGATCGAGCAGATCACCTGCCTGGATTCCCACTCGATCTGCCTTGTCCACGTACGTGGGACCCACCCCGCGCCGGGTCGTGCCGATCACAAAACTGTTGCGCGCCTCATCGCCAAGCCGGTCGAGCAACAGATGGTAGGGCATGGTCAGGTGTGACCTACTCGAGAATCTTAGCCCATCGGTGGAAACGCCGGCCGCCCGAATGTGGTCCAGCTCGGGTCCGAGAAAATCGAGATCCACCACGGTACCCGTGCCGACCAGGCTTATGGCAGTGGAATTGAAGATGCCTGAGGGAACGAGATGGAGCTTGAACTCTCCGAAGTCATTGATGACGGTGTGTCCGGCGTTGCTGCCGCCGCCGTAGCGAATGACGAGATCTGCCTCTTGCGCAAGCAGGTCGGTTATCTTACCTTTGCCCTCGTCGCCCCATTGAGCCCCAACGATTGCTGTAACGGGCATGATCTCTCCTGAGGTCGACCGGCTTGCCGCGGGATTATAGCAGCGGGTTCTCGAACGCTGGACGCTCGACCCGTACGGGTCAGTACTGAGTCAAAACTGTGAGTAACTCGTGCAGATTCGCCATGGTATTCTCGGGCACCGGGGAGGGAAACGCGAGTGGAGCATCCTGGGCAGCTGGATTTCGAAACACTCGCGGCCCATGCCGGCGCGCACCGCGCGACGGGGGAAACCAGGGCTACCTCGTCGGCTCTGAGTCCGTCAACCACCTATACTTACGACTCCATCGCGGACGTGCACGCGGCTCTTGGACCTGACCCCCAGGGCTTCGCGTACTCGCGGAACTCCAACCCCACCGTCGCGACCTTTGAAGAAGTCATGGCGGAGCTCGAGGACGCCGAGGAGGTCGTGGCTTTCGGTTCCGGCATGGCGGCCATTCACTCCGTGTTTCTCGGCATGGGTCTCGAAGCTGGTGACTCTGTCACGGTGGCGAGTGATCTTTATGGCGCAACCAGGTCACTCCTCAGCCTCCTCGCGTCCTTCGATGTGTCTGCACACTACGTGGACATCATGGACATCCGCGCCGTTGAGAGTGCCCTGAAGAATGCGCGATCTCGCCTTCTGTACCTGGAATCCATCTCTAATCCATTGCTCCGGGTGCCAGATATCAAGGCGTTGGTAAAGCTCGCTCATCGGCACCGAGCCGTTCTCGTCGTGGACAATACCTTTGCTAGCCCACTCCTAATCCGCCCTCTCCAGCACGGAGTGGACGTCGTTGTCCACAGCGCCACGAAGTACATTGCTGGCCATGGAGACGTAATGGCGGGGCTTGTGGCTGGAACTGCGAGCACTGCCAGGCGAGTTCGAGCAGTTCGAACTGGGTCGGGCGGAATTCTAAGCCCATTCGACGCGTGGCTGGCCATGAGAGGTGTGAAAACGCTTCCGCTGAGGGTGGCACGACAATCGGACTCCGCCCTGGAAATGGCCCAGTGGCTGGAGAGCTGCCCGTGGATACGTCGCGTCTATTATCCCGGTCTCGCCAGCCACCCGCAGCACGAGCGCGCGGCCGAGCTTTTCGGCGGACGCTTCGGCGGAGTGGTTGCCTTCGACCTGTCAGGCAACAGGGAGACGACGCTCGCGTTCATCGATTCCTTACGGATTATTGGTTCCGCGACCACCCTGGGGGATGTCGTTTCCCTTGTGCTGTATCCGCCCCTCTCATCACATCGAATGCTTGATCCAAACGAGCTTCAAGCGGTTGGGATTGGCGACTCTCTGCTGCGCCTGTCCGTGGGGCTAGAAAGCGTCAGAGATCTTAAGGCCGACCTTCATCAGGCGGCTCTCGCAGTCGGCATTTCGCAAACGGAGACGGCCGCCTCATTGCTGACCTAACGTCCGTCTCATGGGTCAACCGCGGCGCTATAATCACGGCACCGCTAAGGCAATCGCATGCAGGATTTGCAGCTAGTGGAACGGAATGAGGGATCAGATGAAGGAGTACCCGACAGACCGCATCCGCAATGTGGCGGTGGCCTCCCACCAGGGTTCGGGGAAGACGTCCTTGGTCGAAGCCATGGCATTCACGGCAGGACACACCACCCGCATGGGCAAGGTGGAAGAGGGCAACACGGTATCCGATTGGGATCCAGATGAAGTCAAGCACCACATCTCCATAAATGCGACGGTGGTTCCCATTGAGTGGAAGGGCTACAAGCTCAACCTGATAGACACACCCGGCTATGCCGATTTCGTGGGCGAGGTGCACGAGGCGTTGCGCGTCGCCGATGCGGTCCTATTCGTCGTCTCCGCAGTTGACGGACTCCAGGTGGGGACTGAGATGACCTGGCAGTTGGCCGACGAGCGTGGGCTGGCCAAGCTGGTCCAGATCAACAAGATGGAGCGAGAGAATGCGGACTTCGACGGCGTTGTCGCTCAACTTCGGGAGCGTTTTGGTAGCCGCGTAGTCCCGGTGGAGGTGCCGATCGGGCAGGAGTCAAACTTCAAAGGAGTCGTCGACGTTCTGCGAGGCAAGGCGTATTCATATGAGGGCGGAAAGGCCGCCGAAATGGCCATTCCCGCGGAGCTCACCGAGCAAATGGATCAGTATCGGCAGCAGTTAGTCGAATCGATCTGCGAAACGGACGAAGAGCTGATGAACAAGTACTTCGAGGACGCGGAGCTCTCGAATGACGAGTTGATCGCAGCTCTTCATGGAGCCACCGCTCGCGGCGAAATTGTGCCCGTCGGTTGCGGTTCCGCTACCACTAACATGGGTGCTTCCGAGCTCATGGATGCGCTGATTAGTTACGTTCCCAGCCCGGCGGAAACATCGGACGGATTAAATGGCCAAACTGCTGCCTTTGTATTCAAGACAATCGCCGATCCGTACGTCGGGAAACTTTCGTATTTCCGGGTGTATGGCGGCGCCATCAAGCCGGACTCTCACGTCTGGAATGCGAACCGCAGTCACGACGAACACATCGGCCCCGTGCTGCTCACACGCGGCAAACATCAAGAAAACGTCGCGCAGGTGTCGGCGGGCGACATCGGCGCCGTGGCAAAACTACACGACACCCACACTGGGGACACGCTTACCTCGAAGGACAAACCGATTACCCTCGACGGAATCTCGTTTCCATCTCCTGCCTTCTCCGCGTCCGTGGTAGCTCAAACCAAGGCGGATCTGGACAAGCTAGGCCAGGCGCTGGCAAGGATATGTGAGGAAGACCCTACGCTTCACGTGGATAGAGATTCCGAGTCGGCGGAAACTATTCTGTCGGGCATCGGAGAGTCTCACCTGCAGATCACCGTGGAGCGGCTCAAGCGCAAGTTTGGTGTCAATATCGAGCTCGGCGAGCCGAAGGTGCCGTACCGAGAAGCCATAACCGCCTCGGCAAAAGCCGAAGGTAGGCACAAGAAGCAGACTGGCGGCCGCGGACAGTTCGGCGATGTATGGGTCGCGTTCGAACCGTACCCCGAAGGGACCTTCGAATTCGTGAACAAGATCGTCGGCGGTGCGGTTCCGAAGCAGTACATTCCCGCGGTGGAAAAAGGCATCCAGGAGTCGATGCAGAAGGGTCCGCTCGCGGGTTACCCCGTCATTCACGTTCGCGCCACGCTATACGACGGCAAGTATCACGACGTTGACTCTTCGGAGATGGCTTTTAAGATTGCCGGCTCTCTAGCCTTCAAAGAGGGCATGATGAAGTCGAACCCGGTGCTTCTAGAGCCTGTAATGAACGTTGAGGTCGTGGTTCCCGAAGCCTACATGGGCGACGTGATTGGAGACCTGAATTCCCGTCGGGCTCGTGTGCTGGGAATGGAGCCTATCGGCGGCGGTAGACAGCGGGTGATGGCTCACGCACCAATGTCCGAGATGCAGCACTACGCAACTGTCCTACGATCCATCACACAGGGAAGAGGGGTCTTCACGATGAGTCTGCTCCAGTACGAGCAGGTGCCTCCTCACGAGGCGCAGAAGATCATCGATGCGCACGAGAAGATCCGGAAGGACTGATCGCGCCTAGCCTCGGTAAATCGTCTGTCCGCTAGGCGTGAACCAGCCTCCGGGGAGAAGATTAACCCTGCGGAGTATAATAGAACAGATGTCTCAAGTGGCGGGAGGCGGATTTGGCTAAGATTCTTATAGGAACGGCTTCCTGGACGGATCCGACACTGCTGGCCACCGACTGGTACCCGACAGAGGCAACCAACGCCGAGGACCGGCTTCGCTATTACGCCTCCCAGTTTTCGCTTGTTGAAGTAGACAGCAGCTACTACGGATTACCCGCGGAGCAGACGGCAATCCTGTGGGCCGAGCGTACTCCGCCCAATTTCACCTTCGACTTCAAAGCCTTCAGGCTCTTCACAGGACACCCGACGCCACTAAAAGTCCTGCCCAAGGCCGTCCGTGAAAGCCTTCCTAACGAATTGAAAGGGAAGTCCAGCGTCTACTCGAAAGACTTGCCGAACGGGATGGTCGACGAGATGTGGGACATGTATCGGCAAGCGCTGATGCCGGTGCACAGCGCGGGCAAGCTGGGAGCCATTTTTTTGCAGTTTCCGAAATGGATCTTCCTTGGCCGTGACAGCCTGGAAATGCTGGAAGCGGCTCGGCGTCGGCTTCCCGACTACGCAATTGCAGTCGAGTTTCGAAATCCCAACTGGTTCTCTGAAAAGAACCGTCAGAGGACCTTCGACTTTCTTCGCGATCAGGGGATCGCCTATACGTCAATTGATGGGCCTCAAGGAACATCAGCGAGCGTCCCGCCAATCGCCGAGGCTACCACCGATTTTTCCGTGGTCCGTTTTCACGGCCGGCGGG
Organism: Chloroflexi bacterium UBA5177; assembly: GCA_002413265.1. Lineage (GTDB taxonomy): Bacteria > Chloroflexota > UBA5177 > UBA5177 > UBA5177 > UBA5177. The sequence goes on from DHWR01000058.1 coordinate 27,583, forward strand.
TCGAGACCTGGGACAAACCGGGGGTCGGAGTCGCGGAGAGGTTTAAATACCTTTACAACGAGGATGAGCTGCGCGAGTGGGTGCCCAAGATCGAGCACCTGGCCAAGGAGACGAAAGAAGTCCACGTCCTCATGAATAACTGCTACGCCGACTACGGAGTGCGGAACGCAAAGCAGCTCGAAGCGTTGCTTCAAATCACCCCTGCAACCATCGGTGCAAGCTGAACACCTCGCCCTATGACCTCTCAGCAAGAGCAAAAGCGCTGGGTAGGGAGGCCGGCTTTGATCTGGTTCGGATCACTGCCGCAACTCTTCTGAGCCCTGAGCTGGACACATACCGGCAATGGATCGAGCAGGGTCGTCAGGGCGATATGCGCTGGATCACCCAGCAGCACGCCGCCCGGTCCGCCGATCCGTCAAGTGTGTTGCCGGACGCAAAGAGCGTGATCTGCGTGGGTATGCGCTATTGGGACGGATTGCGCCCTACTGACACTGCGAACACGGGCAGGATCGCCCGCTATTCGTGGGGGAGGGATTACCACGCGGTGCTGGGGAAGCGTCTCGAGGAGTTCACGCGAAAGCTCGTGGAAGAAGTTGGCGGCAGCCACAAATGGTACGTCGATACCGGACCGCTAATGGACAAGGCTCTTGCTTCACGCGCGGGGCTTGGCTGGTACGGAAAAAACACGAACATCCTGTCGACGGAGTTCGGTTCGTGGATCTTGCTCGGAGAGATTGTCACGACGCTCGAGATCGAGGCCGATCGCCCGCTGCAGCGGGATTGCGGCGGCTGCCGCCTCTGCGTTGTCGCGTGCCCGACCGGCGCACTGGGGCCGGACTACTCAATCGATAGCCGGAAGTGCATCTCGTACCTCACGATCGAGCATCGAGAACCCATTCCCGTCGAATACCGACCACTGATCGGTTCGTGGGTGTTTGGGTGCGACATCTGCCAGGACGTGTGTCCACCGTCAATGGAACCTCATCTGAAGAGCAGTCGGGATCGCCACGCCTGGGCAGCGGAAGTGAAGAGCTATGTGAAAGGTGGAGATCCGATTTCGACTCCCTCAAGTGATGCCCATGTCGGATCTGGAGCGCCCACGGACCTCAGATCCGGCGTCGATCTTGTTTGGCTGCTTCGCATGACCCACGAAGAGTACCTGAAAACGTTTCGCGACTCGTCAATTCGTCGCGCCAAGCCGTGGATGCTCAGGCGGAATGCAGCCGTCTGTCTCGGCAACGTAGGCACGCGAATGGCCGATGAGCCCCTGATCCAGGCACTTGAGGAAGACGAAGAACCCGTGGTGCGAGGCCATGCTGCCTGGAGCCTCGGACGCCTCGCTAATCGGAAAGTGACTCCGTTGCCGGTGGCCGCGCTTGTTTCCGCACTGTCCAAGGAGAGGGATCCGCTCGTCCGGGAAGAGATACGAGCCGTGCTTCCCGGTTAGTCCCAGCAGTATGATTCCGCGGCTTTCGATTAAGTTGCGGGAACTGCTTCTCCGATGAGCCCTAACGTGCGTCCGACCGACTCGAAGGCATCTAGCGCCGCATCCAGATCTTGTCTGGAGTGGGTCGCCGTAACGATTGTTCGCACGCGCGACTTTGCATCCGGAACGATGGGGAAACCAATTCCCTGCGCAAACACGCCGGCAGCAAAAAGCCGGTCGCTCAGCTCCATGGCCCGCTTTCCGCTGCCCGCGATAACGGGCGTTATAGGGCTTTGACTGTGGCCCGTGTCGAAGCCCAAACGCTCGAGTCCGGACTTGAAATGGCGCGTGTTTTCCCACAGACGATCGATGAGCTCCGGCTCATCCAGAAGTACATCTATCGCAGCACTGCAAGCCGCGGCCACAGCTGGAGGATGGCTGGTACTGAAGAGGAAGGGACGACCTTTGTGGATGAGCAGGTCGCGCAGGCTCTGAGTAGATGCCACGTAACCACCGAGCACACCGACGGCTTTTGATAGGGTCCCGACCTGGACGTGCACTCGGCCGTTTAGACCGAAGTGGTCGATCGTGCCACGGCCATTGCGGCCGAACACGCCACTCGCGTGTGCATCGTCGACGTAGACCATCGCTCCATATCGCTCAGCAAGCTCGACGATTTCCGGCAGCCGTGCAACGTCTCCGTCCATGCTGAAAACGCCGTCGGTGACTACCAGACGTCTGCGCGCTCCCTGCGTTTCCTTCAGTGCAGATTCGAGCGCGTCCATATCGGAATGGCCCCAGATTTTTCTCTGCGCCTTGGTCAGGCGAATTCCGTCGATGATGCTTGCATGATTCAGCTCATCGCTCAGAACCGCGTCGCCATCCTCGACCAGTACGGGAATGATACCGCTGTTACAGGTGAACCCAGACTGAAAGACGAGGGCCGCTTCGGTCCGTTTGAACGCCGCGAGTTTCTGCTCCAGCTCCTCGTGCACACTCATCGTGCCGGCGACTGCCCTGACAGAGCCGGACCCGGCGCCCAGTTCTCTGGTTGCGACTAACGCCGCATCGACAATTCTCGGATGAGTGGTCAGGCCAAGATAGTTGTTGGAGGAGAGATTGATGACCTCCTTGCCGTCAAAGACGGCCCGAGGCAGTTGGGGTCCCGAAAGATCTCGCAAAGGGCGAAATAGTCCTGTCTCTCGGAGAGCATCGATCTCGCCGTCAATCCATTCCATGCCATCAAGGGTCATGCCATTTCCTCCACGTTCCCAGCTTGCCTACTCAATTGTCGGATAGACCTGGCGGACGTAGGACCACCTTTCCAGATTGACCTGACCGCACCAGCTCAAACGCATCCTCGAAGTTTTCCAGAGGCATGCGATGCGTGATGGCCGTTGACAGGTCCATCCCGGATTCGAGAAACCCTCGAGTCTGGAACCAGGTCTGCCATATTCGCCTGCCAGAAATTCCTTGAACCGTGGCGCCTTTGAAGATCACACCGTCGGCGAGGTCTACCTCGAGCGGCTCCGACGGAATGCCAAGGAGGGAGACGTACCCTCCGAAGCGCAAGGCCTGCAGTCCCTGACTAATAGCTTGAGGACTCCCGGACATTTCTAGGACTACATCAGCGCCCTCGCCGCCGGTCTCCTCTCTAATGCTCTCGACGACGTCTTCGGTCTTCGGATCGATGACCACGTGTGACCCCATCGCGAGTGCCAGCTCGCGCCGATAGTCGCTAGGCTCCACGGTCATGATGCGCTTTGCACCGGAGGCACGCGATATCGGTACGGCGAACAGTCCGATGGGCCCCGCTCCAAAAATCGCTACAGTCGAACCGGCAATTGGAGCGGAGAGAGCCGCATGAACGGCATTGCCCATCGGCTCCTGAATCGTGGCGATCTCAGGCGGGAACCTGCGTTCCGTGGGCCAGGCGTTCTGCCATGGGATGGCTACATATTGGGCGAAGGCGCCAGGTCGATCTACTCCTATGATTTGCACCTGCCGGCAGATGTGCTGTAGACCGTGCGTGCATTCGTAGCAGCTGCCACAAGCCACGTGGCTCTCTGCGGCGACGTAGCTACCCAGGAAGGTCGACGGAACCTCGGCGCCGACCGCGACGACGTCTCCCGCGAACTCGTGTCCGAAAACGAGCGGAGGATGCACCCGTCCTTGAGCCCACCGGTCCCACAGGTAAATGTGCAGGTCCGTGCCGCAGATAGAAGCTGCCCGAACTCGGATGAGAACCTCAGACGGCCCAACCGGCGGCACCGGCACGGTCTCCAGCGTCGCCCCTGGTGAAGAGGACGCCTTTAGTAGAGCGGTCATCTCTCGTGGAACCGCCTCTAACTGGCGGATCGAGCTGGGAATGGGCTCCTCGACCATTGGTGTCGAGCGCATTGACAACTCCGATTCCCCCGCGGCGCTGCCGGCCGCGCTACCCACGCCCTCACTATACCGAGGCAGAGGTTCCTAAACAGGACGAGCTACGTATATTGCCGGAAGATTTCTGTACCCCTCGTTGTAGTCGAGCCCATAGCCCAAAACAAAGGCATTCGGAATCGTGAATCCGACGTATTCAATCTTGACGCGAAACTTTCGCGAACCCGGCTTGTCCAGAAGGGCGCAAAGGCTTACGGAGGCAGGGTTGTGACTTGCCAGATGACGGCGTAGCCACGACGCGGTCAGGCCCGTGTCCACGATGTCCTCGACTAGGAGTACATCGGTTCCGGCTATCGGCATGTGGATGTCGCTGTGCAAGCGTACCTCGCCCGTCGACCCCGTTCCAGCGTAAGAAGAGGCCTGCAAGAAATCGAGGTGCGTGTGGACCGTGAGGTGCTTCAGCAAGTCGATGGCAAAAAAGCAGGCTCCTTTGAGAACCACGATGACCGAGAGCGGGCGCTCCCTGTTCTCAAAATCCTGATTGATCTGGTGGGCAAGCTCTCGCACCTTGCTCTGGATCGCCTCCTGGGTTATCAGGGGCCTTTCCAGCTCGATCTCGTCAATCACCTAAACTTCCACTTCGAAAAAGGTCTCCGCCATCTGAGCCGCTAAATCGCTGACAGACCAGGACCGCAGCACATATTGACCGGGCGTGAGCTTGCGGGTCGTAGTTCGGAACACGAAAGCCCCATGATTCGAGGACTTAGCCATGCCCAGCACCAGGGGAGTCGCCGTCCCAACCGTCTGGTAGGCGACAAGCGCCAGCTTGAAATTTGGGATGAAGTGGTGTCCGCGGATGACCAGAGACTCGCCGTTCGACACGACCGTGGTCGAAACCTCCAACGTGGCGTGCGACGCGACGTTGTACGTGGCCGACGCGACCTGCCTGCCGTTTATTTCGGCGACCAGAGAGTACGTTCCCGGGGCCGACATGGGGACCGTGTAGGAGACGTCGATGTTCCCTCGAGGGCCCGTGTAAATCACCGTGTTGAGCTGCGACTTGTGGCCTTTTGGAGCCCAGACCATGTCGACCGGAACGCGTTTCGGAAGATTGCCACCGAGCAATCGCACGAAGCGGCTCACCGGAGGGCCGGATGATGGCTGCAAAAGAATGTATGGGTGCGGCGGCGGAACAAATGGGGTAGAGGTTGATCGCAGCGTGTGAGCCGTTGGAAGCGTCGGCGGCACCGTCACTCGAACCACGAAACCGACCTGACGAGTCGGCGTGGGCACGGCCGGGGGTCGCGAAATGGTAGGAGTAGGCGACGCCGAAGCGAATGCCGAACAGCCGACCAGTCCTCCGAAAGCCATGCAGACCGCAGTTAGGAATCCGATACGTCGCGCGACTTCTCTCACCGCACCCCCATGCCGCTCTCGCCTTCAAGGATATACTGCGATTGGGCCGATGAACGCTTGGATTCCGGCCAATCTGGCCACTTAGCTTTCCTTCTACGAGGCGTGTATGGATCTCGCAAAAAGGATGTCGAGGCTCGGAACCGAGACTGCCTTCGAGGTACTGGCACGTGCGCGAGGGCTCGAGCGGGAAGGTCGCGAGATTATCCATCTCGAGATCGGTGAACCTGATTTCGACACGCCTCGTAACGTCACGAATGCCGGAGTGCTCGCCCTTTCCGCGGGCGAAACTCACTACACGCCTTCTGCCGGCATCGACGCGTTGCGAGAAGCGATCTCCGCCGACCAGTCCACGCGAAAGGGAATCCGGGCCGGCGTCGAGAACGTCGTTGTCACGCCGGGTGGGAAGCCAATCATGTTCTTCGTGATGCTGGCATTGCTGGAAGAGGGGGATGAAGTCATCTATCCTGACCCCGGCTTTCCAATCTATGAGTCGATGGTGGCGTTCCTCGGCGGAGTAAAGCGGCCGATTGGATTCATCGAAGAGGCTCGGTCCATTCGGTGGGATGTCGACTCTCTGCTGTCACAGATTGGACCGCGAACAAAACTTTTGATTCTCAACACCCCGTCTAACCCCGTGGGGTGCACGGTCAGCTCTCACGATCTGGCTCGCATTGCGGCGGCCGCCGTCGAGCACGACGTGTTCGTGCTTTCTGACGAAATATATAGCCGGATTCTCTACTCGGGAGACTTCGTCAGCATCGCGACCCTTGAAGGAATGGCTGATCGCACCTGCGTCTTGGACGGGTTCTCGAAGACCTTTGCCATGACCGGCTGGCGGCTAGGGTTTGGCGTGATGCCGGAATGGCTGGCTCCGCACATCGCCCGGCTCATTACGAACTCCAATTCGTGCACGGCCGCTTTCACCCAGATAGCTGGGGTCGAGGCGTTGACCGGCCCGCAGGACTCCGTGGATGACATGGTCAGCGAATTCCGCCGCCGCCGCGACCTGGTGGTGGCGGCGTTGAATGAGATGCCGTGCGTGAGGGCCAGCACGCCTGACGGCGCCTTTTACGCGTTTCCAAATATTCAGGGAACGGGCATGGCCTCCAGAGAAGCTGCCGACTACTTTCTCTACGAGGCAGGAGTTGCGTTGCTTTCGGGCACGGCGTTCGGCGCCAACGGGGAGGGTTACCTTCGGCTGTCCTACGCAAATTCGTATGAGAATCTGGAACGAGCGCTTCAAAAGATGGACACAGCCCTGAAAGCTCGCGAGGTCTCGCTACCCCGCGGCTAAAGGGTCTCCCTAGTCCAGTACCTCGGGGTTCACCAACGACGGTGGCCGCCGGCCGTCCAGAGCTGCAATCACGTTCTCGGCAGCCATGGTTGCCATGCGAGTTCGTGTTGTGGTCGAAGCCGACGCAATGTGCGGTGTAAGCAGTACGTTGTCGACCTCCAACAAACCCGGATGAACTTTTGGCTCCTCCTCGAACACGTCGAGAGCGGCGCCACGAATTACATTGGACTTGAGCGCGCTTGCCAGCGCGGCTTCGTCCACGACCGGTCCGCGGGAAGTATTGATCAGGTACGCGGTAGGCTTCATAGCGCTCAATTGCCGGGCACCGATCAGGTGATGTGTCTCAGGCAGGAGCGGCGTATGCACTGACACAAAGTCGCTCTCTGCAAGCAGGGTGTCGAGGTCTACTCTGGTGGCGCCCAGCTCGTCGGCTACCGGCGACGACTGGATGACTGGGTCATAGAACAGCAGCCGCATGTCGAATCCCGTGGCCCTTTTCGCCAGAGCCTGTCCAATTCGGCCGAACCCTACGATGCCCAGTGTCTTCCCGTAGACATCCTCTCCAAGCATCATCATGATGCCCCAGCCCTTAAATTTCCCGGCCTTCAGAAATTCCTGGCCTTCCGCGGTCCTACGGGCAATGCCCATCAGTAGCGCCCACGCGAAGTCCGCGGTAGTGTCGGTGAGAACTCCGGGGGTATTGCTGATCATGATGCCGTTCTCGGTGGCGGCCGGAACGTCTATGTTGTCGTAGCCGACCGCCACATTGGCAACAATCTTCAGGGAGCCTCTGCCCGCCTCAAGCACCTCTCGGTCGACTCGATCGGTCAGAAGCGTGACTAAGGCTTCAACCGATCCCGCCCGCTGCACGACCTCCTCATGAGACAGGGGAGCATCGACCTCGTTTACCTCGACGTCGAGATGCTCGTGCAGCAAGTCGATGCCGGGCTGCGGAATAACCCGTGTGACGTACGCGCGTCGTGCCACTGCAAAACCTCCTGAATAGGGCGGTGTCAACACCATTTTACGCAGC
>DHWR01000058.1:35348-39912 GCA_002413265.1 Chloroflexi bacterium UBA5177
CCCCTCACGCGCGCATAGCTGGCATACTGTACGGACATGTCTTCACGTGCTCTGCGCAGACGCGCGACATATCGCGCGCTCAATAATCACAAGCGGTACCGGTCGCATCCTTATCTCCGCTTCCTGGTCGTCCTGCTGGTCCTCTTCACGATGGTTACGTCGGGGGCAAGTGCGGCCACCATCTTCTTTTATGGCGAGAGCCTCCCGTCGCTGAGCAACTTCAAGAATCACTTTCAGTTCCAGAACACACATTTCTACGCCGCGAACGGCGCGTTGCTCTACGACATGGCCAATCTATCGAAATCGAGCTCCGGTCGGAGAGTCGTCGAGCCGCTCATTTCGGCGGGTCACCATACTGCGTACTACCAGGCGAACAAAGACGACTGGCTGGTCGGTCCCGCCCCGCCTGGACGCCAATGCGACAGGATTTGCGGTATTCCTAAGATCCTTCAGGACGCAACCGTCGCGACCGAAGACGCGACCTTTTACAGCAATCTGGGCTTTGATCCCCTCAGCATCCTGCGGGCAGCCTACGACAATGTTGCGAAGGGCCACATCGTCTCGGGCGCCAGCACGATCACGCAGCAGCTGGTTCGTTCCTACCTGCTGACAACGAAGAACCAGTCGTTCACACGAAAGACCGAAGAGATCATTCTTGCGGCTGAGCTCACCCAGAAGTACCCAAAGACCAAGATCCTCTATTACTACCTGAACAGTGTCCCCTATGGGAACCAGACCTATGGGGCGCAGGCAGCTGCCAAGACCTACTTCCACAAGAACGTGTGGAAGCTGGATCTAGCGGAGTCTGCTCTGCTGGCCGGTCTTCCCGAAGCGCCATCGATCTACAACCCGGTCGACAACCTCCCGGCAGCCAAGGAACGCATGAGGTACGTCCTGCACTTGATGTACATCCACGGCTACCTCCATGATCCCCAGGGCCTGGGCGAGGACGGAGTCATCAATTCCATCATGGCCTCTCCTGAGGTCACGAGCTGGAAGTTTTATCCGCCGCAGACTCACATGAAGTTTCCGCATTTCGTTCAGTACGCGCTCACCGAGCTGCAAGGGATCAAGCAGCTCACCGGTAAGATCTACAGCGGCCTGGACGTCTACACGACGCTCGATCCTGCGCTGCAAATAGCCGCCCAGAACACAGTCTCGGGGCAGATTTCTCAGCTTGGCCCTTACCACGTGACCGACGGAGCCCTGGTATCCATGGACCTGAGGCACAGCTGCTACGGCTGTATTCGCGCGATGGTTGGAAGCGCCGATTACTACAACGCTTCGATCAGCGGTCAGACCAATATGGCTGACAGTCCACGCCAGCCGGGCTCATCTTTCAAGCCGTTCAACTACGTGTACGGCTTCGAGCACGGCCTCGGTCCGGCAACCATGGTCTGGGACAGCCCGCTGAGCATCCCCGACGTGGGGAATCCCGCAGACGGTGGGGTCTACGCACCTACCGACTACGACAGGACGACGCACGGAGACGTGAGCTTGAGAATCGCCCTGCAGAATTCACTCAACATTCCGGCGGTCAGGGTCGAACAGTACAACGCAAGCTGCAGCGATGGCTGTGGAGGCAGCGTCAGAAACTCAGTCGCCAAGCAAGCCATGCGGCAGGGGATAACGGACCTCATGTCCGACAATCCCACGTGCTGTGGCTGGTCGCTGACCCTCGGCGGACTTTCGCGCGGGGTGCGCCTCGTGCAGGAAACGGCCGCGTATGGCGCGTTTGCCACGCCGAACGGCAACACTGTGCCCCCCATCGCCATTTCGAAGGTCTATGACCACAGCACGCACCAGCTCCTGTATGACGCCTCCAGAGACGGTCCGAGGCCGCAGCAAGCGTTCCCGGCTCCTACGGGCGGATCGCCGGGCGCCTACGGATACGAGATGACGAACGTGCTGTCCGACGACGCGTCACGGTGCGTGCCTCAGGTTTGTGAGTTCGGCCAGGGAAGCTTCCTCAATCTCGGACGTCCCGCAGCTGCAAAGACGGGAACTACCAACGCATTCACGGACAACTGGACCGTGGGCTACACCCCAGACATCGTCACCGGTGTCTGGGTGGGAAACGCCGACAACAGCCAAATGCAGGGCACCACCGGCATAACCGGCGCCGCGCCCATCTGGCACGATTTCATGCTAAAAGCGTTCACAATCCTCGGACTCGCTCCGAAGGCGTTCACGCAGCCAAGTGGGGTGTCCTTCGGCTACTCCTGCCGTTTGCCAGGCGCTTATGGAACGTACTCGACATTCGCCTCGGACATCTACGTGAACGAGATCCCCCTCTGCTCGGTGCCGAACGCTGACGGCTCGGCTCCTCCGGCCTACCAACCGCCTCCGTTGCAGACCGGCCCGACTGCTCCTGCAGCGCCGCTAGCGACATCGGCAGCTACGGTGCCACCAGCCGCCCAAGCGACGAAGGCCCTGGCGCCGGCGGCTCCAACCCAGCCCGCGGCTCCGCCGGTGACGCAGCCTACCCAAACGGTTCAGGCTCCTTCTACGGCGCCACCCGCACAGCCCCCTGCAGCTGTTCAGCCGACCCCGTAACTCGCGTTTCCGCTACCAGGACGTCGGCCCACAGTATTGGTCTGTCCCAGGGAAACTTGGGAGACTTACCCGGGAGTGCGGCTTCTCCGGTGAGGGGCGCCGTCTTCAAAACGGTTGTGAGGGCGCACCTATGCGTTCTCAGGTGGGTTCGACTCCCATGCACTCCCGCCATCCTCTCCAGCCGGCGCTGACTGGGCCTTGAAGTCACGCTCAGCTTGCGCGAATATGGCCGAGCGACGCAGGCGCCACTCGGCGAGCTTTCCGAGCAGGACGGTGAGCTCACGACCGAAGTGCTCGCGCAAGGCCTCCTCGGTCTCTCCGTGCTCCACGGCCTCGAGATTCAACATCACGCCTCGAAGCCGATGCATGTCGGCAAGAACGATGTGATAGATCGCTCGTTCTCTTCGGTCGCCTGGAATTGCCACAGCTTGACTCCACTCCCACCGGTACTCCACCTCCAGAGTCTCACGCGGGTGTGGCGGGAAGCAGGCTGAGGATCAACTGCAGGCTCCCAGGCCACTTCGCGGCGATCACCCGTTGACGCCGAGCTTCTTGCTGCCTATACTGACGCTCAAATGCGTAAGAACCCCCGCATCAGAAAAGATCCATCGCTGCTCAGGTTATTGAGCGCCGGAATCGTCTTCGTGCTGATCGCCTCGGTCGTTGGTGTCGGTCTGCCAATCTCGGCTCAGGCCGGACGGGCCCATCAGGACTTTCCGCCAAAGCCTGGAGCAACTCCGATCATCATCACCCTTCCCAATCTCAACCCGACAACGACGCCTGCCAACCCTCCGGCTCCGCCGACTTCACCCTCACCTCCGCGCAAGGTCGCAAATAAGCACCCGAAACATTCGGCCGATGCTTCGATCGGGGTTGCAACGCGTGACTCCTACGTCCGCGAGTTGCTGGCCCGTTTACGTCATCGTGCGGGAGTTTCGAGTGCATGGAAGGGCGTTGCGAACGGCAGGGTCACCTCATTCGCTTTACTCTCCCCCCAAACGGTGTCCGGGAGGTGGCTCGCGCTGGGGAGGATCCCGTACGGCGCAACGTACTCGCACGTGAAGACCATCAAGGCTTACGTGAGCATGGCGCGACGTACCGTCGAGGAGCTTCAGCCGGGCCGCTGATTCCATCGAGTCTAGGTCACGACATCCCGGTTGCATCGCGGAATGTGGCTGGCAGCCCTGAGGTGAGCCGGAAAGCGAATCGTCTTCAGATCGTAGATCCAGACTCGATCCTGGTGCGAAGTGAAGGCCGGGGCGTGGGTGTTCTCTGAGGCGATCAAGTCCTCCCACAGGTCAAGTGGACCAGTAACCGCAAGATTTTTTACGAGATTGGCCCGAGAGCGAGTGAAGTCGCTCACGGGAGTGCTGTGCCGCTCGATGACGGCGTAACGAAAGCCGGATTGGACAAACGCTTTCAGCAGGCTGAGGGTTCGCGGCAGTGCAGGCGAGTCACAGTTCGCCCCACTCCCGCGAAAGTAGAAGGTCATGTCTTCGGTGGACGTCAATATTCGCGATGCTCCGCGTAGCTCGACATAACGTGCTGCAGAAGCAAAACCCGATCTCTCTGCCGTCAACCTCCAGCTCATGAAGCATCCGGTGGCGACGGAAGCAAGAACCAAGGTCACCGCAACGGTTTTTCTGACCTCAGCCGAGCGGAAAGACTGGACCGCTTCCGTCAGCCCGGCGGCCGCAACGATGGAAATGAAGGGGAGAGCAGCTTCAAGGTTTCGAGGAACTATGAAGGGGGCGAATATGTAGACCAGATACGGCAGGGCGACAGGCGCCCAGGCAACCGCCCACGGGACGGTCCGTTTTCTGATCGCTGCCCACAAGCCCAGGATAGTCAGGAGAGCTACGAACGGTCCTTCCCGCACGCCAAACCATTCGAGATAGGGTAGCGGCGAGAAGTTGAAGGACGACTGTTTTCCCTGGTGCAGCTGGTAGATCGCCTCTGCTAGGTAAGAAGACTTTTTGCCGCTGAGCTCGTTTTGAAACAGAACTGC
>DHWR01000058.1:40098-40846 GCA_002413265.1 Chloroflexi bacterium UBA5177
CGTGGGCCTGAGCGATCGAACCCGCGATTTCCCAAACGATGGGAAAGGCGAGGATCCCGACTACCCAGACTCCAACGTGCGAGGCCGTGGCGCGGGGGTCGTGCCGTTTGAGCAGCGGGTAGATGTCGAGAAGCACGAAGGCAGAGATGTACGGCAGAAGCCGGTAATTGATCGTTAAGCCTGCTCCGAAGACCACCGCACTTCCCAGCACACGCCGGGTCGGAGCCGCGAGAGAGGTCTGAAAGGCTCTGGGCAGCCAGACAACCACGCCAAGCAACAAGAACAGGCATCCGTCGCTTTCGGACAGGGCAGAGCGCGCATAGATGATTTCGTATTCGGAGACCGCCAGCAGAGCGGAAGCGAAGAGGGCAACGTCGGGAGAAAAGAGGCGCCGGGCGATGACATAGGTGAGCGCCACAACTGAGAGACTTGCCAGTCCATCGACGAAGAGGGGCACCCAGTCGTGAACGCCAAAGAGAAGATAGGCGAGGCCAAAGATCAGTGCGTGAGTAGGTTTTGCAGTGCCTACAGATTTACCTGCCAAGAGACTTGCGTGGGCGCTGACGGCGTGCAGAATGACCGCTTGCATTCTGATGCCCTCCATAGCGAACTTGGCCTCGTCCCAGTAGATGAGACCGCGCGCCTGTAGATTCCAAAAGCGGAGGATCGCGGCAGTCGCCAGAACCGCGAGTAGAGGTAGCGTGTGCAGCACCGGACTTATCTGTCGGCGCACGCCGTCTCACTCATG
>DHWR01000058.1:41008-41202 GCA_002413265.1 Chloroflexi bacterium UBA5177
AGGGGACGAGTGGGTCGATCCAGCTTGAGCACTTTGAGTCCGGCGAAGCACGTCTTGGCCAGGTCTAGACCGTGCGCAAATGGTCGCATCTTCGACTCGCCCGCAACGCGCGCGCCATAGACGATCGGCACGTCCACGATGCGCAAACCTGAATAGCCCGCTCCGAGCAGCAGGTCGAAGTCTCCCCAGGGGTC
>DHWR01000058.1:41416-42884 GCA_002413265.1 Chloroflexi bacterium UBA5177
GAAGTCTCCCCAGGGGTCGTGGCCTCCGAAGAGATGCCTGGCAGCGCGAATCTTCATCCAGTTAGACCGTCGCATTGCCTTCGTTCCACACAACGTGTCCGTGATATGACTGCCCAGCAGCCAGCCGAGGCACAAACAGAAAGTCCGATTGCCCGCGTTGTTCAGAAGGTGCATGGCTCCCTGCTCCATCGGGTAGAGAAAGCGCGATCCGTTGGCAAAGTCAGCGGCATTTTCGGCAATGGCAAAGAAAAATCGAGGCAGATCTTCCGGCGCCACCGTCATGTCTGCATCCAGAATCATCACTACATCGCCGGTGGCAGCGTCGAAACCTTGAAACACCGCGGCAGCCTTCCCTCCAGCCGAGTCAGATTGGTGCAGGAGCTTGATGTCCCGCCCTGGCGACGCACTGATCTCGGAGAGAACTAGATCGGGGGTGCCATCGGTTGAAGACCCATCGACAAACAGGATCTCCGTACGCGTGCCCATGTCGGGGGTCCGGCGCACGAGCCCAGAAACATTGTCCGCTTCGTTGCGACATGGAATGACCACCGTGCAGCTGAGAGATTGCGGCACGCGCTCCACAGCGTACGTGACGAGAATTTCTGGAGACGTGCCGGCCTGGCCTTCCACAGGTTCGAAGCCGCAGAGATTGAGGATTTTGAGAACATCTTGGAGCTTGAGTCGTCCGGGCGGTGCTCGTCGAACGGTGAACCTGGCTCCCGTTCCGCACAATTCTCGGCAGTGACGGAAGACCGGCCAGAGGTCGCCCAAAGCGTCAATCGGCGCGTCGAGCTTAACCTCGGCATGAGTACTGCGGGGAGGTCGCGTTTGAAGCAAATGGAGGGGCAGGTAGTTCCATCCCGGAGTAGGATCTCCGCCTATCTGCAGTCTGGCTGAGAGGGTTTGGGGCACAGAAAATCGAGGACGGTTAGCCCGTCGCGCTCCCTGACCGCTCTAGCTCATTAATGAGAGTCCGACGCAACATCTCGTCCAGCCTCACGGTCGGATGCCACCCTAGGACGTCATGTGCCTTTGAAACGGCTGGAATTCGCACCTGGACATCGTCCTTGAAGGTAGGGATGTGGGTGAACTCGAGGGACCGCTCCGGCGATTCTCCAACCAACCGGTAATAAATGCCGTAGAGTCGCTGAGCAAGATCCACCATAGTCACCGGCTCAGGGTTTCCAAGGTTGAAGTCCTGGTTTTCCGTCTCAGGTGAGAACGACCATCGAGCAATCGCGGCAGCCACGTCTCCAATCCATGTGAAGCATCGCACCTGCTCCCCAGAGCCAATAATCAGCATAGGGTTCTGCCGCTCGCGCACGATTCTTTGGATGAAGTCAGCAAACACGTGAGAAACACCAGGATCCTGTCCCTCTGCCGACTCGTGAAGGCTGATGATATTGAAGGGTCGCCATATCGTGTACGGCAGGGAATACTGCAAGGCAAAAGCTTGCGAGAGCCGCTC
>DHWR01000131.1:0-3046 GCA_002413265.1 Chloroflexi bacterium UBA5177
ATGCTCAAGGTCCCGATCGTCGAGGTCATCGAGCAGATCCAGGACATCTCGGAGACCTTCTACGAAGAGGTCATCAAGCCCGAGGTCTGGGAAGAGGCCTAGTCCGACTTAGCCGCCCATGATCTGGACGGTCACCTGGCGCGCTTTTGGGCCGTCGAGCTCGACCAGGAAGATCCGCTGCCAGCGGCCGAGGTGGATGCGGCGACCCAGAATCGGCAAGCTTTCACTCGCGCTGAGCAGCAAATGCTGGCAGTGCGCGTGCGCGTTCGGGCACTCGTCCTCGGTCATATTGACCGTTCGAACGTCGAAGTTGTTGTGATGGTACTCCCGATCCATCGGCGCGATCTCCGAGAGGAAACGCGTCATGTCCTTGATCAGCTCGGGCTCGGACTCATTGATCTTGATCGCCGCCGTGGTGTGCCGCGAGAACACCACGGCAATGCCGTTTTCGGCACCGGAGCGCGCCACCACGTCCACGACGTCGGCGGTTATGTCAATGAACTGCGGCGCTTCCGCCGTCTGGTAGTCGAGGTGCTCGAAGTAGCTGTGAAACGGATTGACAGCTTGTATTGCTTGATCTTCGATCATCTGGGGCGCAGAACCGCTCTCCTGGGCTCCATAACCTTTGTCAGGACTGACGGAGCAAAATCGTGGCGATCCACGGATCGCCGATGGCCGAATCTCGGCCGTTCGGTATTCGTTGACGTCCCCCGTAGTCTACGATATAGCTCGAAATACGGTCTAGAGTTTCATCGATCCCGATGACCAATACTCACTCGATGACCGCCAGCAGCTGGCCGCTCTCCACGGCATCTCCGGGCTTCACGTCCAGTGTGCTGAGCGTGCCGGCGCGATGAGCGCCAATCTCGTTCTCCATCTTCATCGCCTCCACGACGAGAAGTACCTCACCCACCTCGACGCTGTCTCCGGCTTGCCTCTTCACCGCCAGCACCGTTCCGCTCATCGGGCTGTGCAGCTCCTTGCCACCTGAGCCGCGCGCCTGCCTCCTCTTTCGAGGCTGGCGTGTCCCGCTCGCCTGTTCCGCGAGCTCGGAGACGCTGACCCTGTAGCGCGTGCGATTGACCTCGACCTCGAACTTTCGCCCATTGCCTTGCCCTTGCGGCTGGAATTCGGGAGTGAGTGTGCTCGGCTCGGACGGCTCCATTGAAAGCTCCGCACCATGCTCCGCCAGAAACGCCGTCCCCGCCTCGCCCGCCGCGAAGCTCGGGTGCCTGATCACGGCGCTCGCGAAAGGAATGGTCGTCGAGATGCCGTCGATGATGTATTCCCGTAGCGCTCGCAGCGCGCGTCTCCTGGCTCCCTCCCGATCCGGCGCCCAGGCAGTCAGCTTTGCCACCAACGAGTCGTACTCCCCGGGCACCTCATACCCCGCGTACAGCCCGGAGTCCACGCGGATCCCGGGGCCGCCCGGCGGCGCGTAGCGGGTCACAATGCCGGGAGTTGGACGGAAGTTATGGGCCGGGTCCTCGGCGTTGACCCGCACCTCGATGGCGTGCCCGCTCGGCTGGTCCGCCTGATGCGCCGCCATTGGCTCCCCGGCCGCCACCAAAATCATCTCTCGCACGATGTCGATGCCGAAGACCATTTCGGTCACCGGGTGCTCGACCTGGATCCGGGTGTTCATCTCCAGAAAGAAGAATTCTCCCTCGCGGGTCAGCAAAAACTCGACGGTGCCGGCGTTGGAGTAGTCGACGGACCGAGCAGCTCGGATCGCCGCCTCTCCCATGCGATCTCGCAGGTTCTTGTCTACCGCCGGACTGGGTGACTCCTCGATGACCTTTTGATGCCGGCGCTGCACCGAGCAGTCGCGCTCGCCGAGGTGGATGAGGTTGCCGTGCGCGTCGCCCAGCACCTGGATCTCGACGTGGCGTGGATCGTGGAAGTAGCGTTCGAGGTAGATCTGCGGGTTCTTGAAGTAAGCAGAAGCCTCGCGCCTCGCTCCTTCGAGCGCCTCCTGCATTTGCTCCCGGCTCGTGACTACCCGGATGCCGCGGCCGCCACCGCCACCGGCTGCTTTCACCGCGATGGGATAGCCCGTTCTCTCCGCGAACTCTATAGCTTCTTCCAGCGACTCGACCGGACCGTCACTCCCAGGCACCACCGGCACACCGAGCTTCGACACCGCGCGCCTCGCCTCGATCTTGTCTCCCATCACCCGCATCGCCGGCGGAGAAGGGCCGATAAATGTCAGCCCCGCGCTCTGCACGGCCTCGGCAAAGGCCGCGTTCTCGGCCAGAAAGCCGTAGCCCGGGTGTATCGCCTCAGCGCCCGATTTCTTAGCAACCTCGAGGATGGCAGAGACGTTCAGGTAGCTGTCCGCGGCCGGCGCCGGCCCGAGCCGATAGGCTTCGTCGGCCAGCTGCGCGAACAAGGCAGATCGATCTGCGTCGGAATATGCGGCGACCGACGTGATGCCCATCTCTCGCAAGGTGCGAATGATACGAAGCGCAATCTCGCCCCGATTGGCGACGAGCACCTTCCGGAACATGCTCCTCAGTCCCGCCAACCGGTCCGAAGCGACTCGCGATCGGCCGGAAGTCCCTGCGCCTCACGCCGGCCCGCCAGTGCCCACGACGACCGCAGCCGCTCGCCCCGAGCTCCGCGACCGAGAAATGCCCGCAGAGCCGCCCTCACCGCCGCCATCTCATCCTCTGTCGCATCAGGCGGGCTGTGAATGAACGTCACCTCAAAGCGGGATGTTGCCATGCTTCCTCGGCGGATTTGAGGCACGCTTGCTGCGCGCCATTCGCAGCGCCTTGATCAGCGCGGATCTCGTGTACCTCGGCTCGATGACGTCGTCGACGTACCCGCGATCAGCAGCAATGAATGGGTTGGCGAAGCGCTCCCGGTAGTCTTCGATCAGCTCCTTGGTCATCGCCTCGGGGTTCTCGGCAGCTGCGATCTCGCGGCGATGGATGATCTTCACCGCCGCGTCGGGTCCCATCACAGCGATCTCGGCGCTGGGCCAGGCGAAGTTGACGTCCGCCCGAATATGCTTCGAAGCCATGACGTCGTAGGCGCCGCC
>DHWR01000131.1:3221-4057 GCA_002413265.1 Chloroflexi bacterium UBA5177
CCGCCGTAGGCCTTCCGCGTGATGACCGTCAGCTTGGGCACGGTCGCCTCGGCAAAGGCGTACAGCAGCTTCGCTCCATGCCGAATGATGCCTCCGTACTCCTGCCCGGTCCCGGGGAGAAATCCGGGAACGTCCACAAAGGTGAGCAACGGAACGTTGAAGCAGTCGCAGAAGCGGACGAAACGGGCCGCTTTCTCCGATGAGGCGATGTCGAGCACGCCGGCCAGGTACTTGGGCTGATTCGCCACGACGCCGACGGGATAGCCGTCCAACCGCCCCAGCCCGACGATGATGTTTGGCGCATACCCCGCATGCACTTCCATGAAGTCGGCATCGTCCAGCACCGCCTCGACGACGCGCTGCATATCGTACGGCTTGCTCGGCGAGTCGGGGATAACCTCTTCGAGCTCGAGGACCTCGCGCTCCGGATCATCCGCCGGATTGATCAGCGGCGGATCCTCGAGGTTGTTGGAGGGGAGGAAGCTCAGGAGCCGCCGCACATCCTCGTACGCAGCTTCCTCGGAGTCGGCCGCGAAGTGAGCCACGCCGCTCTTCGTCGCGTGCGTCTCGGCGCCGCCCAATTCCTCGAAGCTGACCTCCTCGCCGGTGACCGTTTTCACCACGTCAGGACCGGTGATGAACATGTACGAGATGTCTCTCACCATGAAGATGAAGTCGGTAATCGCCGGAGAGTACACCGCGCCGCCGGCGCAAGGTCCCGCGACCACGGATATCTGCGGGATGACTCCCGAGGCCATGACGTTGCGCCAGAAGATTTCGGCATAGCCTCCCAGACTCACCACGCCCTCTTGAATGCGGGCGCCGCCCGAGTCGTT
>DHWR01000131.1:4316-15816 GCA_002413265.1 Chloroflexi bacterium UBA5177
GAGAACACGAAGACCTTCCGGCCTTCGACCGTGCCGTACCCGGTCACCACGCCGTCCCCCAGATACTTCCGCTCCTCCATGCCAAAAGCCGTGGCGCGGTGCGTGGCGAAGCGATCGAGCTCGACGAGTGAGCCGGGATCGAGCAACCGATCGAGCCGCTCTCGGGCCGTCAGCTTCCCGCGATCGTGCTGTTTCTGCTCGGCCTTCAGGCCTGCCGGATGGAGAACCTCCTCCTCGAGCTCCTTGAGATGCTCCAGCGCGCTGCGCGCTTCCCGTCCCGGCTGGTCCCTTTCCGCTTTCAAGCTGCAACACCCGGACGATGCGCGCCGAAGACCGCGCGCAGCGTGTCGCATACTTCCCCAATCGTCGCGTAGGCCGCGTGTGCCTCTTTCATGGGATAGAGCAGGTTGCCCGAACCGCGCGCCTCCTCTTTCAACCGGTGCAGTGCCGCGGTCACCGCCTCGTTGTCCCGCTCGGCTCGCAGGCGCGCCAGGCGCTTCCTTTGCGCCTGCTCCAGCTCGGGATCGGCGAGGAGCGTTTCGATGACCTCCTCCTCGTCCACCTGATATTTGTTCACCCCCACGATCACCCGCTCTCCGCTGTCCACCTGCCGCTGGAACCGATACGCCGCCTCGTCGATCTGCTCCTGCACGAACCCGCTCTCGATCGCCGCCACGGCTCCGCCCAACTCTTCCACCCGCATCATCAGGTCCTTGGCCCTCTCTACGATCTGATCCGTCAGATATTCGACTGCATACGAGCCGCCCAAGGGATCGGCGATCTCAGGCGCGCCCGACTCCGAGGCGATGATCTGCTGCGTGCGCAGCGCGAGCTGTGCGGCCGCCTCGGTCGGCAGCGCCAGCGCTTCGTCATAGGCATTGGTGTGCAGGCTCTGCGTGCCGCCGAAGATGGCGCTGAGAGCCTGCAGCGCCACCCGCACCACATTGTTCAAGGGCTGCTGCGCGGTGAGGCTCGACCCCGCCGTCTGGGCATGGAAACGCAGCACCAGCGAACGCGGATTCTGAGCTTTGAATCGATCCTTCATGATCTCAGCCCAAAGCTGACGCGCCGCCCGGAACTTTGCCACCTCTTCTAAAAAATTGTTGTGCGCGTTGAAAAAGAAGCTGAGACGCGGAGCGAACTCATCCACGTCCAGTCCCGCGGCTATCGCCGCCTGCACGTAAGCGATGCCGTTGGCTAGGGTAAACGCCACCTCCTGCACAGCCGTCGAACCGGCTTCTCGGATGTGGTATCCGGAGATGCTGACGGTGTTCCAGTTGGGCACCTCGGCCTGTGCGTACGCCATCAGGTCGGTGACCAATCTCATCGATGCCTTCGGCGGATAGATGTAGGTCCCTCGCGCCGCGTATTCCTTGAGGATGTCGTTCTGTACCGTCCCCGTCAATTGGTCGCTCGGTACTCCCTGCTTCTCGGCCACGAGCTGGTAGAGAAGCAGGAGCGAGGAGGCGGTGGCATTGATCGTCATGGAGGTGCTGATTCGGTCCAGGGGGATGCCGGCCAGCAGCTCCTCCATATCGAGCAGGCTGTCGATGGCTACCCCCACACGTCCAACCTCTCCCTCGGCACGGGGATTGTCGGAGTCGTAGCCCATCTGGGTCGGAAGATCGAACGCGGTGCTCAGTCCGGTCTGCCCTTGCGCCAGCAGGAAATGAAAGCGGGCGTTGGTTTCTCTCGCCGTGCCGTATCCCGAGTACTGCCGCATGGTCCACAAGCGCCGGCGGTACATATCGGGGTAGATGCCGCGGGTGTAGGGAAACTCACCGGGCGGCGATTTCTTGGTGCCGGCGTTCTCGTCAAGATACGGCGGCAGCTCGATGCCCGAATCTGTCTTGGCCGCCGAATCACTCACGCTCATGACGCATTCGCGCCCCCTCGGCGCGCAACCTATCGGGAGACGCCGGCTGCCAGCATCTCCTGGACCCGCTCGGCCACCTCGCCCAGCGTGTCCGCGACCGGCACACCGACTTCGTTGAACGCTTGAACCTTGTGATCCGGACCGCCGACTCCGCCCGTAATGATCGCTCCGGCGTGCCCCATGCGCTTCCCGGCAGGAGCGGTGCGCCCGGAGATGAACGCCACCACCGGCTTGCCCGACCGGCTACCGATGTATTCGGCAGCTTCCTCTTCGTCGGTCCCGCCGATCTCCCCGATCAGCACCACCACGTGGGTCTCCGGATCCTCGTCGAACAGCTTCAGCGTGTCGGTAAACGTGGTTCCGATGATGGGATCGCCGCCGATGCCGATCACGGTCGACTGGCCAATACCCCGGCTCGTCAGCTCGTCGGTCATTTCATAGGTCAGTGTTCCGCTGCGCGATACCACGCCGGTATTGCCTTGTTTGAAGAGCTGATTGGGCATGATGCCGATTTTCGCCTTGCCCGCGCTGACCAAGCCCGGACAGTTTGGGCCGATCAGCCGGCAATTCTGCTCCTGGACGTACCGATACACCTTTGCCGCGTCGTGTACCGGCATGTGCTCGGTGATACACACAATGAGCGGGATCTCATTCGCCGCTGCTTCCATCACGGCGTCGGCAGCTCCTGGCCCGGGGACGAAGATGACCGACGCATTGGGCTTGGCCTCTCGCACCGCGTCTCGAATGGTGTTGTAGACGGGAACGCCCTCGACGTCCTGCCCCGCCTTGCCGGGAGTGACTCCGGCCACCACGTTGGTCCCGTAGGCCCGCATTCTGCTGGTGTGCAAGCTTCCTTCGCGTCCGGTAATGGCTTGGACCAGCAGGCGCGTGTTCTCATCGATCAAGATCGACATCAGGCGTGACCTCCCGCGGTCACCGCCCCTTGTTCCTCGATCTGCTCCATGACCGCCTTGGTTGCTTCAACCAGGTCCGAGGCGGGAGTGAAGTCCGATCCCTCGAGTATCTTGCGGCCCTCTTCCTCGTTGGTTCCGGCGAGCCGAATCGCCACGGGCACGCGAAGATCGAGCGTCTTCGCGGCTTCCAACAGTCCGCGCGCCACCTCGTCGCCGCGAGTAATGCCGCCAAAGACGTTGATGACCATGCCCTTTACGTTCGGGTCCTTGAGCAGCACCTCGATCGCATTTCGAATCACGTCGGCCCGCGCGCCGCCTCCGATGTCCAGGAAATTCGCCGGCTGCCCGCCCACGCTCTTCACCACGTCGAGCGTCATCATCACCAGGCCGGCCCCGTTTCCAATGATCCCGACGTCACCCTCGAGCCGCACGTAGGTGAGGCTCTTCTCCGCTGCGTAGGCTTCGATCGGATCGGTTATGGACTCTGCTCCAAACGCGGCGAATTCCGGGTGACGGTAGATCGCTGCGTCGTCGAGATCGAACTTGGCGTCCGCCGCGATGGCACGTCCCTCTTCGGTAATGGCGAGCGGGTTGACCTCCGCCAGTAGCGCGTCGGTGTCGACCATCACTCGATACAAACCGCCGAGTATCTTGCGAAGATCCTTCATGGCCGACGGCTCGAAGCCGGCGTCGAACATGGCTTGGTTGATCTGCCAGGTCTGCAGCCCGTAGGCCGGGTCGATCCAGGTGCGGACGATCGCTTCGGGATGGGAGACGGCGACCTCTTCGATATCGACGCCTCCCATGGAGCTCAGCATCAGAATGAAGCGGTGCTTCGAGCGATCGAGCGTGAGACCCGCGTAATACTCTTTCGCAATCTTCTGCTGCTCTTCGACCAGCACCTTGCGAACCGTCAGCCCCTTGAGATCCATTCCCAGAATCCGTTGAGCGGCTTCGTAAGCCTCCCGCGGCGTATCCGCCAGCTTGATACCGCCCGCCTTGCCTCGGCCGCCCACCAGAACCTGCGCCTTCACGGCGACCGGCCCCATCCCTCGGGCGATCCCCTCGGCTTGTCCGGCAGTCTCGGCGACCGCACCCGCGGGCACCGGAACGCCTGCGGCGCGCAGCAGGTCCTTGCCCATATATTCCTGCAATAACAAGGGAGGGGCCTCCTCGAGCCGGGTTTCAGGACCCTTCATTATGCAGCAGCCCTGGTATGATTGGGCACGCAGCGTGCCGCCCTCTCCCGCCATGAGAGGGCGTTTTTTCTATCGGAGTCCATCCTGATTGACTTGCAGGTGCTCGAGCGGGCCCTAGCACGCGTAAAGAAGCCTGCGCGCTACGCCGGCGGCGAGTGGAACTCGATACGCAAGGACTGGGACAAGGCAGTTCTCAAGGTCCTGCTCAGCTATCCGGACGCCTATGAGATCGGCGTCACCAACCAGGGCGTGCAGATTCTGTACTCGATCCTGAACAACCATGCGGACTACCTCGCGGAGCGCGTCTACGCGCCCTGGCCGGACATGGAACACGAGCTGCGAGCCGCCGGCCTGCCGCTCTTCAGTCTGGAAAGCCGGCGGCCGTGCGGCGACTTTGACGTGCTGGGTTTCTCCCTGGGCTATGAAACGGTCTACACCAACGTCCTGACCATGCTCGATCTGTCGGGCATTCCCCAGCGCTCGGCGGATCGCGGAGACGACGACCCACTCGTGCTGGCGGGAGGACACAGCGCCTACAACCCGGAGCCCATGTCGCCTTTCTTCGACGCGATGTGCATCGGAGAGGGCGAGGAAGCAATGACCGAGCTTCTGGACGTGTTGGCGGAGCATCGCAAGCGGCGGGACGGCCGCACGGACCGCAAGGTCCTGCTGCGCGAGATCTCGAATGTCCCCGGCTGGTACGTCCCCTCGCGCTACACGGTGAGCTATCACGACGACGGCACGATCTCGGAGATCGCTGGTGAGCCCCAGACGGTCCAGAAGCGTTTCGTTAAGACCCTGAAGCCGGAGTGGTTTCCGGCCAACCCCGTGGTCCCGTCGATGCGGCCGATTCATGCTCGCGCCCAGATCGAGATCGTGCGCGGCTGCACCCGCGGCTGCCGCTTCTGTCAGGCCGGAATGATCACCCGTCCGGTGCGCGAGCGCGGCGCCGAGGAGATCAAGCGCCTCAGTTCGGAGGTGCTTCGCAACACCGGCTACAGCGAGCTGTCTCTGCTGTCACTCAGTAGCAGCGACCACAGCGAGATCGAGGAAATCGTCCAGAATTCCGCGCAGGAGTTTTGTGCCGAGGGCGTATCCGTGGCCCTTCCCTCGCTCCGGATCGAATCGTTTTCGGTAGGGCTTGCCGACGCCGTGAAAGATGGGAAGAAGACAGGCTTCACCTTCGCTCCGGAGGCCGCCACCGAACGGCTGCGCCGGGTCATCAACAAGGTCATTCCAGACGACCGCCTGCTGGCCACCGCCGACGCCGTCTACAGCCGGGGCTGGAGAAACATCAAGCTCTACTTCATGATTGGCCTTCCGACCGAGACCGACGAAGATGTCGTCGCCATCTGCAGTCTCGCCAAGAAAGTCCTGTCCATCGGTCGTCGGTATCACGGGCGGGCGGCGCAGGTGAACGTCGGCGTCTCGACGTTCGTCCCGAAGCCGCACACGCCGTTCCAGTGGACACCGCAGGAGCGACGCGAAACCGTGCTGCGCCATCAGCGAATCCTGCAGCGAGAGTCTCACGTCCCCGGTCTGAAGCTGACCTGGAGCGACTTCAATTCCAGCCAAATCGAGGCAGTACTGTCACGTGGCGACCGCCGAGTAGGCGAGGCCATTCTGCGAGCCTGGGAGCTCGGTGCGCGCTTCGATGGCTGGCACGAGTGCTTCCGCTTCGACATCTGGCAGCAGGCTCTTAGCGAGGTCGGACTGGACCTCGAGTCCCTGTGCCGGCGCCCGAGAGCTGAAGACGAGATCCTTCCCTGGTCTCACATCGACGCCGGAGTCAGCACCGAATTTCTCTGGGGCGAATGGCAAAAGTCACTGGAAGCCGGCACCACGGACGACTGCCGCTACGGGAAATGCGTACGCTGCGGCACGGACCCACGGGACTGCGGCGACGCACACCGCATACGCAAGACGATCCGCCTAGAGCTAAAGCAAGAGCGGCAGGTGGCCGGCTAGGCAGCCCGGGCCGCGCGCCAATCCATCAATACTTCGACCCCTACGACCGCGGCGACCGTGATCAATCCCAGAATTGAAGTCCACCGGTGCGCGGCAAGAAACGCCAGGTTTGTAACAACCAGAGCCCCGGCCAGCAGGCCGCGGCGCAGCGACACCCGTAGGCTCGGGTAGAAGCCCCGGCGCCAGTCGACCGCGTACGAGACCAGCGCCCCGATCGCGGCGATCCCAACGAACATAGGGGTGAAAAACGCCAGGTAGGTGAGCAGCCGCGACGGCGGCAAGGTGAGCAGGACCGCTAACCACACCGCCCAGGCCGCCACCGCGATGACGCCGATGACCGCCAGATAGTGTCGATCCGGCGCCTGTCTTCGTCGGGAGCTTCGCTTTCGGCGGACATTGCCGAGGTAGATGATCCGACCCGAGTCCGCGTCGTGGGGCTGCGTTGGGTTCGGTCTCATTGCTCCCGCCTGGCCGTGTCTCGCTGATGTTGGCTAACTATAACCCGCTGACCGGTTACTCTCAAGGGCCCCGTCAGCCCCAAATCTGGCTGGTAGAATTGCGCGTCGCGCGCGGGAGGGAGAGCGGTGGCGTCAGCCAAACCCATTTACCTGCACAACACGCTCGGCCGGCAGCTGCAAGAGTTTCATCCCCTTAGTCCCGGAAGCGTGAAGCTCTATACGTGCGGCGTCACCGTTTATAACCACGCCCACATCGGCAATATGCGCGCCTACATATTTGCCGATACGCTGCGCCGCGTGCTGGGGTACAACGGCTACGCCGTCGAGCAGGTCCGGAATATCACGGATGTCGGTCACCTGACCGACGACACCCTGAGCAGCGGCCTCGACAAGATCGAGGACTCGGCGAGGAGGCAGAACAAGACCCCATGGGACATCGCTTCGCATTTCATGGCCGTCTTCGAGGACGATGCTCGCAAACTGAACATCCAGGTGCCGGAACACGAGCCACGTGCGACCGAGTACATCGAACGCATGATCGAGCTCGTCGAGACCCTGATCGAGCGCGGGCACGCCTATGCGGTAAACGGCGACGTTTACTTCGCGGTCGACAGCTTTCCCGGCTACGGCAAGCTCTCGGGAAACACCATTGAAGATCTCATCGGCGGGCACCGCGTCGAGGTCGGGGAGGGGAAGAAGGCGCCCGCCGATTTCGCGCTTTGGCGGGCCGCCGGTCCCGACAAGATCATGCGTTGGGACAGCCCTTGGGGGCAGGGCGTGCCGGGCTGGCATCTCGAGTGCTCGGTCATGGCCATCTCCCTCCTCGGCGAACAGATAGACATGCACACCGGGGGAGTCGATCACATCTTTCCCCACCACGAAGACGAGATCGCCCAGAGCGAGGCCGCGACCGGTAAACCCTTCTCGCAGTTCTGGTTGCACAATGAGTTCCTTCAGGTGACCGGGGAAGAGAAGATGTCGAAATCGAGCGGCACCTTCTACACGCTCCAGGACGTGGAGGACCGTGGATTCCACCCGCTGGCCCTTCGCGCCTTCAGCTTCCAGGCTCATTACCGTACCAAACTGAACTTCAGCTGGGAGGCCCTCGAGGCGGCTCAGACGGGATTGGTTCGGCTCTGGGAGGCAGCCGCCGAGCTGGTCCAGATCGGAGGCGAGAGCGAGATCGAGCCGGCCGCACAGAGCTTCCTCGACGAATTCCACACCGCCGTGAACAACGACCTCGACCTGCCGCGAGCCATGGCCGTGCTCCACG
The DNA here is from genome assembly GCA_002413265.1 of Chloroflexi bacterium UBA5177. Classification (GTDB taxonomy): domain Bacteria; phylum Chloroflexota; class UBA5177; order UBA5177; family UBA5177; genus UBA5177. Next base: position 12,005 of record DHWR01000131.1, read on the forward strand.
AAGCCGCGGGCTCATCAATGGCAGCGGGGCAGAAGATTGCTCTGATGCGGGCGTTCGACAACCTGCTGGCCCTGGACCTTCTGCAGATGGGACAGTGCCTCTCCCAGACCACCCCCAAGCAACAGGAATTGCTCACCGAGAGGGCCAGGGCCAGGTCCGAAATGCAATGGGAAGCTTCGGATCGGCTCCGCAAGGAGCTCGCCGATCTCGGACTCGAGGTGAAGGACACGCCGGCGGGGCAGCGCTGGGTGCGCCGCGACCTGCTACCGGCGGGCGGGCAGGACCACTCCTAGCAGTCCGCCGGCGATCAGTCCCGAGAGGCCGCCGGCTAAGGCCCCGATCGTGAAACCGAGCCCGGCCAGTGCCGGGAACGCGAGTATCGTCAACACCTGGCTCAGCAAGCCATCAGGCCAGGTGCTGTAGGAAACCATGTAGGCGGTGAGCAGGGCCAGCGCCCACACCGCCCCCACCAGCCCGCAGCCAAAGCCCGCCGCGATGCCCGAAAACAGTCCGAGACTGCGTTGGCGTGAGGCCGCCCGCCGCAGCACCGCCGAGGCGGTAAGGAAGCCCACGATCAGCGCGAAAGCCGTGGCAACCGACAGGGTGAGCAGGTGCGCCGATCCGTCGAGATTGGCCGTCGCCGGCCCGATGATGATGAAAGAGAGGAGGCCCATCAGGGCCGTCCCACCTAATCCGCCAATGAAAGTCATAGTTGGTATGTGTCGTGCCGTCGCGAGGCTCAGCCACGAGCGGACAAGTATACCGAAGTCCCCGCCCACGTAGCTCCGCCCCAGTAGCCGCACCCCAGTAGCCGCACCCCAGTAGCCGCACCCCAGTAGCCGCACCCCTTTAGGGGTGCCACAATCCGCCAAGAACCAGGATGTGGACGGTCACCGTCTGAGGGTGGCACCGGAACAGTCTCACTCTCTCATCTGTCCGTGCGCCTTAAGATAGCGTCAAGAATGGGTTTCTAGCTTCAAGCCGTGTAACAATGTCCCAGGAACTCGGTGAAACCGCCGCCGACTGGTGGCGGTTCTGTTTTTGGCAGGGAGCACGGATGAACAAGCGTAAAAAGGTCGCCTGGCACAAGCATCTCAAGAGCCGCAAGAAGGCCGAAGAGAAGCGCAGAGCCGCTCCTAAGACGCGCTGAGATTGGCGCTCTAGAACCGGTCTCGCGGGTCGAAGTAGAGCACGAGATTGACCAGCAGCACCATCCCGACCACGGCGAGGACCGCTGCGTGGCCGCCGAAGATCCCCGCAACCACTACCAACGGAACGAGGATCCCGAAGCTCGAGCTGACGATCTCGATCGGTTTGTAATTCGAGTTCTTCTTGACCGGCTTGGAGGCTTCCTTCACCTGCTGCGCTACCTGAGCTTGCACCCGCTGCTCCACGCGCGCAAGGAATGCCTCCAGGACGTGGTCCTCCATATCGGGGCCTAGCTCGCGCCTCGCCTGCACCGCGGCGTGCAAGTCCTTGACCGTTTCTGCATCCCCGTATCGTTCCGCCGGCTGAGACAAAGCTGCTCCAGTTCGCGTCTCGAAAGATGGCCGAATTGTACACGACTGAGACGAACCCGAGCGGATCCGGCACTATACTGCGCTAGGCTCGACTCACCCTGAGAACCGCCGGCGAAGGACGAATCGGTGCCGGGACATCTCGACTATCCAGACATTCCATTCCATGCGCTGCTAAAGCTGGCGGCTGAGCGATGGCCGGATCAGATTGCCCTGGTCTTCGGCGACAGACACTACTCATTCGCCGACCTGAACTCCAAAGCGACGCGGTTCGCCAACGCTCTTCGGGATCTCGGGCTGAGCAAAGGGGACAGGGTCGCCCTCTTCCTGCCCAACTTCCCGGAGTACGAGATCGCGTTCTTCGGCGCCTGCCGGGCCGGCGCGGTTCCGACTCCCCTCAACCCCTCGTATAAAGAGCGCGAGGTCCGTTATCAGACCAACGACGCCGGCGCTCGCCTGCTCGTCACGCACGAGTCCTTACTGCCCGTAGTCGAAGCCGCGCGCGATTCGCTCGAGACCGTCGAGACCATAGTGGTCGTCGGAAAACCCCTCTGGGGAGCGTTGGCCTTCGAAGATCTGCTATCGGCGCAGTCCGACACGTATTCGGAGCTGTCGCTCGAGGCCGAGGATCTCGCCGCGCTCCCCTATTCGAGCGGCACCACCGGGGCTTCCAAGGGCGTGATGCTGTCGCAGCGAAATCTCGTGAGCAACGCTCTGCAGTTTGTCGCCTGCACGCAGACCTCTGTCCAGGACGCGATACTCATCTTTCTGCCCCTCTATCACATCTACGGGGTCGCCCTGATGAGCAATGCGGTCGCCGCCGGAGCCAGGCAGGTGCTGATGCCGCGTTTCGATCTCGCCGAGCTGCAGCGCCTCTTGATACAAGAATCGGTGACCGAGCTCTTCGTCGTCCCACCGGTCATGATCGCGCTGGCCGGCTCGCCCGATGTCGATCCCAAGGCCTTCCGCTCGCTCCGCTTTCTGATGTCCGCGGCGGCGCCCCTCGCCCCGGACGTCGCCAGAAGGGTCGCGGACAGGCTAGGCGTGCGCGCCATCCAGGCCTACGGCATGACCGAAGCGTCGCCCCTCACTCACATGGTGGCGATGGACGATGCCGAGGCGCCGATCGATAGTGTCGGCGTACCTGCTCCGGATACCGAATGCCGGATCGTCGATCTGGAATCGGGAACGAGTGAGATGCCGCTTGGCGAACCCGGCGAAGTGGTGATCTCAGGCCCGCAGGTAATGCAGGGCTATTGGGAAGCGCCGGAGGAGACGGCGCGAGCCCTGCGCAACGGCTGGCTGCACACCGGGGACGTCGGTAGAGTCGACGAAACGGGCAATCTGTACATCGTCGATCGAACCAAAGAGATGATCAAGTACAAAGCCTTCAGCATCGCACCGGCCGAGCTCGAGGGCCTGCTGCTCGAACATCCGGCCGTCGCGGACTGCGCCGTGACCGGCCACGCTGACGAGGAAGCCGGCGAAGTGCCGCACGCCTTCGTCGTCCTGAGAGCCGAAACAACCGTTGCACCCGGGGAGATCCAAGCCTGGGCGAAGTCTCGCGTTGCCTCCTACAAAGAGATCAGGTATCTCGACGTCGTGGAAGCCATCCCCAGAACACCTTCCGGCAAGATCCTTCGGCGTATGCTTCGCAGGACGCCGGCGGCTTCTTCGTAAATTTCTCGTTTGCGCCCACATCGTCGCACCGTTAGGGGCGAGTCGCGCTCGCCCGCCCGCCCCGCAGGGCGGCCCTTCACGTCAAACGGGAGACCGCAACAGGATCTGTGAAGGACGTCCCAAGCGGAACTCGGTCATGGGAGGCCTATAGGCCCGTCGGCACCAATCCGCAACAAGGGTAGGGGCGAGTCGCGCTCGCCCGCCCCGCCCCGCAGGGCGGCCCTGTGCCAATAAAAAGACGACAAAATGATTGACGCGAAGGCGCCTTCATGATATTCTTTGCTCGATCAAGAAAAGTTGAAAGAGCAAGAAATTGCAAGAGCAGGCGGAAGTCTACAACCTCGTTACCGTCGAGCAGGTTCGCGTCATGGCCGACGAGCTGCGGCAGCGCATCCTCGAGGAGCTGCGCGACCAGCCGCGCACCGTCACTCAGGTCGGCGAAATCCTCGATCTGGCCCCCAGCAAAGTCCACTACCACGTGCGCGAGCTCGAGCGCGTCCGCCTCGTCGACCTCGTCGAGACGCGCGAGAAAGGCGGCATTCTCGAAAAGTACTACCGGAGCGTGGCCCGCAGCTTCTGGGTGCCGCGCGAGCTGTTCCAGCACGCACCCCGCGA
>DHWR01000047.1:0-2253 GCA_002413265.1 Chloroflexi bacterium UBA5177
CTCGAGCGCGGGAGGGGAAAGGTGGCCTTCCACGAGGCCGCCGGCGCGAATCAGCAGCTTTTCGCCGACGCCTCTCGGCCCCGAGACTACCGTGGCGAGCACCACTCCGATTTCTCGGTCGAGATAGTCGCGAAATACGTCGAAGAGGGACATCGAGGGGTCAGGCTCGGATAGCTTCCAGAACGCGTTCAGCATGGCCATTGGCCCGCACATTGCGCCAAATGCGTTGTATCGTGCCGTCTTTGTCGATCAGAACGTTGTCCTCTCGATGCCCATGTACTTCTTGCCGTAGTTACTTTTTTGTTTCCACACTCCATAGGCTTGGGCGATCTCGTGGCCTGGATCGGCTAGCAGCGTGAACGGAAGGCCGTACTTAGCAACAAATTTATCGTAGAGGATGACCCGCCGCCCTCCCATGTCGTGTAACGATGCGGTCTGTCCGCCGGATGCCGAGAGGGTGAAGTCCGGCGCTTTAACACCCTCTGTCAGTTCCTGCATCGAGCCCTCGCAGCCACTTCCACATCCCGTCGGCCTTTCTGCGGCCCATGCTATCCTACGAGGCTTAAATAGTCCCTCATGCATATTGCCATTCGATTTTTGGCCGTTGTGCTCGTCGCAACGGCCTTCGCGACACCGTCGACGTCGTCAGCCGCGCGGGCCAGAGTTATGCTGTCCGGCTTTCCGGTCCTCAAACAGCAGCACTCTCTGACCTGTGAGGCGTCGGCAGCCAGCATGGCCACGCGAGGGCTTGTGAGCGAGGACCAGATCATGGCCGCATTGCCTAGACGCGCCAATCCGAACCTCGGCTTCCGAGGGAACCCCGACGGCCTCCAAGGCACCAAGCTCGTCGACTACGGAGTGTACGCAAGCCCCGTACACACGGCCCTGGGGAGATACGGGTACAACAGCGACGTGCTGATGTACGCGTACGACGCCACCATTCGTTCATATCTGAAGCGTGGCTGGCCGGTGATCGCCTGGATCACATATGGGCTCCAGTCCGGAAACCCGCGACTCGTAGAGCACGATGGCGTGCAATTCTTCCTGGTCCCGCACGAACACGCCATCTTGATATTCGGTTACGACAGCGGAAGGATATATGCGAACGATCCGTGGAATCGGCAAGTAGTTCGTTACAACTGGAACGCCTTCAACCGCTCTTGGGGACATTTCGCAAACATGGCACTCGCGGTTGAACCGTGCGCCGCCCCGTTGCCGGTCCCGCGGATCAAGGTTGCCGACGTCTCCAATGGAACGATCACCTGGAGCTGGCAAAAGGGTCCAAACGCCTCGCAATACGACGTGACCATAAGCAAACAGGGTTCCAAATCGAAGATCCTCTTCCACGCGGTTCAGGCATCGACGACGGCCTCATACGCAAACGCAGTGGCCGGCGCCCTATATGAGATATCGGTAGTCAGCCTTTCGCCCTGCAACGAGCAGAGCGTCGCCACTACCCTGTGGTTCCAGATGCCTCAAAACAGCACGACGGCAACACCCACTCCACCGGTTACGCCACAGCCGGAAAGTACTGTCACCGCAACTGCACCGTCGACTCCCGCGCCCTCGGCGACTGCCCATTCGTAGGGCCCGCTACCGCCTCCGGAGCGGTGACTCCGTAGAGACTCGGGTGGCCGTCAGCGGCGCGAGTACGCCGAAAACTCTCTGATACAATGACCCTGTCGGCTCCCGACAGAGCTTCTCGCCGGGACCGTGAGGGACCCGTGGAGAAGAAAACAGCGCTCTACGAAGAGCACGTCAACGCTGAGGCCCGCATCGTTCCGTTTGCGGGCTTTCTTATGCCCATTCAGTACTCGGGCATCATCGACGAGCACAAGGCAGTTCGTGAGGCCGCGGGCATGTTCGACCTGTCGCACATGGGAGAGTTTCGAATTTCAGGTCCACTCGCAGTCGAGGCGATCGATGGGCTGCTGACCAACGACATTCGGAGTCTCGAGGTCGGCCAGGTTCGCTACAGCCCAATGTGTTACCCCAGTGCAGGGATTGTCGACGACCTGCTCGTCTATCGTTTCGAAGACCACCTGATGCTGGTCGTAAACGCGTCCAACATCGATAAGGACCTTGCGTGGATTCGAACACATTCCAGCGCTGATGTGGTCGTGGAAGATGAGAGTGATAAGACGGCATTGATTGCGCTACAAGGACCGAGGTCGGAGCAGCTCCTTCAGACCTGCACCGAGCTCGAACTTGCGGGCATTCCGTACTACCACTTTTCCAAAGGTCAGGTCGCCG
>DHWR01000047.1:2514-17166 GCA_002413265.1 Chloroflexi bacterium UBA5177
GGCTCCTCGTACGATTTGAAGCTCATCGGTTTGGGAGCTCGGGATACCCTTCGTCTAGAGGCGGGCTACATGCTCTACGGAAACGACATCGATGAGACGACGTCTCCCCTGGAGGCGGGACTTGGGTGGACTGTGAAGCTTGGCGCGTCCGACTTCATGGGTCGGCAGGAGATCGAGCGGCAAAAATCGGAGGGATTGAGACGCCGCATGGTTGCTCTCGAAATGAGGGATCGAAGCATTCCAAGGCAGCATTATTCAATCAGGGTCGAGGGCCAGCCGGTGGGAGAAGTGACAAGTGGGACGTTCTCTCCGACATTCGGTCATGGCGTCGGACTCGGCTACATTCAAACGGAACACAGCAAGGCCGGAACCGAGGTCGACGTGGACATCAGGCGGGAAGATCATCCGGCACTCATCGTGCGGAAGCCAATCTATAAGCGGGAGGCAGCGTAACGATGGAAGACACGTATCCCAGTGATCTGCGCTACACGGAGTCGGATGAATGGGTTCGCCAAGAGGGGGATGAACTCGTGTCGGGGATCAGCGCTTTTGCCGCCGAGCAGCTTGGGGATGTCGTGTACGTGCAGCTGCCCGATGTCGGAGCTCACTACGAAAAGGGGGCTGCCTTCGGAGAGATCGAGTCCGTCAAAGCCGTCTCGGATCTAAACATGCCCCTGGCCGGTGAGGTCGTGCAGGTCAACGAAGAGCTCGATCAGAACCCCGGACTTATCAACGAGGATCCGTACGGTCGGGGCTGGATTGTACGTTTCACTCCCGAGGCACCGGCACAGTATGAGAGTCTCCTGGACGCTCAGGCATATGAGCGCAGCACCACGGAGCGTCATTGATGTCGTATCTTCCTCACACTCCTGAAGAGCGAACCGAGATGCTCGACGTAATAGGAGTGGCGAGCGTGGACGAGCTGTTCGCGAACGTGCCGGAATCGCTTCGCAGCGGCGAGCCCAACATCGGAAAGGGGATGAGCGAGCTAGAGGTCGTCCGATTGCTCGACGGGCTCCAGGCGCAAAATCTTGATCTCGAGCACCGTCCCTCTTTTCTGGGTGGCGGCGCTTACCAGCACTATGTCCCGAGCGCCGTGCCCGCCATCACCGGGCGTTCGGAGTTCTACACCTCCTATACGCCTTACCAGCCGGAGGTGAGCCAGGGCACGCTGCAAGTTATCTACGAGTTTCAAACCATGATCGCTGAGCTCATGGGTCTGGACATCTCGAATGCCTCGCTGTATGACATGGCAACAGCCGTGGCGGAGGCGTGCACCATTGCCATCAACGAGACTCGTCGTAGCCGCGTACTAGTTGCGGCTGGCGTTCACCCTGACTCACGGCAGGTGGTGGCTACCTACATGCGCGCTCAAGGCTTCGAGTGCGTCGATCTCGGTGAGGACTGGACAATAGACGTCGAAAGGGCTGGTCAGCTTATTGACGAGTCCATAGCAGGCGTCGTCGTTCAATCTCCGAACTTTTGGGGCGCGATCGAGCCCATGCAGGAGCTCTGCGAAGCTGCGCACAGGAGTGGTGCCCTGTTTATCGCCGCTGTGAACCCGCTATCCCTTGCCTTGCTGGCGCCTCCCGGCGAGTATGGAGCCGACATCGGAGTCGGTTGCGGCCAGCCCCTGGGTATCTCACTGAGTTATGGTGGACCGTATCTGGGCTTGATTGCGGTTCGCGAGGGGTTGGAACGCAGGTTGCCCGGACGCATCGCCGGTGCTACCCAGGACAGCCGGGGCCGAAAGGGCTACGTGCTCACCCTGCAGGCGCGTGAACAGCATATCCGACGCGAAAAAGCCACCTCCAACATTTGCACCAATCACCAGCTGATGGCATTGGCCGCCACGGTGTACTTGTCGCTGCTAGGTAAAGAGGGTCTGCGAGAGCTGGCAGCTCTCTGCCTGCGAAGAGCGCATTACGCCGCGGAGATGGTTACCGGCCTAGACGGTTTCGGGATTGCATTCGAGGCGCCATTTTTCAACGAATTCACAGTGAAGACGCCCGTGCCCGCGGCTGAGATCAACCGGCACCTGCTGAACGCCGGGATCATAGGTGGGCTCGATCTGGGTCAGATTGATGAAAGATTAGATCACTTCCTGACCCTGGCGGTGACGGAAATGAACGACCGAGAGCAGATCGACGACTTAGTCGAGACGCTTCGAAGCCTGGAACCGGTGGAAGCCAGTGTTGCCGAGGCCGATCTTCAGGGAGCAGGCGCCGGGGGACGCTCATGAGCGAACAGTTGATCTTCGAGCTCAGCTCTCCCGGACGGAAAGGCTATTCTTTGCCACCCGTCGACGTGCCGGAGGTACCTGTCGAAAAGCTCCTGGATGGAGCGAAGCTTCGCGGGCGACCCGCCGAGCTTCCCCAGGTATCTGAGCCCGACGTGGTCCGGCACTTCACGCACCTGTCGAAACTGAACTACAGCATCGACAGCGGGTTTTATCCGCTGGGTTCCTGCACCATGAAGTACAACCCCAAGGTAAATGAGCAAGCGGTCGTCGCTGCCGGATGGAGGGCGATTCACCCATATCAGCCTGAGGCCACCGTTCAGGGCGCCCTGCGCCTGATGTACGAGCTGCAAGAAATTCTTTGCGAGATTGCCGGCATGAGTGAATTCACTCTGCAGCCGGCAGCGGGAGCGCACGGTGAGCTCACGGGGCTGCTCATGATCCAGGCATACCACCGCGCGCGAGGACAGAGCGGGCGCAATGAAGTGATTGCTCCGGACTCATCTCACGGCACTAACCCGGCAACTGCGTCCATGGTGGGCTGCAAGCTCATCACCGTGCACTCGGATGATCGCGGAAGGGTGGATCTAGAGGAGCTTAGAAAGCTGGCCTGCGAGCGAACGGCGGCCTTGATGCTCACCAACCCGAGCACTCTCGGCCTGTTCGATGAGCAGGTCGAGGAGATGTCGGAGATCATCCACGAAGCCGGCGGAATGATGTACTACGACGGTGCGAATCTGAATGCGATCATGGGCGTGGCCCGTCCCGGTGACATGGGCTTTGACGTCGTGCATCTCAATCTGCACAAGACTTTCACGACGCCGCACGGAGGCGGCGGGCCGGGTGCCGGGCCGGTAGGAGTAAAAGCAGTTCTTGCGCCGTTCCTGCCGGTGCCCTCCGTGAGTCTGCGCGGGCAACAGTACGTTTTGGAATATGACCGTCCTCAGAGCATCGGCAAGGTCCGCAGTTTTTACGGCAATTTCGGCATGCTGGTGCGTGCGTTCACGTACATTCGCAGGATGGGCAGCGACGGTCTGAGTCAGGTAAGCAGAGATGCCGTGCTGAGCGCGAACTACCTTCGAGCACGTCTTAGGGACCTGTATCCGGAAGCCTATGGGGGTCCGAACATGCATGAGGTCGTGCTATCGGGCAAGAAAATCCAACGTGAGACGGGAGTACGGACCATGGACGTTGCCAAGCGGCTCATCGACCATGGATTTCATCCTCCGACCGTTTACTTCCCACTGATAGTGGACGAAGCACTCATGATCGAGCCCACCGAGACGGAGAACAAGGACACTCTGGACGCGTTTGTGGAGGCGATGCGCGCCATCGCCGAGGAAGCACGTACGTCTCCAGAAACGGTCAAGACCGCGCCTCACAGCGCTCCCGTGGGAAGGCTCGACGAAGTACAGGCGGCGCGACGCCCCGATCTGCGCTGGCGCGCGAGCCACGTGGCGAACGAATCCGGGGTTCCGCCCACTCCCGAAAGCCAGCCGCTGGGAGTGTGAGCGGTCTAAGACTCTCTCCGCACAGAGATCTAGCGCCCGAATGATTAAGGGGAGTAACAAACGAATGCATGGTGTGACGCTGCGAGAGCGACTCGAGCTCCTCGCCGGAAATCTGGCGTCCCAGTGGAATGGTGGCCGAGAAGTCACCGATCGGCTGATCGCTGCCGGCGGGGACGCGTGGAATAGTCCATTGTGCGCACTGGCGAAGTTAGACGATTCGGCGCTGGAGACTGAGTTCGGCTCAGATGATGAGCACATTAACGATGCCCTTGAAGGGCTAGAGTCGTACCTGGCTTCGGAGACGTGGTACGAGCGAGCCCTAAGTCGGCTTCCGGGGCTAGAGGCGCTGCGCGACGGACCAGTCGCCTATTTCTGTTCAGAGTTTGGGCTGGCTAAGTGGCTGCCCATCTACTCAGGAGGGCTGGGAATACTTGCAGGAGATGCCCTGAGAGAGGCGAGCGACATGGGGCTGCCTTTTGTGGGCGTAGGTCTCTTCTACAGGCATGGCTACTTCCATCAGGAACTCAGCGATGCGCATCGACAGACAGAGTATTACGATGCGCTCGACCCGGCACGTCTCGGCCTACGGCGAGCGCAGGATGCAAGCGGGACTGATCTTCTCATATCCGTGCCTCTTGCCGACCGCGAGGTCCGGGCGGCTGTCTGGATACTGCAGGTCGGTCGGGTGCCGTTGTACCTGCTCGACACCAATGTGCCCGAAAACGAAGACGAGAGCGACCGCGAGATAACGGGAACGCTGTACGGCGGCGACCAAGAGACGAGGATTCGCCAGGAGATTGTGCTCGGCGTCGGAGGAATTCGTGCCCTGCGAGCTCTCGGCATTCGACCGCAAGTGATCTCCATGAACGAAGGGCACGCTGCGTTTCTCGGGATCGAGCTGCTGGCCGAGGAGCTTCCGTCAACCGATTTCTTCACCGCTCTCAGGCGAGTTCAATCGAGAGTCGTGTACACAAACCACACGGTGGTGCCGGCGGGCAATGACGTTTTCCCCCGTGATCTCGTCCGCAGGTACCTGGGACCGTATGTCGAGTCAAGGGGTATCGGACTAGACCAACTGATCAGTCTCGCGACGCCGGGAACGGATTCGGGCTTCCAGATGGCGATTCTTGCCTTCCAAATGTCAGGGCGGGCAAACGCCGTGAGCCGCCTGCACGCTGAGGTCATCCCTCGAGAGTGGCCGGGTTTCGAGGTCCAAGCGGTCACCAACGGCGTGCACGTTCCCACGTGGACTGGCCCGAAGATTCGGCAGCTGCTGGACGAGTTTGTAAGCGATTGGCGCGGAGACGAACCGAGTTGGGAGGGCATCGAGTCGATCCCCTCAGAACGCCTGGGCGAGGCACGCGACGAGCAGCGGCGCCTGATGGTGGACTACATCTCTCAACTCACCGGGCACGGGCTCGATGCGACGGCGCTGACCTTGGTATGGGCCAGGCGCTTTGCGGAGTACAAGAGAGCCTGGCTGATCGGATCGAACCTCAGCAGGCTTGCGAGGTTGCTTGGGGATCCTGAACGTCCGCTGCAGCTTGTGTTCTCGGGCAAAAGCCATCCTCGTGACGAGGCCGGCAAGAACATGATGCAGGAGGTTCTTCAGCGTCTGGAGGTGGACGAGACCGTGTCTAGGCGCGTCGTGTTCGTCGAGGATTACAACGAAGAAGTGGGTCGGTATCTCACTATGGGCGCGGACGTGTGGCTCAATACGCCTCGCAAGCCACTCGAGGCGAGCGGTACCAGTGGGATGAAATCCGGTGACAATGGCGGACTTCAGGTGACGGTTACGGATGGGTGGGCCGACGAGGTCGACTGGTATGAAGTCGGCTGGGGGATCCGCGGAACTGGAGACGAGCAGGATGCCATCGAGCTGTACGACTATCTCGAAGACAGCGTCGTGCCAACATTCTTCGATCGCGCCGACGCGAGGGTTTCCGAACGCTGGGCTTCAATGATGCGAAAGACGATGACGTTGACCCTAAGCGGATACAGTTCGCGAAGGATGCTGACGGATTATGTTGAAAAGCTGTACCTGCCACTCCTTCGGGAGCAGGAGGTTGCCGCCGCGCCCGGCTAGCGCATTTGCTTACAAGCAGTGCTGCTAACCAACTCGTTCGGCCAGAAGATCATGAGTGTCAGTGCGGGCAGGGTGTCCAAAGATTCACTATCATGGCTGTAGGCACTAGCATCTCGGGAGGAATTTTTGGAAGGTGACGCGGCTCTGGCCAGCCAGTCCTCTCAGCCCCCGGCTCCTGGTTCGGGCTTCACCTCCGCGGAAGGGGCGGCCGTTGCGCTTGCGCAGGACGAGGTGGTTCAGGACAAAGAAGAGCTGCGCGTGCTCCTGTTTGGGTTTGCGACCGGAATGACAGTCGCCGCCGTCTTCTTTATCTACGTCCTACTCGCCACGGCTCGTCTCCTGCCCTGAGCACGAGCTCAGGACTCTCCACGGCCTGCGAGCGGGATCCGAGGTCGGCTCTTATTTCAGCTTGAAACGCGCCACGGCTATGAACACCGACGACGAGTGGCTCACCATTGCCTGCACATTAACTTCTCGGCTGGACGTCCGATGAGAGAGTTTCCGCACGCGGAACCGGTACGTCCCCTTTCCACTCGCCGATAGCCTCACTTTGTGAGTCGCGTAGACCCCGTCCGGATAGAGGATGGTGATCGTGACCAACGCCTTCTTCGAGCCGAGGATCGCAAGAGTTTCTGTGGCGTTCTGGCGAACAACGGAGGGCGAGGCATATACCTCGACCGGGCCACGAGCGACTGTGAAGGATGTGGTCGCTCTGCTCGATCCCGAGGTGACGAGGACTCCGGCTTGCTGAGACGTCAGCGTGTTCGCGTCGTAAGGCACAGAGAAGGAATAAACGACCTTCCCACTCGAAGGCACAGACTCTGTCTTGTGAATTGTCTTCTTGCCGGCAAAGGTGACCGTTATTGAGATCTTTCCCTTGGACACGCCAAGAACTGTAAGAGTTTCTTTGGTTCCAGACTTGACCGTCGAGTTGGCCGCTTCCACCTCGAGCTTGACCGCCCGAGCGCCAAGGATCTTGACGTTCGTCGTGCGTATGACCGTCATGCTATGGGTGTTGAGGAACCCGGAGACCTGGACAACCTCGCCGCCGGACAGATCGTCATTCGAGCCGGTGCTCCCATCGGGCAACACAATCTTTGGGTGGGATCCCAAGGCCACGACCACGTCGCTTCTGCCCAGCTTTGCATCGACGAACGTTCCATCTTGGCTGACGTTTTGGATGACCATTGTCTTCCTGACCAGCGGAGTCACCGAGAAGTCCCGTACCGCAAAGGCCGTGTACACGAGGGCACGCTGCGGGTCTGGCGTAGCGTTGGTCGCCACGTTGTCGCCGATCGAGAGGTCGGAAAATTTGAGCTGATCATCCTTGGCGTCCCTCACGTTGTACGAAGGGCCAAGAATGATGGACACCAGACTGCCCCCCTTGATGCGCATGACAACGGTGTGCAGCTTTTGCCGGATCTCCAAACGCACCACGCTTCCATTGAGCACTGTTCGAGTCACGTAGTCGTTCCTCGGGCACCGGCGAGGAGTGAGCACCAGAGGCGGAAGCGGCCTCTGGTGGAAGTCGAAGGAGCTAAGCATGGACGTGGCGATCTTGTCGCGATCTGTGAGCGAAGGCAGGTGGAAGTCGTCCTCCACAAACCTCAGAAAGGAGTCGAACTCGAGCTGAGTGTGGTCGATAAAGGTTGGCTTGGCATACGGAGAGATGACGATAGTCGGCACCCGAGGACCAAGGCTTATGTAGTCCTGAGGCGGTGGAGGCACGTGATCGTAAAAGCCTCCGAAGTCATCCCATGTGAGGAAAATCGCCGTGTCTTTCCAGTACTTGCTCTGCATGACCGCGTTGATCATGCGCACCGTCCAGCCTTCTCCGACGCAGATAGCTGCCGGCGGATGATCGCTCTGAACCGCGTCGGTGACGAGCCAGCTGACGGCCGGCAGATGGCCCGTTTGCACATCGGTGACGAACTGCTTATCGGTGGGAACGTGCGAGGTCCAGAGAGAGGAGTATCGAATGTGCTTTATGGCATCTAGCGCCGACCAGACATACCCAGACGTGAAAGGGGGCGGAGCGTAATATTTCCAGCTCACATGCGCCTTTTGGAGCAGGTCGGGCAAGGTCCGAAAGTTGAAGCATGGGCGGGTAGTAAACCGTTGTCCAGAGCTGTTTATCCCGCTGACAACCGAGTTCTTGCCGCCGTCGCAGCCCCAAGCGTGCGCGATCTGACCTCGGGGGTTGTCGATAGTGCCTCCGGAGGTGGCGGCAACGGTAATGAGGTGGTTGGGAAAGCTTGGCCCCATGATTGTCGAGAAGAAATGGTCATCCAGCGTAAATGCCGTCGCATATCGCCAGTAGTTAGGAATGTCGGATTGATGAAACTGGGAGTCAGCGATGTCCTTCCCGAACTGTTCAGCGCCGGGAAGCAAATCGAAGCGATCCATGCGGCCGTTGTTGACGGCAAGTACCGCTGCATCGCCTGCGTGGCCGATATCGAGAAAGAGGCGGTCGGGCGTGTGATTCAGGGGCACGGTTGCGCCGGTTGAAATCGTGGCCCGGGTCGCGCCGTCGGCCCCCGGAAAACGCCCAAACATGGTGTCGAACGAGCGGTTTTCCTTGTCGATGATAATGATGTGCTTGATGGGGTAGCGTGCGACGGCGCGCTCCGGCTGCGGAGGCGAGGTATCCGCGGTGGCGGGTCGGCTGAAACTGGAAAACGCGATCAGCGTAAGGGCGCCCGATAATGCAAGGCACCCGGCTGCCACCTTATTGCGGCCCCGCATGTCACTCCCTATTTCGTCGCAGTACTTTGCAGAGTTCCGGCGGCAGGACCGCGGCTCCAAACTCTGACATTCTATCGGTCCACGCGTTACAGTCCTGGACCCCGCCATATGCGGTGGTCAAATGCTGGAGAGGATACTACAATCGCACCTAGCGACAGATGCAACGAATGGTCACGTTGCCAAGGCAGCGTGCGGAGGAGTTTACGTGGCGGGTTCGAAGTATTCGTACTATCTGATGCTCCGAGCTCTTGGAGCCTGGCTTGATGAAGAGTCGCCCAGACGGTTTACGGCACTCGAGACCGTGGATGGCTTTAGCGTGGTCCTCACCGGACATGGGTCGGGCAGGCCCGAGATCTCCGAGGTGCACTTCGATCGGGAGACGCTCACCGAACGCGAAAAACGGTTGGTGGAGAGGCGTCGAATACTGGGCAACCCGTTTGGGGCCGCGGGGGAAGGTGGTCAGTGGCACCTTGCGCCGTCCGGGCGACAGGACTTCCTTCGTGCGCTTGGTTATGAACTAGACGACGCCGACGCAAATGGTGTCATCCTTGACGAGCTCGATGATCAGCTCATTCTGACCTACAGCTACGTCGATCCCGCCCAAGGCTATTTGTGGCATAAGAGGCTTGTCCAACTGCATCCCGAGGAGATCTCGAAGATCCTGGAGGTCGCTCGGGAAAGACGAAAAAAAGAGCGCAAGGGCGTTCTGCGCTGGTAAGAGGCTACGTCTGCTGAAGCCGTTCCAGCATCCAGGTGACCTCGGGCGCCCGTCTGGTTGCGATCTCTGACTCCACCAGTTTTCGCGACCTTTTATGCAGCTTCCCTACAGTGTTTTGCAGCTTGAGAGCCAATTCCTCGCGAAGCTGGAGGGTATCTGCGGTCATCTTTCTTCTCGACCGCTGCGAGTCCAAACTCGATAGAGCTCGTCCCCAAAACGCAACGAGCGATCTGGGCGTGAACTGGACCTCTCGCTCCGCTTCGTCTCCCGTCTCCATCTCCGTGCGGATAGAGCTCGCGAATTGCTCGAGTATTCGACTTTCGTCTGAGACGAATTTGAATCGCGCTCTCATGACGGAGCCGCTCGCGACGCGTACCAGGTATCGGCTAAAGCCCATTGAATTTTCGTAATAGCGCGAGAGCTTCACGAGGTCGTTGACCTCGGTCAGAGATAGGCGCAGCGCTTGGGAGTTCGCCCCTATCGATTGTTTTCGCTTCGCGCTCACCGTCCATCCCCTTCCCAGCACAAATGTACCGCGGTCCTTCTTTAGCGGTCCGCCACGCTCATGCAACCGTGCGCGACGTGGTGCCGCAGGTGCCATCTCGCCGGCATTAGACAGATAGAATGTCATGTTGGGGAGCACTTCAAGCAGCGCATCGGAAGGGGAATCGTGAGCTGGGTAGTCGCAGTACCTTCGGCTCTTGCGAGCGGAGTCGAATTCGTGGAAGCCTTCACGATAGTGCTGGCCGTCGGAATAACCAGGGGGTGGCGGAGCGCACTCGCCGGAACGTTTGGAGCGGTTCTCGTTCTTGCCGCTATTACGGGTGCGCTCGGAGCCGGGCTGTTGAGTACCGTACCTCTCGGAGCACTGAAGGTCATCATCGGCATTTTCTTGCTGCTCTTTGGCTTGAAGTGGCTGCGCAAAGCCATCATGAGGTTTAGCGGACTCAAGGCTCTCCACGACGAGGCGGAGACGTTCCGCGAAGAGGTGGCGATGCTCTCCGCGGCGCAACGCCACGCTGGAGCGATCGATTGGCTCGCGGCCTCGACGTCGTTCAACGGTGTGCTGCTCGAAGGGCTCGAGGTTGTCTTCATAGTCGTGGCTCTCGGCAGCGCTTCCAAGTCCCTGGGCTCCGCCACCGTGGGAGCTTTGGCAGCAGCCGTGATCGTCATAGGCGCCGGTGTACTGTTACGGGCACCTATGGAAAAGGTGCCCGAAAACACCATGAAATTTGTGGTTGGCGTGATGCTTTCAAGTTTTGGAACCTTCTGGACGGCAGAGGGCTTGGGCGCAAAATGGTGGCAGGGGGACTGGTCGATTCTCGTCCTTATAGGAGCATTCCTGGCGGTCTCGTGGGTGTCAGTGCAGCTGTTGAAGAGAAGTAGCAATTCTGCGCATGCAACCGCTTCATTTTCCGCAATGGAGTCTTAGGGGCTTGCAGGGATTGATTGGTGCCGCCCTCTGGATCTGGGACTTTGTGGTCGGAGACGCATGGATCGTCGCGGGAGTTGTGCTTGCAGCCGCCATCGGAGGGCTGATGCACGCATCCAGCTCAACATCTCTCGAGCGGCTCGAAGGACCTCTCATGTTCGTGGTCGTGCTTCTCGGAATGGTCTTGAGCTTATGGCAGGGTGCACGCCAGGCTCACTGACGGTGGTGCACAAATTTGTGGATGAACTTGTGGATAACGCTGCGTTTTGCACCTAAAATGGTGCACGGAAAGGGTCAGTATCGCCGACACCTATCCACATGAGTTCAACATCCGGCGCCAGTAAAGGACTTGGAATTTTACATAATCGCGGCGCGATTTTCGGTTGGCTTCCGCAGGCACTTTACGACTTGTCTACGGCAAGGTATTGTTCCCCCAAGGTGATTCGCTACACGCGGGATCACTTGCGAGCATACCGAACCTTTCGAGGTTCAGTCACACAGCCTTCTCCTTTCCGTCCCGCCTGCTGCGGGAGCGTACTATCCCTCGCTCCCACAGCAGGCACCGCCACTTACTGGAGCCCCCGGTTTTTTCCCCCGGGGGCTCTTTTCTCTTTAGAGGAGATGGCATTGGGGGATGCGGGGCGAGAACCATGATTGATCTGCACAATCACATCCTGCCGGGCTTAGATGACGGTGCAGCCGACCTCGAAGAAAGTGTTCAGATCGCTCGTCAATTCCTGTCTGAGGGTGTTACGGTCGTGGCCGCGACTCCGCATCTCAACCCCGAACGACAAACCGGAGCCGGACCAGAGGTACTCCACGGCAAACTCCAAGAACTGCGCCGGGCCCTTGTATCGGCGCGGCTGGACCTGAACGTTGTTGCAGGAAACGAGCTCTATCTCGTTCCGGACGCCGCCGAGCTATTGCAAGCCGGCATCGCGTCAACGCTGGGCGATGGGCACTACGTTCTCGCAGAGCTCTCTCTCTTCGCGCGGGAGCGGCCACTCTACCTCGAGGACGCCCTGTTTCGCATTCAGCTTGCAGGCTATTCGGTCATCCTGGCGCACCCCGAGCGCTACCCATTCGTCCAGCGAGACCAGCACGCGGTCGACAGTCTGCTCGACCGAGAGGTCGTTCTTCAGCTCACGGCGCCGGCCCTACTCGGCGACTACGGCGCGGCGGTGAGACGAACCGCCGAGGGACTGTTGCGACATGGGGCGTACGCGCTGGCGGCGAGCGATCGGCACCATCCCGGCGCAAAGCGGTCATTGGCCGACCTTCACGGTCGCATCGAAGAGCTTACCGACCTAACGACGGCTGATCTGCTGCTAAAACACAATCCGGATCGGGTGCTGGCCGACGCGCGGTTAGAGATGCCCGTGCCGGTGTTCCAGCAACCGTCACTGTTCGATCGATTGCTGCACCGCGGCTGAGGGTGCAGAGTCAGAGCGTATCTGCTACTCTGCTCTCTGATTGCGCACGACGACGTACTTCTCGTCTTCATCGCGCAGGTGAAGCAGGAGGCACGCGATGCGGGAACGGGTGTTCGGCGCATTGCTGTTAGGGATTGCGGCGGCTCCGGTTTCGGCTCATGCATTCGCGCAAGGTCAGCTCGGTCACCTCGCTGCCGCGAACCCAGCGATCCGCACCAGGAGCGCGGTGCAGACCAGAGACACGGGAGCGCGAGCGGTGATCGCGCCTGCCAATGCTGCGTCCAATCTGGTTGTCAACGGTGGCTTCGAGGCAGGACAGGCGCCGTGGCAGGAAAGCTCGTCGGGCGGCTACCAGATGATCGACTACTCGAACCCTCATTCTGGCAGTTACAGCGCCTGGCTCTGCGGATATAGCGCCTGCAACGATAGGCTGTCGCAGACCGTGGGTTTGCCGGCGATCTCCGCTCAGCTGACGCTGCAGTTCTATACTTTTGTCCGCACGCGCGAGCCCAGCGGGTCCGGTTGCGTCGATCACTTCTCAGTCTTCGTGAGGACGTCGTCCGGCGCATCGGTTACCTCCCCTCTGACCCTCTGCAACACGGACGCGTCGGGGTCCTGGTCAGTGCACTTTTATGACCTGACGAGCGTCCTGCAGCCGTTTGCCGGCCAGCAGGTTCAGCTGTGGTTTCAGGCCACCACAAGCTCATCAAACTCCTCAGATTTCTTCGTCGACGACGTTACGTTCTCAGCAGGCACCGGTTCCCTTCCCAGCCCAACGACCACGTCGCCCGCAGTGCCGACTTCCACTCCAACTTCCACCGCGGCTTCCGCGACAGGCTCGACGGAGCTCGTGGTAAACGGCGGGTTCGAGGCAGGTCAAACACCCTGGCATGAACAGTCCAGCGGCGGATATCAGATGATCGACTACTCGAACCCACACACCGGGAGCTACTCCGCCTGGCTCTGCGGGTTACAACAATGTACCGAACGTCTCTGGCAGGTGATCAGCGTACCGAGATCCGCCACCAGCCTGTCCTTCGGTTACTGGCTGTATGTACGGACAAATGAGTCCGGCGGATGCGGTGACTCAGTCACCTCGAGTATTCAATCCACGAGTGGAGCGACGCTGCTAACCGGACAGAACACCTGTAACAACGCTGCAAGTGGCAGCTGGACGCATATCACAATCGATGCGACGTCTCTGCTGCGTTCCGTGGCGGGTCAGCAGATCCAGGCGAACTTTCGAGCTACTACCAACTCATCGCTGTCTTCCGACTTCTTTGTTGACGATGTGAGTCTTAGCGCGGGCACGAGTGATCCCACACCGACGGCGACCGCTACGAATACGGCGCTGCATACCAGCACCCCGACCCCCACGTCCACCCCGGCCCCGACGTCCACCAGGACCGCGTACGGTGACGGGTACTGCGCCGACCGTTACAGCGACGAGCACGACGTCTCCAACTGTCACACCAACAGGCGCCAGCGAAACGAACCTTATGCTCAACGGAGGTTTCGAGCAAGGGCAGGGCGCAGTGGCAAGAAGTGTCGAGCGGCGGCTACCAGTTCATCGATTACAGTCATCCGCACACGGGGAGCTACTCGGCCTGGCTGTGCGGCTACAACTCGTGCTCAGATCAGCTGTGGCAGACGGTCACCCTGCCGGCGGGCGTCTCCCAGGCAACGCTGGCATACTACCTCTCGGAGAACACGCAGGAAGCGGTCTGTAGCTGCAACGACTCCATGGCTGTTCGGGTGCGTACAGGTTCGGGCTCCGTGATTGCAACACTTCAGTCCGTCTGTAACGCGAACAGTTCGGGAGCCTGGCTGTCGGAAAGCCTCGATCTGAGCTCGGTGCTGTCGTCACATGCCGGCCAGCAGATTCAAGTCGCATTCATTGCCACGTCCAACGGGACTCTTTCGAGCGAATTCTTCGTCGACGATGTTTCGTTGAGAGTTGTCGCGGGGACGCCGGTTCCAGCGACGGCGACCCCCTTGCCGCAGTCGATGCCTGCACTGGTTAGCAGTGATCCGTTTGCCGCTACGGTACCCGGTCAGCATCAGAGCCAGGTAGAGCCCGACACCTACACATTCGGCTCGACACTCGTCTCCGCGTTTCAGGTAGGAAGGTATTACGACGGAGGTAGCACGGACGTCGGCTGGGCGACTTACTCCGGCGGCTCGTGGCACCATGGCCTCTTGCCTGGCCTGACCACGAATGCTCCCAATCCCGGCAGCTACGACCGAGCGACCGATCCCTCTGTGACCTATGATCGGGCTCACCAGATCTGGATGATTGCGACGCTCGCGATGAGCTCTACCAACGGTGTCGCCATCCTGGTGAGTCAGTCGGCCGATGGCCTGAACTGGACGCAACCGGTGGTTGCCGGCACCGGCCCATCGCTCGACAAGGGTTGGATTGCATGTGACGACGGCACACAGAGTCCGTATTACGGCCACTGCTATCTGGAGTGGGACGATGTTTCTA
>DHWR01000047.1:17448-20071 GCA_002413265.1 Chloroflexi bacterium UBA5177
TCGCCGCTGCCGTCCGCAGAGATAGATGCGGCCGGCCGCGTGTACGTTGCTTGGCAGGACTGTAGGTTTGAGCTCTCTTGTTCCGCGAATGATATCGTGATCAGCTCGTCGGCAGACGGCGCAACCTGGTCTTCCCCGGCACGCGTTCCTATCGAGACTGCCGGAAGCAACGTCGATCACTTCATCCCGGGACTCGCCGTCGATCCATCTTCGTCGGGATTCACCACCAGGCTTGCACTTACCTACTACACTATCCCGACGCCGCGTGCACCCAAACGACCTGCAAGCTGGACGTCGGATATATCTCGAGTATCAACGGTGGAACCTCCTGGAGCAGCAGCCGGCAGCTGGGGGGGCCCATGCAGCTTTCCTGGCTGCCGTCCACGAACCAAGGATCGATGGTGGGTGACTACATTTCGACCTCATTCTTGGGCGCGCAGGCCGTCACCGTCATCGCGATCGCAAGCAGTCCCACAGGATCGTCATACAACCAGCCGATGTATGGAGCAATTGAGAGTGTCTCTGGTGGACAAAATGTGACGCGTACTCTCGAAAAGCTGTCTGCTCCGATTTCTCGACCGACGATTGGCGGACGGCAAAGAGCACACAGGACGGCAGATTAAGATAGAGGTGTGACCTCCTCAGCGCTACATCCACGGCATGACCGCCAGGTCCTGGAAGAACATCCCGAAGCTGCCGAGGAGGCGCTTCGCCAGATCGACAAGCGGAGTCCAGCACGGCCCCGCGTCTCGGTGGCATCGCGAGCAGCATTTCAGTGAAACCATTTCACGGCATATTCACGCCACTCGTGACACCTCTGCACAAGGACGAGGCGCCTGACCTTTCCTCGCTTGCCAGACTCGTCGAGTGGCAGATCGAACAGGGCGTCCACGGTTTCTGGGCAATGGGAACCAGCGGAGAGTTCGCGGCCTTCGATGCCGGAGAGCGAGAGGCGATCGTTGCCACTATTGTCGAAGCCGCTCGCGGGCGCGTTCCGGTGATCGCAAATTCAAGTGATTCATCAACCAGACTGACGATCCGGCACGCCAGGGCAGCCGAGGCTGTGGGGGCAACCGCCGTCGCAGCCACGCCTCCGTACTACTATCCACACAGTCAGGACGAGCTCCTTACCCACTACCAGAGAATTCGCGAGGCGGTGGCCCTGCCCCTCTTCATCTACAACATCCCTCAGACCGTCCGGGTGAAGGTCGAGCTGTCGACCGCCGAAACTCTGGCTGAGCACGGAACGGTAGCCGGAATCAAGGACAGCCAGAACGACCTGGAGTGGCTACGGCAGCTCGTCCTCTTCGCACGCGGAAGCGGTCTTCAGTTCGCCGTGTTCGCGGGCACGCGGCATCTCATCGATGCCGCGCTGCTTAGCGGTGCCGATGGCGCAATCCCGAGCGTCGCGAATGCCTTTCCTGCGCTATGTGTTGCCGTCTTTGAGTCGGCATCGCTTGGGGACTACGAGGCCGCGCGCCGGCATCAGACGATGATTGTAGAAATTGAGAGGGCCGCCGCGACATTTGGTCAGGGTTCCAAGAACGCCATGGTGTTGACTGCCCTCAAGCGGCTCCTTGTCGACCAAGGCGTCATCGACTCTGCCCTTCTGACGTCACCACTGCGCAATGCAACAGACGGCGCATGGAACGAGATTTCGGCAAGAATCCGTGCGGTGGCAAACGCGGACGAGGGCCCACCTAGCGACCTTCGACAAGAGATCAATGCTCCGGACTGAGCTCTTTTGCGAGACTCGGCGTGAGGACCCTGCCGACAGCGATTCTGCGGGAAATACGCTGCTGACGAGGGGAAGCTACGTACAGCAGCTTGCCTCCGGCATCTACTCTTTTCTGCCCCTCGGACGCCGTGTTCTCGACAAGATCGAGCACATCCTTCGTCAGGAAATGGATGCCGTCGGCGGCCAACAGATCACCATGCCGGTGGTCCACCCTGCCGAGCTGTGGCAGGAAACCGGACGCTGGCATGACATTGGCCGAGAGATGGTGCGCTTTCGGGATCGAGGCGACCGCGACATGGTGCTTGCCATGACGCACGAAGAGGTGGTTGCGGACCTGGTTCGGAAGCACATTCGCTCGTACCGTCAGCTTCCCGTCACGCTCTACCAGATTCAGACAAAGTTCCGAGACGAACCGCGTCCTCGTGGCGGGCTGCTGAGAGTTCGCGAGTTCGCGATGAAGGATGCGTATTCCCTTCATCCGACGCTGTCCGATCTAGACCGCTTCTATCCTCTCATGTACCAGGCCTACTTCCGCGCCTTCCGGCGATGCGGCATCGACGTCCTGGCCGTTGTTTCCGACGTAGGAATGATGGGCGGTTCGGCGGCGCACGAATTCATGTTCGTGTCGGAGATCGGTGAAGATCAGATCGTCGTCTGCGATGGGTGCGGCTATGCTGCGAACCGACAGGTGGCCGTCTTCCGAAAGGATGCGCCTTCCGCTGAACCAGAGAAACCCTTGGAGGATGTGGCAACGCCGGGGGCCAACACGATCGCGTCGCTCGCTCGGTTCCTCGACGTTCCCGAAAGTCGCACGGCCAAGGCCGCATTCTTCTCGGCAAACGATCGCATCATCTTCGCAGTAGTGCGGGGCGATATGAACGTCAA
>DHWR01000171.1:0-14947 GCA_002413265.1 Chloroflexi bacterium UBA5177
CCGATCGATGCAGCGGTTATGCCTTTGCCGACCGATGAAACGACGCCGCCGGTGAGAAAGATGTACTTGGGCATCAACGATTCCCCCTAAACCCGCTTGTGTTCAAGTACGACTACCCGGACCTCGCTAGGCAGCGAGCTTCGATTTGCAGTTAGCTTCGGTTCTGGGACGACCTCTTTGAGGCCGACCTCTCGGCAGAAATGCTCAACCGGCTCCATGCCGTCGACATTTGCCCCTTCGAGCTTGTAATGCATCGGGATGACAATGGATGGCTCGAGCTGGTGAATAACGTTCGCCGCTTGCGACGGTCCGAGAACAGTTCCGCCGCCGACGGGCACCAGAAGCACGTCTATGCTGCCAATCTCCTCAACGCGGGAATCTTGAAGCGAGCCATTGACGTCGCCGAGGTGACAGACGACGAGGTCGTCGAACCTGAACACGTACGCCGTGTTTGTCGTTCCCTTGAATGGCTCATACGAGGTGGCAATTCCCGCGATGAGGAGATCCTGGACCTCGTACTCGCCGGGGCCATCGATACGCCGCGGCTCGCCCGTCACCCCCTCGAAAAACGAGTGGTTGGGGCTGTAGTGACTAATCGTGACGATATGTGCCTGCGGCTGGCCCATCGAGAAACCGATGGCAGGCGGAAAGGGGTCGGTCACAACCGTGACGTCTTTCCCCCGCAAACGAAAAGCCGAATGCCCTAAATACGTAATTTCCAAGGCGCAACCCTAGCAACTATTCACATTTGTGGGGGAAAGTTCTAGAGTGCCCGACACGAGTTTAGCATGGCTGAGAGGAGTCTTAGAGGGCTCGATACATGGGCATTGCTGCCCGGTTTACCATCTCCTACGACTAGTGATCCTGCTCGTTCGGACTGCATGTTCCCCAGGTGTCTCGCCCCACAAACGGTGTCCGAACGCGAAGTAGCCGGCAATTGGAAGCAGGGCTCCGCCAATTCCCAGCGGGATCTGAGCGAAGCAATTTGCCGGATTGGGACAGGGCGAGAGGGACTGGGCCAGACGGAAGCCGAGGTAAGCAAGCAAAGCGGCCAAGAGCGTGTCGACAGCGGTGGCCATGGCTCTTCGCAACCCCTCAAGCCTCCAGAGCTTTCTTCCAGAGACCTATGAGCACCGGAAGGTCATCGACAACCAGCGTGGGCTGGACCGCACTGTGTTCGAGGTCGGAGCGGGTCGAGACGCCGGTGAGGACCATGATGGAAGCGAGCCCGACGGCCTGCGCACCCTGGATGTCGGTATCCAAGCGGTCGCCAAGCATGGCGGTCGACTCTCGGATGCTGCCCAACTGTTCCATTGCCAGCTCAAACATCAATGGCTGCGGCTTGCCGACGACTACCGGATCGACACCAGTCGTGGCAGAAATGACGGCTTGAAGAGCGCCGGCCCCGGGTACCAAACCCGCTTCCGTTGGAAACGACACATCCGGGTTGCTGCCCACGAAGCGAGCCCCCGCCTCGACGGCGAGGGCTGCGCGGGCGAGCCGGTCATACGTGACCTGCCGATCGAGGCCGACCACGACCCAGTCGGCATCGCCATCCGTAAGGCGCACACCGCTCTCGATCAGTGCCGAACGCAGACCATCCTCGCCGATCACGTACGCGCTGTCTCCGCTCGCCCCCTGTTGCTTCATGTACAGACCGGTCGCCAGGGCGCTGGTAAACAGCTCTTCCACTTCAATGAGGATGCCAATCGAATGCAACTTCGCCACATATTGGCTCGGCGTCAAGGTCGCATTGTTTGTGATGAGTCGAAAAGCGATTCCCTGTTCCCGAAGGAATTGAATGAAGTCACTCGCCGCGGGAAGCGCTGTGTTCCCGCGGAAGAGGACCCCGTCCAGATCGATCAGGATTGCCCGAATTCGGGGGAACGGAAAGGGGTCTGTCATAGCTTTCCAGAGTATCTTCCTTGATATCCGGTCGGGCTCGAATTCGGCTTGCGATATGCTCGCTTCACCGGTACAGTAACGGTAGTGTCGGTGGGGAGAGTCCGCGGTGGGCGAGGAGAAGTTCGACCTTGCGTCCTTCTATGAGCAGGTCGGAGCCGTAGGTAAAGAGCGCACAGCTCTCCGTCAAGACTTGGTCCGTGGCCTCAAGGACTACTTCGAAGAGCTGTACGGTTACGACAAGCATGGTGGCGGGACAATCTTCCTCATCGAAGAACGAATGGGCCAGCCCTACGTGTTTGGTTTTGCGGCGCAACGCATCCTCCACGACCGCAGGATATGCCCGGCAACCAAGCTTGGCGTGTCTGCATTGGCAATCGGGAAGCTGAGCTACGGAGCGGAGTTCGGTAATCCGTTCGGAATATTCTCGGCTCTCGAGCTCCTGATATCGCACAAGCGCCTCACGACTGGAGATCTTCGGTACGCGCTTGTTTGCTCCGCCGGCGAATACAACCCTTTCCAAGGGACTGATAAGCGGACCATGCTGTCATTTTTCTCCAGCCTTCTGAAAAAAAGCGAAATGTCTTCGGGTGAGCGAGCTTTCTGGGGACATTCGCTTGCTGCGCGTCATCAGGATCAACCAGGAGCGCGGGAGCTTGTGAGAACTCTGGTCGAAGCCGAGGAGCTTCCCCCCGAGACGCGCTCAGAGCTCTGTCTGGCGTGGATGCACATGCGACAGCCTCATCTCGAGGTTCCATTGCCCGACGACGTGACCTCTGCCCGCGCTGCCTTCGTGGCCGAGCACATGCCCTTTTGGGTCGCGCATGCACCATCGTGGTCTAGCCGCACGATGGTGAGACTGGGCCTGGCCTCGTTGCCTAGATTCGGCTCCGATCCCGGCGATCTGGTACAGACCTACATTGGGCATCGCAGCAGCTCGACCGATGCGATTCATGCCGCTGTAGCCGATATCCTTGCCGAGCACCACGAGGCTATCCCGGCCTCCGTGGTGAGCAACGTCATTGAACGGGGCATAGGAACCGCGGGCTCGGTTTCCACGCGTCGCCGCTTCTATAAGCTCGGAAGCGACATTCTGGGAAGGCAGTATCTCGATCGAGCGAAAGACGATGCTGCCAGCACCGTTCGAACGTGGGCGACGCGGGAGCTCCAGAAGCAGAGTTGAGAGCGCGTGCAGATCCGGTGTTCCGGCTTATCGCTACCCCAGAGTGCGAGGCGAGGATAACCTGCCGGCTTGCTCTTGCCGCCACTCTGCACGCGGCGCACCCGCAGCATTCGCTTGCATCGTTGCTGGACGGTCTTACTTCGTCGGGCAGCCAACGGCTTCGGCGGCTCGCTTCATCCCTCCTCGACCGCAGGCGGACACGTGTGCTCGATCCGGCCTGCGGAAACGGAGACATTCTCCTTGGGATGGTGGAAGTCATGCGTGGTGTCGCCGGCGCGGAATCCAAAGCGTTCGGAAGCACCTTGCTGCATGGAAACGATGTGCAGCTCGCCGCGCTACAGGAGGCCGAGAGGGCTCTCATGGGTTGTGGGGCACACACGGAGCTCACGCGTTCTGACTTCCTGCGCGCGGAGACTGGGCCTTCCGGCGCCCCGACGATGACAGCGCCGTACGACTGTGTGGTGGGCAACCCGCCGTATCTGCGACACGCGTGGATTCGAGATCCGGTGGGCCAGATGAACTCTGCGCGCTACCGGGAGACGATTGAGCTGCGTCTGGAGTCCGTTTTTCCAGGGATTGAGCTGGACGGACGTTCGGATCTGAGTGTCTTCTTTGTCTTGCTGGGCCTATCCCTCTTGGGTCCGACGGGATCTTTGTGCTTCGTCCTACCCTCCGCACTGCTGGAAGCGCGATACCGGCAGGTCATCACTTCGGCTCTGCGCATGACCGATCGGTCGGCGGCGTTCCTGGAGAGCGCCACGAGCCGTTCTTTTCCATCGGCGGCGGTGAATACGGGCATCCTGGTGGCGGGACCCGGCTGCATGTTCGGCGAGGTCGGACAGGTCAGACGGATCTCCGTCCATCAGAGACTCGACCAGGTGGAGCTATCCTCGGCATTTGCTCCGCCCCCCCATAGCGCTGCACGCGCCGCGCCCGCGGAGGACAGAGATCTTCCTGCAGGACTCGCCGGCGATCAACTGGTTCCGTTGAGATGCCGCGGACAGCTCGTCTACCCCGTGAAGACCGGCCTGAATGAGTTTTTCTACCCGACTCCGGACCTCATTGAGCGGTTTTCCATTGAAGACGAATATCTGGTGCCGGCAATCAAGTCACCTCGTGAAGCGAAGCGCATCGTCTTCGACGCCCAAAATGCCTCGACACGGCTCTTCGTTTGTAGGGAGACGAAGGGCGAGCTCTCCCAAGCCGGGAAGGCGGGTGCGCTTGCGTACCTCCGGTGGGCAGAAGCGCAGAGCACGTCTCAGGGCATTGGCTGGCCGGACCTGCCAACTCTTCGTGGCAGAAAGCTCTGGTACGCCGTCGGTGTGCCACCCACGGGCGATGTGTTGTGTCCGCGGTTCTTCGACCGGCGCTACCTGTTTGTGGCTCCTCTTGGCGGCGTCATCGCGGATCAGACGTTTTATTGGCTGACTCTTAATCCACGCAGCGAAAGAGATCTAGCGTCGGCCGTGCTGAACTGCTCGCTCACGCATCTCTCACTGGAGAGGCACGGACGTACTGGGCTCGGTGACGGCGTTCGACAGTACGCGCTGTGTGACATGGCCGAGCTTCCCGTGCCCGACACCGATCGGGTTGACGAACGCTTCCTGCACGCGATTCTCGATGCGTATCGTTCTGTCGCAAACCGAGACCTTCTACCCGTGCCCGAGGAATACTCGCAGCCGGACCGTGTCGCGCTTGATGCGGCTATAGGACAGTCCCTGCGTCTCGCGCGGAACGCCATGGGTCGGGCGCGGGAGTCTGTGCTCCGATTGTTGGAACAGAGAATGGCGCGGGCTCGAAGCGTTTAGTGTCGCGCCGGGTACCCGCTTGGCCTACAGCTCTGCGCGGACTTCCGCGGCCAGAGCGATCATGGCCGCAACCTTTTCACGGAGCAGTATTGCGGCTTCCTGGGCAGTTTCGTCGCTCACCTTGCCGCCGTAGAACTGATTGAGGTCGAACTCCTCTCCGAAGGCTACCACCACCGGTGAGTTGAACCTTGGGAAATGCACCCCCGTGGGCATGAGCTCGTATGTCCCCTCTACCCCGACCGGAATCATCCTCGCTTTCAGGCGAATCATGAGTCGCGCAAAGTCGGGGAAAAAAGGCTGCAGCTTGCCGTCCACGCTTCGTCCGCCCTCGGGATACACCAAGACCACCCGACCTTTTCTATAGAGCTCTACCATGGCTCTCACGGCACCGGAGTCGGCGATGTCCTGCCGCAGCGGGAACATCCCAATCTTCTTCAGGTAGAAGGCGCCAATCGGATGCGCGAACAGCTCGATCTTGCCAGGGCCTCGAATCATGCGCCAGGGTATCGGATAGCCGATGACAAAAGGGTCCATGCCGGACTCGTGATTCGCTACAAGGAAGACGCCGCCCTCTTTGGGGACATTCTCGATCCCGACCGCCCGAAATCGACGCACCCAAAATCTGAGGAATAGGCCAAGAACCGCATAGGTAAGCCGGTACCAGGGAACGCTTTGTTGGTCAGCCCAGCGACCTCCGGCGTGCCACCCCGAAAGCGACCTGTCCTGCCCCCCTACATTTTTCCGAAACTTCACGCTGCATCATACGACAAGGCCCAGCTGGGCAGAGCCTCAAGCGTTGAGCTTACCGGCGACGATCGGCTTGGTCGTCGGAGCTTTGCTGCCCTGCGGTCCTGGCTCGATGGTGATGGCAGCCACGGTGTGCGAGGCAATTGGCTGTGCGATCGGCACGATCGAGGGCGAGCTGCCTGAGTAGTGGAACACTTTGACGGCATGAGGCGTCGCGCCGCGGATGTACCAAAGCTCGTACACCTTGTTGTTTGGAGCCGCGGGCAGGTTGCCGACCAGCAAGTAGGGTGAGCCACCGTCCTTCGGCTGCACCATGGTCGCTTGCGCGGCTGAGCCGGCGGAGGTCGCGGCCAGCTGAGCTACGGAGGCTCCCGACAATATGGCTCGATTGACATCTTGCTGGTACGCGATGCTTTGCTTTTGACTGTCGATCTGATTCTGGAGCTGGTGATTCCATATTCCTAACGCAGCGATGATCACCGCGGCAACCAGTCCAAGAAGCGCCTCACCGCGACTGAGTAGAGGACGGCTCCTCCGAGGCGGAGCTCCTCCGGTAAGCGGGACCAGTGCCGGCTTCTCGCTGCGGTCGTCGGCGATCGCACTCATCAATCGGGCCTTCAGCTCTTGAGGCGGCTCGACGGCGTCGACCGCAAGTGGGAGCAGATCGACCACGGGCAGAAGCTCGGCAACCTCGGCCTGGCACTTCGCGCAATTACGGAGGTGCGACTCGAATGACACTCGTTCCGATGGTTCGAGCGCGTCGAGAACGTATGCGCCGAGGTCCAGGCTAAATAAATCGTCGTGATCGTTCAATCGATTGCCAATTCCTGCGTACTGCCCTCGAGGAGGGTCTTCAGCTTGTGGAGGCCAATTCGCATGCGGCCCTTGACAGTTCCAAGAGGCACATCCATCATCTCTGAAATTTGGGTTTGGGTGTATCCCTGGAAGTAGGCCAGCTCTATCGTCTGGCGCTGTTCCACGGGTAACGTTTGAAGCGCGAGGCGCACGTCCTCCCCGTTGAGGTTGTTTGCCACTTCGCGCCACACGTCTGCGCTGTCGGGAACGTTCATACCTTCCTCTAGCGCCACCGGCTGCACTCTGCTCTTTCTTCCACGTAGCTTGTCAATCGCCCTGTGATGCACGATGCTCAGGATCCATGAGCGAGCGGTACTTCGCTCGGGCCTATAGGTCAATGCAGCGCGCCAGACGTTGAGAAAGGCTTCCTGGACCACGTCTTCAGCGTCGCTTTCACTCGCGAGCGAGCGAAGGGCGAGGGAGTATGCCAGCACTCGATGGCGCTCGTACAGCAGCTCTAGCGCTACTACGTCCCTTCCCTGAATTGCTGCGATGAGCGCTTCATCACTTGCCTGATCCAGCACCATTCGGTCCAGAGGTCCTCTCGAAGATAGCTACGCAGTGGGCAGCTCGACGGATCACGGCGCGAGGGAGGGTCACCTATCTCGGGACGTCAGACCGACCATTCTGTTTGCATGTCGATGGGCAAAGAGACGCTTGATCGACAAATGCGCTGAGGCGGTTTTCGTCTCGGCAACCTCCTGGGGGCGCATCGGTATTTGCAGGAGCTTATATGGGTAAGCGTTGAGGATCGTAGTCGCACCCGAGCGATAGGGCTTCTGAGCTCCATCGTAGTGATGCATGTGCCCGTGAATAAGCAGCTGCGGCTTCCATCCGTTGAGCGCAGAGACGAAGGCGTCAAATCCGGCATGGCAAACGTCTGCGCCGGTGTGGGGCCCAGTAGGTGGAGCATGGGTGACAAGAACGTCGGGTACTCCCGCTCGGAGAGCGCTGAGCCGCGTGCGGTGCACGGCGTGGCTCATTTCTCGCTGCGTGTATTGCAAGGGGCCCCCGTTGTACCTGGCTGAACCCTCGAAGCCTGCGATCCGGAGACCCTTGAAATTCACTATTTTGCCGTGGATGTTCTGGCTGCCTTCGTACTCACTGCTGCGATAGCCGCCATCGTGATTGCCCCTGACGTAGAAAACCGGAATGGTCAGACTCGAGCAGAGAAAGTCGAGATACCAGGGAGGTAAATCGCCGCAGGACAGGATGCAATCGACGGATTTCCAACGTTCTCGCTCGAAACAGTCGTAAAGCGTGCGGCTAACTTCGTCGGCGATGGCGAGGACAGTCAGCGGCACGTCACTTTCCTGAAACACTGAGCAGATGCGTGAGTCTACTGAGGAAGAACGATACACCGCAACAGTTGGTGTCGTCTCACCGCTGTTATCTAGATCACAGACAAAAGGGCGATAGCCGCGTAGCATCTGCTTTGCAGGATCAGTTTTGATCCCCCCCCGCAAATAGGAGGGGCACACACGTGGCACACTACTCACCCGGTTCCCAGACTCGCGCACTCCTCGAAGAGAAGCAGCGCATCGCAGAACGGCTCCTCAGGCAAGGCCTGACGGTTGCGCAGGTATCCATGCAGCTTCGATGCAGCCCTCATTTCATTCGCCAGATCCGGCAGAAGGCACCGGCACAGAACTAACCACCGGCTTTCGCCAGGGTTCCAAGCTTCCCCAAATGCTGTGGTATTCTCACCGCAGCACTGTCAGGGAGGCTTTCCCTTGTCTCGAATCCTCGCAATTCTGGCCGTGGTTCTGGTAATCGGCGCGAGTGACGTCTCGGCAGCGACCGTCAGCACCTGGTCAATGTTCGGACACGACGCTCACGATTCCTCGTTCAACGCCAACGAATCGACGCTTGGCTCCGGAAACGTCAGACTGCTTCACGTGGCCTGGTCTGTCGGACGAGTCTCCTCGGCTATTGCCACGGATCAGCGGGTCTACATAATCCAGCCCGTGCCACTTTCACCGTCGAAGGTAGTGGTGCTGAACGCGGCTGACGGCAAGGTCTTGCTCACCTATACGCCGGCCATGCTTCGTCTGCAGAGAGGTGCAAACGACAGCCCGATGGCGCTGGCACATCCGGATGACACGCTCGTGGTCGCAAACCTACGGGAGGTCGTCGCTTTGAACCCACACACCGGTGCCTTGCGCTGGTATTCGGCCGGCGGGGCGACGAGCTTGGTGGCTAACTGGCCTGCTCTGTACACCGGAAAAGGCTGCCAGAATCCGTGCGGCATCCTGGCATCCTATGCGCTCGACGTGCAAACGGGCAGGAAAATCTGGTCCCATGCCGGCAACTTTGGCCAGACGCCCGCCGCCCTGAATGGACTTCTCTATCAAACGGTCGGGCAGCAAAGTGGCACGACCCACGTCTACAACCAGTCATCGGGCCGGCTGGTCGGCACACTTCAGATCAATGCGCGCTGGCTGGGTGATTCTCATCGAGCGTACGCGTTCGTTCTGGTAGGAAGGCAGCCGGGCAGCGCTACACCTGGCCGATCGTGGATCGGGGAGATCGCGCCCAATGGCGTCGCCGTGTGGAAAGCGGATCTTGGAAGGATCGTTGCCGGCAACCCGGTTCTTGCATATAACACGCTATTTCTCCCGTCGAACCGGCACCATCCGGGCGTGATCGCGCTGAACGCGACCAATGGAAGGTACTTGTGGGGGGCGGATGTCGGCCCTTCGTCATCGATGGTCGTTGCGAACCATCTGCTCTACGTGCTCAACGACGCGCTGGGCCGAGTCGACATCATACGTGCTTCCAACGGAGTCGTCCTCAGATCTATCAAAGTGCCGGGTTTCAACAACCGTGGCGCGACCGGCGTCATGGTTGCTGGGGGGACTTTGTATGTGCTCGGGGGCAATGGTCTAGTAGCCTACAAGGCGTGACCCAGTCTCATCCATTCCTCATATAGCCTTCGTATACTTGGGTACCTTGACGGGCAGGGGACCACGCCTCATCACTTGAGCAATATTCTTTGATCCTTCGCATACTCTCCCTACTGCTGGCCGCGGCCATGCTCGCCGGGTGCAGCCAGTCCGGCGCCGGGTCACAGCTCAGTCCTTCACCTACCGAGCCCTCCCTCTTACCGCCTCTGCCCGGGACCTATGCCGCCCTCGGGGCTTCCGAAACGTACGGGGTCGGGGCGGTGCCGCATACGAATGGCTATGCATACCGGCTCTCTAGCCTGCTTGGAGCCACGCATTTCGTGGATGCGGGCGTCCCGGGCACCACGATCGACGCAGCCTACCAGGGAGAGCTAACCTCAGCGTTGAATGCCCGGCCATCGTTGTGCACCGTGTTTTTCGGGGTAAATGATCTTCGCGCCGGAGTCACGCGTCAGTCCTTTCTCCTTGACCTTCACGATCTTGTCGCTACCCTTCGGGAAGCGAGATGCCGGGTGCTGATCGTCGGCCTTCCCGATGTGTCGAAGCTGCCGGCGGTCACTCGGCAGCACATCTCGGGAGTCGGCAGCGTAGTCCAGAGCTGGAACTCCGGCATGAGCACCATTGCCAGGCAGACCCACTCCCGGTTCTTGAATCTGCAGCCGTACGGCAACGAGATGGCGTCTCATCCCGGCTTGATCGCCAGTGACGGGTTGCACCCGAGCAACAGCGGGCACGCGCGGCTCGCTCAGATCGTTCTGAACGCCGTTCGCAGCTGGCACATGTGGGCAGGGAAATGACGTCGCAGCCAACCCTGGTAGCTCGAGGCGTTGAAAAGTCGCTTGCTCTCGGGCGCGAGACGATCCACATATTGCATGGAGTGAGCTTCGAGCTGGGTCGCGGTGAGATGGTCGCGCTGATGGGGCCGTCGGGCAGCGGGAAGAGCACGCTGCTTGGCATAGTGGCGGGTCTCGACCGGCCCTCCGCGGGCAGCATTGTGCTCGACGGGGAGGAAATCGGAAACTTGTCCGAGAACCGACTGGCCGACGTTCGTGCTCGCAAAGTTGGAATGGTGTTCCAGTCCTACAATCTGATCCCTACGCTGACCGCACTGGAAAACGTTCAGCTTCCACTCCACGTCCCCGGACGTAATGGCCACACGCCCGAACATGCCCGGGAGACTCTGGCGGAGGTCGGACTCGCTCATCGACTCATGCATCGCCCCTCACAGTTGTCGGGTGGCGAGCAGCAGCGGGTAGCAGTGGCTCGTGCTTTGGTGTCTGACCCATCGATGATCGTGGCGGACGAGCCCACCGGTAACCTGGACACCGAAACAGGTGATGCCCTGATGAGGCTCCTTCTTGATATTCGCGCCAGGCTCGGCACGACCATCCTGGTGGCGACACACAACGACGCCGTCGCCGGCCGCGCCGATCGAGTGCTGCGACTTCGCGACGGATTGCTGATCGAGCAGTGATTTTCTGGCTGCGGTACGTGACCCGATCCCTTCGCCGAAGTGGCCGGCGATCAGTGTTTGCTTTGCTCTGCATCGTCGTTGGAGTCGCGAGCGTTGTCGCGCTGCAGACCGCGACGCTCACGGTCCAGAACGCCCTGACCTCAAACGTAAGGGCCGCAAACGGTGGCGACATATCCGTTGCGAGTGAGGCATCGCCGATCTCTCAGAGCGACCTTGCAGTATTTTCGAGCCTTCAGCGACAGGGTCAGATTTCTCAGTGGACGGCTGTTGCGAACCTGCACGCAGCGGCAGTCTCCGCCGGGGGGCATCTGGTGCCCTTCGACATCCAGGCCGTTTCACGGAACTATCCCATCGGGGGACAGCCGACGTTTGTAAGTCCGTCGAGTGGAAACGTGGGAACGCTGCTAACAGGGCCGCGAGACGTGCTGGTTACCACCGTTCTGGCCGACGAGCTCGGTGTATCGGTCGGCAGTCGCGTCTACGTGAGAAGTGTCGGTGGCCAGGGATTACATGCCACGATTCGAGGCATCTTGGCAGAGACGAGCTTCGAACATTCCGCCGTCATGACCATGCGATCCAAGGTTGCAACAGCGCTCTCCGGGCGGCTGCCCGAATACTCTGCCGTATACCTCAACGTGCCGGGGAACCCGTCGAAAATGGCCGCTCAACTGCGGTCGCAGTTCCCGGTAGCCACCGTTCAAACCGTTCAAGAGGCCATGCGATCGACGCAACAGCAGGTGCACGACTTCCAACAGTTCATGCTGCTGGTCGGGCTCATGGCACTGCTGATCGCGGGAATCGGCATTCTGAACGCGATGCAATCAATGCTGACCTGGCGCAGGCTTGAGATCGCCATGCTCAAAGCGGTCGGCTTCCGGCGCAGGTCACTGTACGTTCTCTTTGGCGGAGAAGCGCTCCTACTGGGGCTCGTCGGAGGAGCTGTGGGCGCCGCCATCGGCGCATCCATAAGCAAGGCGGTCACCGACGCGCTGGCGCGCGCAATGGCCATTCAGGTCGTGTTCAAGTTTGACACTGGAAGCCTTTTAGGTGGCGTCGCGCTCGGAATTGGCGCCACTCTGCTCTTCTCTCTCATGCCGATAGTTCGAGCTGCGGGCTTCCGGCCGCTCGAGATTCTGCGCGAGGGAACCGCGGCAAGCGCTACCGGTTGGGCGCAGACCCTTGGTTTGCTGGCGATAGTTCTGGCGCTCTTTGCCGGACTCTCGGCAGCGATCATGGGCAGCCCAGTGTTGGCGGCCGAATTCGTGATCGCGTCAGCGGCATTGGCGGCGCTCTTCACCGGCCTGTTCGCCCTCATCGTGAGCTGGATCGGACGGCTTGGTCCACCACGCAGCAGGCTGCTCGGCACAACGGTATTGATTGTGCTCGTCGTGCTTACCGCCGTCGCGGTGCGGGCCGGCTCTCCGTTGGGCCCCATTCTTGGATTGGCGGCCGTGATCTGGGGCGTGATGGCTCTGGCGTCCGCGGCCGGAAGGCTACCTCTCGTGATCGCCGTTCGTTCCTTGAGCCGCCGAAGGGCCCGAACCTCGGTGACGCTGGTGGCCTTTCTCGTGGGAGTGCTGGCCATGAGCGTGACGCTCACCGTTGCAGTGAGTCTCGAGAGCCAGATAAATGCCGTGATCGCGAGCAACTCATCGGTCAATCTCGTGGCGATCGCCAGCCCCTCAGGGCAGAAAGCTTTGCTCAAGGCGTCAAGCAAGCTGAAAGCCGTGCAGTCACGATCCGACATCGTGGAGGCTTCAACAGAGCCGGTTCAGATCAATAGAAAACCGCTGGACAGGGTCGTCTGGCCTTCCAGCTCCGCACCAAATGGAGACACCGCGGACGAACAAGGGCGCGCACTGAGTGGTGTCACCGGACTGGATCTACGGCACAATCAGACCGCCGGCGACATTCGGATTGTAAGTGGCAGGATGTTGGGACCGGCGGACACGGGTTCCTCGAACGCGCTGGTTCGAAGTGAGCTTCTTTACCCGCCCTACAACCTCAAGGAGGGCGACTCGATCACGCTCCGCGAGCCGGGAAGCGGCCGCACATCCACGATTCGGATAGCAGGCTTCTACGATCGTACCCGGCGGCGGGGTTTTGCGTCCTTCTTTCGCGCTCCCATCTATGCCGATCGATCGGTGGCGCTAGCGGTTGGAGGACAGGATGCACAGTTCATCATCTCGTACTCGATATCGCCGGATCAGCTGACGCACGACGCCACACAGCTTCAGCGCCAGGCAACCGGCTCTCTGGTTGTTGATATCGGCGACCTCACCGCCGTGGTTGAAACGATTCTCAACGAGCTGCTCAACTTGCTCGCGGTGATAACGGCGCTCGGACTCGGCGCCGGACTGGCGGTGGTCGGAAATGGCGTCGCGTTGGCGATGCTGGAGCGCCGAAGGGAAATGGCTCTTTACAAGGCGATCGGGTTCGGCCCGCGGAGCGTGCTGCGGTTCGTGCTGGTGGAAAACGCCCTGGGAGGTACCCTGGCCGGCGCAGTGAGCGTAGTGCTGGTAGCCGCGGTGCTCAGTGTCATTTCCCATCTGGCACTTCAGAAGGCAATAGGCTTCGATCCGGTGGTAGCCGTCTTGGTGCTCGCGGGAGCCACGCTTCTGGCCGTCGTCACCGCCTACCTCGCGGCGCGCGCTCCCGTGCGGATTCGCCCCATTGAAGTGCTGCGGAACGAGTAGCCGGTTAGAGCGCCGCCAAGAGCGCGCAGTAGAGCACGACGCCCCAAAAGGCGGCGATCAGCACGTACAGAGTCAGATTTCGGCATACGTCTCCTAGTCGCGGAATTGCGGCTTCGAGAGCCGAGCCGAAGGCGAGGCGCCGATCGTGCCTATGGAGATAGGAAACGCGGCTGGCGGGGTATCTCATTTGTATGTCCTTGGTTCTGCCGGGGGAGGCCCACTCGCGAAAGGAACGAGTATGGTGCCAGAGCGCAGCAAGTCCCGTGCCATGCACTTCACGCCAGTATGTGGACCCGTAAAAGGAAATCAGGGATCTCGCAGGGAGGAGTCGCCTGGCGGCACTGCGCCGAGAAATCGATCGATGTGCTTCCTGCTCGCATGGCTACCCACGTCCAGAAAAAACCTTGCTGGCACGTCACCTGGGCGCACATCTTCGGCGGAGTTTGCCCTTGCCGAATCAGGTACAGGAAATGGTTGTCCGCCGTCGGAGTGAACCCCGCAGACGCTCCTCCAGCTTCCCAGAAGTAGAGGATGTCGCCGACAAGAAGCGTCACCTGACGCTTTGCGCTCACCCCAATGACGCGTACCTGATGTGCATGCACGACAGTCCCCCGAACAACCGTGATCATCGGTCGTGGAGGGTTCAATGGCGTGGCACACATGAGCGCCGGGCCGGCAAGCAAAACTTTGCGACCGTTGAAGTCCCGAGCCATGAACAGTGACCCGCCGCACAGATTGATGTTGTCTATGGCGACCGTGAAGCTGCCGGAGGACGTGGCCGCGAGCTGCCTGCCCTGCGTCCAGCGCCCGGAGTATCTCACGCTGAAGGCAACGCGACCATTTGGCCGCCAGCCATCTCCGCGCACCGCTATCTGGTGCCCTTGAACGTTGACAAACCGGAGAGTGGGGGCGACGCTCTGAGCGTTCGCGGAGCTGTTCAAAGGTGGACGCACGATCAACACGCACCCAATCAGAGTGAGGAGGCGTAGGCCGGCTATCCGACTGTTGATTGACGACACTGGAACCCTCCCCACGTTGTACATCCTGATTTGAGAACGTGGCCGGGTGAGCCGCTGTGACACGTGTAGATCGGCATTTTCAGTGGCGAATACTGAATGGCGAAGTGTCGCCGATCGCAGCCTCCACTTCTGCGTCCACGACATCAACGGAGGCCATCGCGGGGCCTCGTCGCGCCCAGGAGGCGAACGAGCCGACTGCGTCAGCCGGACCCTCAACGACGGCTTCCACGCTTCCGTCGGGGCAATTGCGAACCCATCCGGAGAGACCAAGCGATATAGCGCGCTGGCGTGCGTACCAGCGGAAGCTGACGCCCTGGACCTGGCCGCGCGTTCTCAGGCGCCTGTCTCTTATACACA
>DHWR01000171.1:15087-15209 GCA_002413265.1 Chloroflexi bacterium UBA5177
ACTGCGTCAGCCGGACCCTCAACTACGGCTTCCACGCTTCCGTCCGGGCAATTGCGGACCCAGCCCGAGAGACCAAGCGATATTGCGCGCTGGCGTGTATACCAGCGGAAGCTGACGCCCTG
>DHWR01000167.1:0-11167 GCA_002413265.1 Chloroflexi bacterium UBA5177
ACCCGGATCTCGAAGTCCTTCAGATCTTCTGATGAGGGGTCGCCGTAGGTCGCGGCGGGGTCGATGATGACGGCGGCCACGCGGTAGAGGTTGCCGCCGAGAAAGCCGACCTTCACGAACTGGTTGCTGACCTGGCCCGCGGCCGACTCCCAGCCCTGGCTCAGCAGGCCGTCGTGGATGTGTTCGACCTTACCGGCGGAGCCGCTTCCCTCGCGTTGAGAGGAGAAGGATTTGATGGCACCTCCGTTCGCGTCGAGCGACACGTCTTCTCCCAGATCTGGGGTCGGGATTCCGTCGGTCCAGGCGAACACCGCGCGCGCGTCTACCGGCGACGGCGGCGTCGGAGGGACACCCTGGCGAACGAGCGTCTCATGGTTACTCTTGACCAGAACCTGACCCTTGCCGTTCGTGACCTGCAGCGCGCCGTGCAGAACGACGAAGATGCTCGTCGGGCCCGTAACTCGAACGTCATAGGTGGTCCCGATGGCCGAAGCCGCGGCGGTCGCCGTCTGAACCTTGTGATCGGCGCCAGGTGCCAAATATTCCGCGATCTCACCCTTGCGAACGTGAGTCTGGTGGGGTGAAGCCAGGACGGCGTCGGTGTCCTGATTGATCTGGATGACGGTACCGTCGACGAAGCTGATGGAGGCTTTTTCCGCGTGGCGCGTGCGCAACAAATACGAATTGAAGAGCGGATCCCGAACTTTTCCGACGCGCTGACCCTGAAGTGGAGGCTTCTCGGCTAGGCCGTGGTAAATGAAGCGGACCTTGGCAAGTGGCGACGAGGCAGCCTGGCTGCGAGCAGCCGCGTGAGAGGCAGGCGTCCAGACTGCAAGCAGAGGCAGGGCCAGAAACATGGCAAACAGCCGGAAGCGGGAACCTGTCCCATCACGCACGGTCTCACCTTTCGCCGCCTTGTCAACGATCACAGAGAGGGTATCAAGAACGAGCGGATACGCGCCATGAAGGGCGCCGCGTACAATACCCGCATGATTCGCACGGACCTTCATCAGCAAAATCGACGCTCCTGGAACAACACGGTGGGAGCGCATAACAGTCATCGAGGCGATCAGGCGGCTTTCTTTCGCAACGGCGGCAGCAAGCTCTTTCCGGAGGAATTGGAGTTGCTGGGGGACATTCGCGGACTTCGCGTGGCGCATCTGCAGTGCAATTGTGGACAGGACACCTTATCGCTGGCTCAATTGGGGGCGCGTGTCACCGGCGTGGACATAAGCGACGAAGCGATCGGCTTTGCACGTAAGCTTTCGCGAGAGTCGGGCGTGGACGCGGATTTTGTTCACGCCGACGTTTATGACTGGCTGCAGGCAAGTGCCGGCCGGACGGAACGCTTCGACGTCGCCTTCAGCTCGTATGGCGCGCTCTGCTGGCTTTCGGACATTGAGACCTGGGCAAAGGGCGTGGCCGGGATCCTGAAGTCGGGAGGCCGGCTGGTGGTCGTCGAATTCCATCCCGTTTCTGCCGGGTTCGACGAGGATTTCAAGCTGAGATGGAACTACGACAATCAGCGAGAGCCGTTCGAAGAGGACGAAGGAGTCAGCGATTACGTGGCCGAGACTGGTGGAACCTTCAATGGGTTCGAGCGCGGCGTAGAGAGCTTCAAGAATCCGGAAAAGTCGTATGGATGGAACTGGGGCCTCGGAGAAGTGGTGACGGCCCTCCTTGAAGCGGACCTCCGGCTCACCAGGCTGTGCGAATGGACGTATTCCAATGGCTTCCGCCCATATCGAGATATGCGAGAGCTCCCCGGTCGACGCTGGACCCTTCCCCAGGGCGTCCCAAATATTCCGCTGATGTATGGCTTCTCGGCGACGAAGGAAGGGTAGCCGGCCGGTCCTCGACTTTCTTGACAAATGACCGTCCTACGGTGACAATGAGTCCGCTTTTTACACCTCCGCCATTGAAAGGTCTTTCCCTTGAAAACTACGACTTGCACGCGTCTACCGCGACTATCGTTTGTCCTAGCGGGTCTAGTGGTGATGGCCGCGAGCGTTATGCCGATCGGCGCATCAGCTGCCCCGGCCCTCAAAGCCCCTGTGAAAGTGTTGGGTCTGTCACTCTCCGATATCAAGCACGCGGTTGGCTCCGGTTTCAAGCAGACTCTGGCCAAAGGAATGGACAAGAACACGGTGGCTTTGTCAGGGACGACCGCCTCTCAGAAGAAGGTGTTCGATCTACACGGGTTCGAATCCGGGTACCTCACTACCTTCGGCAGAATTAAGCCAACCAGCTTCAAGAACGGGAAGGTCACGGTAGTAAAAGGGGTAAGCTCGGCGTCGTCCCTGGTGTTCAGCTTCAAGGACTCTTCCGGACCGAACTGGGCGTTCAGCTACGCATCGACAGCCGTCGCTAAGGCATTTAAGGCCATCAAGAGCATGAAGTTCCACCTAAAAGGGCAGTCGGGCCTTGGTGACAAGGCTCTACTCATGACGACTTCGACGGCGATCAGCCCCACTTTCGGCTCGGTCAGCACCACTACCTTTATCTGGCGCCGAGGTTCATACCTGGCAGAGGTGAACCTGGGAGCATACGGCAGCGTATCCATGTCTCAGGCACTTGGACTCGCGAAACTAGTTGACAGCAGGATTGACCATTTGGGCTGATTTCCAGCCAGTCGTTTCGAAGAGGCTCCGGCAGTAATGCGCCGGAGCTTCTTTCTATCAGGAAGACGTTGTTCGAACACGTGTACTATTAATATGATTGAACGTACGCCGGCTGGAGGTAGCGAGAATGCTCGATAAACACTCCTATTTGAAAGCAATTCGAGACAGCGTGCCACTGTTCGACGCCGCTGCCTCGAAGGACCTGTCCGCACCGATTCCGACGTGTCCCGACTGGTACATGGCGACGCTAGTCGCCCACCTTTCAGAGGTGGAGCGGTTTTGGGAATATCAGGTGAGCATGCGGGCGCAGTCGATGATCGAGATTCCAAAGGAGGATCTGAACGCGCCTCCCGGTGTCATGGAGTGGTTCGAGGAGGCGAGCGCGGGACGAGCGGATCTGGAAAGAATTCCGGATGGTCTGGTGGAATGGCACACCAGGTCGGCCTCGACGATGATCGAGACCTTCGATGGCGTTGGAGAAAATGAGTCGGTCTGGCACTGGTCCGGAGACAACCGAGGCATCACTCACCTGCGCAATCAAACGGTCGAGCATACCGTGCATCGCTGGGACGCGGAGAATGCCGTCGGCAACACGAGTCCGATCGATCCACATGTCGCCACGGACGGAATCCAGCAGCACTTCGACGTGCAGATCGTGGCGGGACGTCACTGGAAGGAGTGGTCGCGGGGCGAAGGGGAGACCTACCATCTCCACCGGACCGACGGCGATGGTGAGTGGCTGGTCCGCTTCGAGGGTGAGGACTTTACGGTGGAAAACAGCCATGGCAAGGGAGATATCGCCCTTCGTGGCACAGCCGAAGACCTATTTCTGTGGCTGTTTGGACGGGTTTCCGCCGATCGCCTCGAAGTGCACGGCGATAGGGCTCTGATCGAACGATATCGACAGCTCGCCCCTAGCGGGTAGGAGTGAACGACGTTGTCGAATAGACGAGACGCAGTACTCGCTTGGCGCGTCCGTACGCCGCAACGAAATCTCCGGTCTTGAGACCGCCTACCGCGGCCACTTGGTCGTGAGCCACGAATTGTGTCGCCGCGACTATATTCAGCGTCACATTTGCTGAGGCGGTGGCGATGGTGAGACGTTTGGGCAGAAGGGCGTTCAGGGTCCCACTGGCCAGGAGCTTGCCGGTGCCGGCAGGGGTGGCCTTAGCCGCTGATGGCGCTACGAGAGAGGTAACCGGATTGGCCGGCAAGATGACGGGTTCTCGTGGCTTCTGCTTGAAGTTGAAATCCTTGACGAGATTTCCGAGCATTGCCATGTTTTCACGCACGTCCGGTCGCGAGTCGGGGCGGCCGTCGGTTCGAGGATCGACCCTCTGACCGCCGAGGAAGTCATCCTCGATGAACTTGAGGTAGGCATCATGGCTCACGGTCTGGTGATCGATGTAGCCCTTTTTCGCGTAGGGGCTGATCACGATGGAGGGCACCCTTAGTCCATAGCCGTTTTGATCGGCTGCCGGCGGCATTACGTGATCGTAGAAGCCTCCCCAGTCATCCCACGAAAGAAAAATGGCACTGCTCGACCAGTCCTTGCTGTGCATGACGGCGTTGACGATGCCGGTGACGTAGCTCTGGCCCGTGCTCACCAGAGCAGGCGGATGCTCGCTGTCGGTGATCTGGGGGATCACCCAGGAAACCGCCGGAAGCTTCCCCGATGAGGCTGCCGAATAGAAATTCGTGAGGTCCTGGACGCCGCTCTGCTGGCCATCGGCCTGCACATCGGCAAACCCTGGGAGGACATTCCAGATGTAGGGAACGCCCGAAGCCCCGCCGTAGCCCACGTTGCCGGCGCCTCCATCGAGGTAGTATCCCCAGCTAACGTGTCGCTTGTGCAGCAGATATGTGATGTCGGTCCAGGCATATGTAGGACTCCCCGGCTTTGTCCACCAGGAGCTTCCGGCCAGCGAGCTAGTGCAGCTCGTGGGGTCGGACCCGCTGCTGCAACTGGCCGACCATCCGGATACCATCGCGAGGTGCTGGGGGAGGCTCCAGCTCGCGACGTTCTCGAACATGTGGTCTTGAAGCACGAAGTTGCGCGCGTACGACCAGTAATTGGGAATGTCGGTGCCGTCGTGATATCCCATCACATCGGCGACCGCTTTGTTGACGCAGACGGGATTGGCTGGGGTGGCACAGCCCTTCTTGCCGGCCTCGGCGCTCTTCACGAACCCGTCCATCTTGCCGCCGTTCGAGTCCTGGACCGCGCTGGCTGCGACGTGCGGCCCGCCGCTATTCAGGTCTTGATGGTTGAGAAACGGCTTGACGCACTGTCCGGACTGTGGGTCTGGGGAACAGCCAGTCGGCACGCCGTTGGACATTGGGATTCCATCGGCGCCGGGATAGGTGCCGAAGTACGAGTCGAACGAGCGGTTCTCTTGCATGATCACAATCACGTGCTTGATCTTATGGATACCGCTGGTAGGCACGGCCGCCGCGTCGAATCGGTGACTGTACGGACTGCCGGCGGTCGCCACGCTGTATCCGGCAATAGCCGCAAAGAGAATCGAACAGATGGCGAAAACCGGGGCCAATGGCTTCATGCTCTTCTGTCGTCCCTTCTGAAAATCAAGTCTGGTAGCTTGACGCATTTAGAGGGGTGTCCGTGGGCTCTCGTGTCTGCGCGGGGGTTAGGGCGCCCCTGAAGGGGTCGGCTACAAGGGGTGGGATGTCGTAACTCACGTTAGGATGTAAATCTTGTGTGGATCTTTCGGCGCGCTTACAACTTGCTGAACTTGTCTTGCGGCCTACTGACATCCCGTCCGCCACGCGGGCAGTGCACGCGTGTTCGCGCGGCGCATACACTCCCG
Source organism: Chloroflexi bacterium UBA5177 (assembly GCA_002413265.1). Taxonomy (GTDB): domain Bacteria; phylum Chloroflexota; class UBA5177; order UBA5177; family UBA5177; genus UBA5177. Next base: position 5,450 of record DHWR01000167.1, read on the forward strand.
TAGTACGGATAGGGAACAACCCCCAGGAGAGTCGAGCTGAACGAGCTGCCCAGCAGAACACTCGAGATCACCAGACGGCGAGTGGCCGAATTCCAAACGGCGCTGCTGTTGGCGGAGCCGCCTGACGGCTTCGAGCCTGATGAGACCTCCCTCAAGATCGACTCGAGGTCGATAAGCGCGCTGGCGAGGCGTTCGGGAGATACCTCCGTCTGGCACATGGAGCCTGGAGCCGCGCACCGAGGCTCTCCACTGCTGGGCATCCGCATGGACGAGGCGGCCGTCGATCCCTCGGCCCGACTCGCCCACGGCCTCGCCGGAATTTTGCTGGCGCTGCGAACCGCCTACCAGCAGCGGCGCGATGTTCCGATTGCCGGCTTCTCCAACGTCCGCTACAGCGCGCCGGTATTCGAAGGCGCGACCCTGTCGGCACAGATAGAGCCGGCAGACGGTACCGGAGGTTTCCTGGTCACCACCGACCAGCTGCAGCCCGACCTGGCCATAACGGGCCGTATCCGTTACGGGAGCGTTGCCGATAGCCACGACATGTCCTTCTACTCGGTGGCCGAGCAGCAGCTGTACACGCTGGAAGAAGCCGCCGGCATGATCTCCGCGCTCTTGGGACTTGGAGCCGAGGCCGAGGGTGAGCGAGTGCTGCTGATGGCGCAGCGGCTCGAGCTTCTCGAGATCGTCTCCATCGGCGACACGATCGAGGCGACCGCCGAGATCAAGGAGAGAATGCCATCTGGTCAAGGCGAACGACTAACGGTCGATCTCGGAGTGGTGCGTCATGGGCCGGGTGGCAGGCTAGTCGCCTGGGGAGACGCGACCTTCCTTTTGGTAAAGCCGGTTTAGGACAAAGACTAGTCGGTGCTCGCTTTGAGTGCGTTCACGCGAGTGTGGGGCTGCCTCGCGCGCTCGTCGGTCACATGCTCCCAGTCTTTTCACTGTCCAGTTGTGCCATGCCGGGAGCGGCGTACCGCTCACCCGCCGCGGCACCGGCCGGGATTGCTCGCTCGATCCGCTCCTGATCGTCGTCGGTCAAGGACACGTCTAGTGCGTCGAGTGCATCCGCTAGCTGATTTCGTCGTCGCGCCCCTACTATCGGGACGACATCGTCACCGCGAGACAGCACCCAGGCAATGGCGAGCTGGGCGACCGTGGTGCTCTTCGCCTCTGCAACCGCGCGCAACGCCTCCACCAAGGCCAAATTGTGCTCCAGGTTCTCTCCCTGAAACCGCGGCGCACGCGCCCGAAAATCACCGGACGTACTGCCGCGCGCCCGGGACCAGCTGCCGGAAAGCAGGCCGCGGGACAGCACACCGTACGCCGTGATGCCGATGCCCAGCTCACGACAGACAGGAAGAATCTCGTGTTCGATGCCTCGAGAAAGCAGCGAATACTCAATCTGTAAGTCCGTAATAGGATGTATCGCTTGCGCCCGCCGCAAGGTGTCCACGCCGGCCTCCGAGAGGCCGATGTACCGGACGTACCCCGCCTGGACCATTTCGGCGATCGCTCCGACGGTCTCTTCTATGGGTACCGCCGGATCGACGCGCGCTGGTCGGTAGATATCGATGTACCCGGTACCCAGGCGCTTCAGGGAGTACGCCAGAAAGGTCTTCACGACGGCCGGCCGACCGTCGCTTCCCAGCCAGGTGTTCGCAGGGTCGCGCAGTGCCCCGAACTTCACACTGATCAGCACTTCGTCCCGCCGTTTCCCGCGTAGGGCTTCTCGGATCAGGAGCTCGTTGTGTCCCATCCCGTAGAAGTCACCGGTATCGAGCAAAGTGATGCCGGCATCAAGCGCCGCATGGATAGTGGCAACACTCTCCGTGTCATCCGCAGGCCCATAAATCCCGGACATGCCCATGCAGCCAAGACCAACGGCAGACACAGTGGGTCCTGGCCTTCCAAGCTGGCGCGTCGGCATCATCGGAATCAACTGCAGCGAGCCGCATGACTCGTGCCGCGTTGACGAAGTCTATCTGGGGTAGGCTTCAAGTCCGCTTCCCGCGGAATGACGATGGTCGGCGGTGTTGGAAAGGTCGCAATAGAGATCCATGGCGCAGCAAGCGGATTCGATCTGCAGGGTGCTGTGGTCGATCGAGTAGTTTCGACGCAGCATCTGGTTCAGGTTTTCGACGTGTGCCTCACATTCGCTCAAGCGCTGGTCGTCCATCTGAATGTGAGCGGAAAGAACTCGCATTCCGCCCGATATCGCCCAGACGTGAAGGTCGTGCACGTCAACCACGCCCGGCACCCGCGTCATCTCGCGCACCATCTCCTCGACCTCGAGGCCGCGTGGTGTTGACTCCATCAGGATGTCGACGGTCTCTCGGAGAATATCCCAGGCACCGCGAGCGATCAGCGCAGCGATGAACAGCGAGATTAGAGGATCTGTGCCGTACCAGCCGGTGAGGGCGATTACGATGGCGCCCGCGATGACTCCGACTCCCGCGCCGACATCGCCGAACACGTGGAGCGTAGCCGCCCGCAGATTCAGATTGGAGCCGTGCTGCCCACGCAGGCTGTATCCGATGTAAAGGTTAACCGCGATTCCAACGAGGGCCGCGGCTGACATCAGTAACGGTTGGACGTGTTGCGGATGCTGAAAGCGCAGCACCGCCTCATAGGCGATGACGAGAACGATGACCAGCAAGGTGGCGGCATTCGCCAGTGCCGCGAGAATCTCGGTTCGGTGGTAGCCGAAGGTCTTTGCCGCATCAGCGGGACGCTGTGCCTGTATGGTCGCGTACCAGGCGAGACCCAGCGCTGCAAGATCGGTGAAGACGTGTCCCGCGTCCGACAGCACGGCCAGGGACTGAGACAGGACGCCGGCGAGCAGCTCGACGATCAGAATGACGACGGTCAGAGCTAGCGCCAGGCGCAGCTTTCCGGCGACAAAACCGTGAGAGTGTGCCGAGGTCAAAGCGAGACCTCGGACAGAGATTCCAGCTGAGCCGCGCGATCCCCGTGGCCCAGATGAGTCAGGCCGACGCGGAGCAGGAGGGAGACGTGTTCGTCGTCAAGGGAGTGGTTGATAAACTTCCCGGCCCGCGTGGACCTAACCAGGCGAAGTGAGCGAAGTACGGCGAGATGTTGAGAAACAGCAGAGTCGGTGACACCCAATTGAGTGGCAATGTCCCGCGTGCACAAGTCGTGCTGTAGCAGCAGATGGACGATGTGCGCGCGGGTCGGATCTGCGAGAGCACCGAAGAGCGCCGCCAGCTCCCCGTAGATCGGATCTGCCGACGTCTGGGCGGTCGTTGTACTAGGCATCGGGGCGGGCGCCAATCGGTCACCTTCTTATCGATTTAGTGAACACTACATTGTACCAAGTGCCAGCCATTGCGTCATGTGGGCGGGTTCACTATCCTCTGAGGTATGTGCAACGCGAAAGTTCTTCTCTGTGGTCTGGGAGTCGCCTTATTCGTGGCCGGCTGCGGCTCCTCGGGATCACCCCCAAATGCGACGCCAACCGTCCCGGCGCAGAAGCAGCCCAGCTATCAGCTCTTGGTGGCGAGTAGTCAGCTCGCGTTGGGACGGCAGCGCTTCACCTTCGGACTCATGAAGAACAATCATCCGGTGGAGCGCAAGACGGTGACCGCGCGATTCTTCCTGGTGAAGGGAAAGAGCGCCGTGCTCCAGGACACGCTGCCGGCGTCGTTCAATTTCTTTGCGCAGGGGCTGCCAAATACACCGAAGAACAGTGCGGCGTTCGCCATTGGTGGGGTGTACGTCTCCTATCCGGTGTTCACGAAGCCCGGCAACTGGGGTGTGGAGGCAGACCTCCAGGAAGGAGGCCGCGTCTTGCCGCTACAGGCAGCCTTCTCGGTGCAGCCGCGCCTGACCATTCCTGAGGTGGGGCAGCCCGCGCCGCGCACCAACAATCCGACGGTGTCCCAGATGCCCGCCACCAAGCTCGACTCCGGACGGCCACCCGACGACATGCACAAGCTCAGCATCGCGGGCGCCATCGCGCAGCACAAGCCACTGGTTGTCCTGTTTGCGACCGCCGCATTTTGCGAAAGCAGGCTGTGCGGGCCGGAAATTGAGAGCGTTCAGGGCGTCGAAAACAAGTTCAGGGGACGTGTGAACTTCGTTCATATCGAGGTCTACAAAAACGCGGTGTTCGCGGACGGCTATGCGCCGGCCTTTCTTGCCTGGCATCTGCAAACAGAGCCCTGGGTCTTCGTGGTAAATCGTCGCGGGCTCATTTCTGCCGAGTTCGAGGGAGCTACTCCCGCCAGCGAGATCGTGCCGGCCATACAGCAAACGCTCAGGGGATAAGCGTTCAGCCCGCCGCGGCAGACCGATGACCCTCCCGGCTTTCGATCGATACTTTCGCCGCGGCGACAGCCTACTGGCCGGCGCACTGCGTGTTCTCGAGGCATCGACGGGTGAGAAATACTCGTCATCGTCCACGAGACGCGCGTTGGATCTCGCGGCAGGTGTGCCGGCTGCACTGTTCGGCCTGCCGGTTGTCTTCGGCATGGCGGTCGCCAACAAAGGCGCGCACCCGCTGCTGCCCGCGTTCTTCGTTCAAGAGCGAGCGGGCCAGGGTTCTCCGCTCAAGATCGTGAAACTGCGGACGATGCTCCCGCGCGACCCCGACTCATCGGCTCCTCAGCACGTTCATGAAGTTGACCGAGTGACTCTGTTCGGACGCGTGATGCGTCGATACTACCTGGACGAAGTGCCGCAGCTGCTATTGGTGCTCAACGGCAAGCTGTCGTTGGTGGGGATTCGCGTTCTGCCGGTCCCGGTGTACGAGCACCTGCGGTCCACCTGGTCGGCGGCCCGATTCGAACGCTGGAGCGGCTGCTACGCGACGTCGCGACTCGGCCTTACCGGTCTACATCAGGTTTATCGTCGTAGCGGCAAGGAAGACAGCCAACGTTTTCACCGGGATGTTTTCTATGCCAGGCGGGCCTCGTTAGGGTTCGACCTTTACCTGTTATGGAAGACGCTGGAGCGGATCATCGATCGTATCTGGGCCGCTTAGGGGTTGTCGGTGGGGTCACTCTCTTCGGTTTGAGACGTAGACCGGGTGAGCTGAAGGAGGGCGGTAGTCATACGACTCTGTGCCAACCGGATGATTCCCTGAATCTCTGAAACTTCCACGAGGGCGGCGCCGGAGGAGACGTGCTCGACGGCGGACAGATCGCGGAAAGCCTTGTTCAACGTTGTGTTGTTGTAGGCCGTGCCGGATTCGCGCAGATACTGGCGGAGCAATCCTGCAACCAGACCGAGCGCCGTCGCGATATCCACAAGCTGGAGCATCTCGAGGTTCTCCGTCTCCAAACGCTTGCCGAGGCGAAAGCACATTTCCGTGAGCCTCTCCGGGTTCACGCTCTTGCGTTTCCCTTCCATCCGCACCTCTTTCGCAGAAAATCTTAGCCCATCGGCGTGTGGTCCGGACGAGAGATGTGATGTCGATTCTAGACAATACGTGTAACCAGAGTACGTATGGAATTGTGATGGGTCACCAGATCCAGCCCAGAGAGACAGCGGCGAGGAGGTTCGTATGAAGGTGTTTGCTTTGGCCCTATTAATTGCTGGGGCAGTAACCGTGCAGACGAGTGGACGGGTGTTCGCGGCGCAACCCGGTCAAAGTTGCCAGGACGTGATCGCAGCCGGGGGGCAAACGCCTGGCGGTTCAGGAAACGTCTTGCACAGCGGATCGCCGTTCAATCAGGTTACGGGCGGCACTTCCGG
>DHWR01000167.1:11382-11638 GCA_002413265.1 Chloroflexi bacterium UBA5177
TATCGTGGTAACGGCAATCCGGTATCGCAGTACGACGTTGCTTGTTTCCAGGTATCCAGCCACTAACGACGCAACGCACAATCCGTAAAAGAACGAGCGCCAGGCGATGAGCCGAGGCGCTCGTTCTCGAACGCGGCGCGTCCGACATGTCGGGCGCGCCGTTTGTCTTTCGACGCATAAAGTACCGTGCGCGCGCATGTTACTGGTCCAGGCCTGTAACATGACGCCGTACTAGTAACTGATCGGGCCCTGACAG
>DHWR01000042.1:0-9181 GCA_002413265.1 Chloroflexi bacterium UBA5177
CCTCGTTGACCTTCAGGACGTCGGATGCCTCCAGCAAGGGTTCGATGGCTTCCATGGCCGCCACCGTGGAAGGCCAGCTGGAAGGGCGCAGATTGGGATCGAAAGCGACCAACGAACCAAGACGTTTCGCCAGGGCGACGGCGTGATGAGTTGCAGAGGCAGCCGGCTCACCGGTCAGCGCCATGGAGCTCACGTAGAGGAATCTGCTTTGTCCGATTAATTCTTCCGGAACGTCGGCCGGCGTCAAGAATGCGTCGGCGCCACGGTAAAAGACGAAGTCGGGGATGCCTCCAGAATTTCTTGCAACCAACGCAAGTGTCGTTCGAGTAGTAAGACGATCGGCCATGACCACCGAACTTGTAAGCACTCCGTCCAGCTTTAGTAAGTCCACGATGTGCCTACCGAAGGGGTCGCCGGCAACGCAAGAGACCAGAGCGCTCCTACATCCGAGTCGGCTTGCGGCCACAGCGACATTCGCGGGGGCTCCGCCAGCAGCCCGGAGAAAATGCTCCGCTCCACTCAGATCGATCGCGTCCACGGCTATGAGATCGATCAGAGCTTCGCCAACCGACAGAACGCACAGCTCTCTAGCGGACTCCTTGACGACTCGACTCATGCTTCATGATCACTGATGTCCCGATACAAATGGCATACACTCTCCCCGAACCTCAGATAATGAGCGGGAAAGCGTGACTTAAGCGGAGATGGCATGAGCTCGGCAAACATACGACGGCTGACGGCGGCTTTGGTTGCCGGCACGGGTGTAGTGAACATCGTCTCGGCAATCTACCCGGAGATACCGGGCCGGATCGACGTCTTGCAGGACATCATATCGTTGCGGGTCATCCACAGTAGTCAGACCGCCACGGTGCTTGCCGGATTTTTGCTCATCCTGCTCGCGGACGGGCTGAGGAAGCGGCGTAAACGGGCGCTGCAGTTGACCGTTGCGATTCTCGTAGCGTCGAGTATCCTGCACGTGGCTAAAGGACTCGACTACGAGGAGGCCATTCTGACGGGCCTGCTTGCCCTGTGGCTAGTACACGTTCGCCGGATGTTTGGCGTGCAGTGCCGCGCTCTGACGCCTAGACATGTGGGTCAGCACCTGACTCGGGCCTTCGTTCTGTACTGGGGGTATGTCTTCCTGGGTTTTGTGATTCTGCGTCGGGCAGTGCGTCCCGCGCCAACCGTTCGCGATGTCATTGCCGAGCCCCTTCGGCTGCTAGCGGGCATGCCCCACTTCACCTATGCGACCGGTCATGCTCGCTGGTTCGAGGACTCTCTGACTATTGTTGCCTGCCTTTTCGCACTCTACTGTTTCGGACTCGCCCTTCGGCCGTTCATTCTTCATCCGCGGTCTGACGCGGCGGATATAGCGCGTGCCCGCTCGCTGGTTCGCAGGTACGGCAGAGACACGCTGTCGTACTTCGCAATGCAAGACGGTCGTGCCTACTTCTTTGATCCGTCGGGACAAGCCTTTCTGTCCTATCGGCTGTGGGGGACCGTTGCCCTGGTAGGCGGGGACCCCATCGGGAACCCGTCGAGGATCGCGGACCTGGTATCCGATTTTCTCGAATTTGCCGAGTTGAACGGCATGCAGCCGTGCTTTCTAGCTGTTTCGTCCGAAACCGAAGCAATGTACCGACGAGCCGGCATGCGGACGCTGAAGATCGGTGAAGAGGCACTCATCGAGCTGCAAGATTTCGATATCGGGACCTTGAAGCGCAAGGTGCGAAGGGCCGTCCGTCACATCGAAGAATTGGGAATCGAGGCCGTCACCTATCGGGCTCCAGAAATTCCCTACGCGATTGCTGAGCAGGCGAAAGCAATCACGGCCGCGTGGATTGACACGAAGGGTGGAGCCGAACGTGGCTTCTCCATGACCCTAGGGCGCTTCCCGCGTCCGCAAGACCGTGATTGCGAGATCACCGTGGCGATGCAGGGCGACAAGGTTCTCGGTTTTCTGTCTGTCGTGCCGGTGTATGGAAGTAATGCCTGGTCCCTCGACGCCATGAGGCGCCTACCAAGTAGCCCGAACGGCTTGATGGAGTTCCTGGTAGCGCGGCTCGCTCAGGAGTATCGCACTCGAGGCTTCAGGACACTGAGCCTGAACTTCGCGTCTCTAGCCAATTCAATGGACGACATGGACTCTCGAATGCTCGACGAAACTCGCAAGTTCATCTTCGAAAATCTCTCCGGCCTTTACCAGCTCAAGTCCCTGGCCCTGTTCAACAGCAAATTTGCCCCGCGCTGGAGGAGCCGGTATCTTGCATACCGCGACGTACTCACGTTCCCTAAGCTGGTTCTGGCCGTCATCCAAGCCGAAGACCCGGTAAAGTTTCCGCGTTTGGTCGTAGGCAAACGCTGATTTAGGACTCTGAGCCGGCAGCTCGGCTCCACGTACAATCTGGAATGGATGGTCCGTCCGGGAAAGTGCCCGTCGCCACCAGGCACCGAGATTTCGTGGTGTCGCGGATTCGCGCGCTAACGGCCTCGCCGACCATCGCCGTCGCCAAAGAGGCCCAGCGGTTGCGACGTGCCGGCGTCGATGTCGTCGACTTCGGTCCCGGGGAGCCAGACTTCGACACTCCCGTTCACGTACGCAGAGCAGCGGCAGCAGCGCTTGAGGCGGGCCTCACTCATTACGCTCCGAGCCGCGGCTTCCCAGAGCTTTTGACGGCTATCGGGGCCAAATTGCAACGCGACAACGGCCTTCCGTATGAGCCGTCTACGGAAATCGTGGTGACCCCCGGAGCAAAGCAGGCAATCGTTGAAGCCGTCATGACCGCGGCGGAGCCAGGAGACGAAGTTCTGATGTTTGACCCGGGCTGGGGCTCATACGATGCGATCGTCAGGCTTGCCGGCGCCATCCCGGTTCACGTGCAGCTACGAGAGGACTTTTCGCTCGAGGAGGAGGCGCTGCTTCGAGCAATTGGGCCTCGGACTCGGGCGCTGGTTATTGGATCTCCTGGAAACCCCACCGGTTCGGTTCTCTCGGCCGGCGACCTCGACACTCTGACTCGCATCTGCTGCGAACACGATCTCCTTCTCATATCCGACGAGATATACGAGCGCATAACGTACCGGGGCCTCAAACCCGTAAGTCCTGCGACTCTCCCCGGGATGTGGGAACGAACGGTGACGATCAACGGGTTCTCGAAGGCGTATGCGATGACGGGTTGGCGACTGGGCTACGCGGCAGCGCCCGAGGGCTTTATGAGTCAGATGCTGAAAGTGCACGAGCACACCGTGACGAGCGCCACCTCCTTCGCTCAGATGGGCGGTGTCGCTGCTCTGAACGGACCGGAAGAACCTCTGAAAGCGATGGTGGCGGAATTCGATCGACGCCGGGAGATCATTGTCCGGGGCTTGAATTCAATTCCTGGTGTTCGCTGCGATTGGCCGGACGGCGCCTTCTACGTGTTCCCCAACATAGAGGGAACCGGCATGACGGGCACCGAATACGCCGTGCGGCTCCTGGCGGCGGGAGTGGCCGTGACGCCGGGTGTTGGATTCGGTGAGCGCTGGGACACGCACATACGACTGTCATACGCGACCTCCGAGGAGCGTATCCAAAGCGGGCTGACACGCATGCGTGAGGCGGTGGCGTAAGCATAGCCTCCGGAATGAAGAACTGGCCGACCTTTAGTTCCGAACCGCAAGAGATCACGGCCGTGGAGAGGCGTCACTATGACGGAGCAGAAAATTCGGTGGGGCATCACAGGCACCGCGAGGATCGCACGCGATGGGTTCCTGCCTGCATTGCGGGCGGCGGGCGGTGGCGCAGCGTATGCGGTGGGAGGCCGCGACCCGGAACGAACCCGGCACTTTGCGGCTGAGAACGGCGTTCAGCACGTGCTCGAGAGTTACCGTGCGGTTTGCGAGGATCCTGATGTAGACGCCGTGTACGTGCCGACTCCAAACGGAGTGCATGCCGAGATCACGATCATGGCTCTCGAAGCCGGAAAGGCCGTGCTATGCGAAAAGCCGCTTTGCGGCAACGTTGACCAGACCGCAAACGTGCTCAAGGTAGCGCACCGAAGCGTGCGCCCCCTCTGGGAAGCATTCGTCTTCCCATTCCACGACCAAACGAGACAGATCTTGGACCTGCTGGCCAATGGAGCCATTGGGACGCTAATGCAGATTGATTCGTCGTTCCATTTCCACCCCGAGAGCCGCAATGACGTGCGTTATCGCCCGGAGCTGGCCGGGGGACCTACGCAGGACGTCGGATGCTACGCAATCCGGCTGTCCAGGCTGCTTATGAGCTCCGAACCCGAAATGGCACTGTCGAAGGCTGTATGGGCACCGGAAGGGGTGGACGAGGAGATGAACGGCATTCTCGGCTTTCCCGGGAACCGCTACATGGTCTTCTCATGGAGCATGCGCATGCCGGGGCAATCGTTTACCCGCCTCCTCGGTACGGGCGGCGAAATTCGACTCACGAACCCTTACCATGCCAGAACGACGGATACGATTGAAGTAATCGTTGGGGAGGACACCCAGACGATTCTGGCGGGCAGTGCGGAACCCACCTTCGCGCCATGCATCCGACACATCCATGCCGCCCTTCGTGGCGAGGAGGAGCCTAGGCACTTGGCGGTGGACGAAGCGATGGGCAACGCCGTCGCAATCGAGATGGTGTTCGAGAGTGCTCGGCGGGCAGAGACTTAAATGAGAAGCCCCCTCTTGTTGAGAACAGGGGGCCGAGGAGGAGGGAAGGAGGATTAGGCCTGCTTCACGGCCTCGAGCTCGATGGCGAATTTCACTTTATCGCTGACCAGAACTCCGCCGGCTTCGAGCGCGACGTTCCACGTCAAACCGAAGTCCTTACGATTGATCTCCGTGGTCGCTGTGAGCGCAACCACTTCCTGACCCCAAGGCGACTTGGCGAAGCCATTGACCTCAGTGTCCAGTGACACGTCCCTGGTTGTACCGCGCACCGTCAGATCTCCGCGCACCTTTAGGTGCGTGTCGTCGATCTTCTCGATGCTCTTGGTCCGGAACGTCACCGTAGGAAAATTCTCCACGTCGAGAAAATCACCGGAGCGGAGATGCGTGTCTCGCTGCTCGTTGCGACTATCGATCGTAGCTGCCTTAATCGTGATCTCTGCCGAAGAGTTCTCAATATTGTCGAGGTCTGCCTTGATGGCGCCGTCGACCTCTGGGAACCGTCCCTTCACGGTCGAAATCATCATGTGCTTGGCTTGAAACTCGACCACGGTGTGGGCCGGGTCGATAGCCCAGGTCGTCAGTGCACCCGTTTTTGTTTGCTCCAGTGTGTTTACCATCGTCTCATCCTCCAGTTTAGAAATGAACTTAGAAGCCTATTTTTTTTCGCTTCCTCCTGGGGAAGCGATTTGTCTTCGAATTCAGTTTACTACTAAACCTATTGAATTGCAAGTGTAGGAGTTACAGATTGTCTTTTTGCACATGCGAATGGCCGGGAGTCAGCCGGCATGGCGCGTTAGCCTAAATCGATCGCTTCCAGCCGGCTTTCGATGAGCTGCCTTTGACCCTCGAGCCAGTCGGGCAGAGCTAAGTCTCTACCTAGCCGATCCACGCTCTGATCGACGAGAAATCCCGGCTGTGTCGTGGCAATTTCGAGGATATGACCGTCTGGGTCATCGAAGTAGATGGAACGAAAGTACTTCCGGTCGAGTACCGGCGTCACCCTCAGGTTTCGAGCCAGCAGGCGCTCTCGCCAATACTGTTGCGCTTCGTCGCTCTCAACCTCAAACGCGAAGTGGTGAGTGACACCATGGCCGATGTGGCCGTGGGGAACAGACTGGTCAGAGCTTTCGTAGACGATAAGCGTTCCAGGCTGCCCGTTTTTCGGGCTGAAGAAGTACCGTGCACCTGCATTCGAGGCCTTATAGATGCAAGGGATGTCCAGCACGTCTTCGTAGAAGGTAGTCGTCCGTTCGATGTCGGTGGAGATGGGAGCGATGTGATGAATGCCCCGAATCTGCATGTCGGAGGTGATCTCCATGACCGGGTCGGGCCAGGTTTCGGCCAATAGACGGCTACTGTCGGGTCTTGGTCCGCCGGGCGTATCGAAACCTGGTCCCACCGTGGTGAGCTCGAGGATGACGCCGTCCGGATCGGTGAAGATGATGTTTTGATACACGCCGTTGTCATGCGGCCCGGCAACAAGGTGATGACCGTGCTGAAGCCAGTTCTTCCACTTCAGCAGTGCGTCAAGGGAGTCGACAGAGAGTGCGAGATGGTGGGTCGTGCCGGCGCCGATGCGACCAGGCCCGGCATCAGGCCACTCGAAAAAGGTTACGAGGGTGCCAGGGTGGCCGACGCGATCTCCGAAGTAGAGATGGTAGGTGCTGGGCCGATCGAAGTTGACGGTCTTCTTCACGAACGTCAGCCCGAGCGTCTTCACATAGAACTCGGCGTTCCGCTGAGCATTCTCGGCAACCAGCGTAATGTGATGGATGCCCTTGATGGCGTGCTGTGGCGGCGCGTCTGTCATGCCGCTAACCTCCCGCCCGGTGTCTTGCTGTCATCATCTTAAGTGCAAGTTCGACCGGCGCTTCAGAGGAGCCACTGCTCAAGGCAGAGCTCGAGACAACACCGCTATGCTTTGGCACGATGTCTACCAGAGGTGCTTTGCAGTCTGTAACCCCGCGGCGTAGGAACCCTTTGTGACTAGGAGATGTCGTAGCATGTGCCGATCCCATGACTGACACTGCTATTTGCGCGCGATTATCGGCAGGCCGGAGCGCTTCGTTGGAAGGGAGTCCCAACCTCGAGGGGGTTTTCTCGCGGTATTTGGACCCGGTGTACCGATTTCTCTATACCCGCGTCGGCAACCGGGAGGACGCTGAAGATCTGACGTCAGAGGTGTTTCTCAAGGCAACGCGACAGCTCGATCGCAGCCGGCCCGAGGCCAGTATGGCAAAATGGCTGTTCACGGTGGCCCAGACGGTGCTTGCCGATCACTGGCGCCAATACTACCGAAGTGGGGCACCCGTTCAGCTGGACGAAACGCGGGCTGCTGAGATCCCGGACAGAGGACACTCGCCCGCACCGACTGAGAAAAGCGAAGCCTTGGTGGCAGCGGTATTGGAGCAGCTTCCGGAGCGCTACCGAAGAGTTCTCGAGCTGCGCTTTCTTCAGGGGTATTCGATACAGGAAACAGCACGGGAAATGAAAGTGACTCCAGACAACGTTAAGGTGATTCAGCACCGGGCTTTGGCCAAGGCCGTGCAGATAACGGGGGAGTGGTCATGACCGACCAAGATCCCTTCAATCAGGCTTTGGAAGAGATGCTGGCGGATCACTCGCCGAGGCATCTGGCATCCGAGCTGGACCAGCAAGAGCAGCAAATGGTCCGCATGGCTCAGCTGCTTAGAGGAACGAGAGCAGGCGAGCCAAGCCCCGTGTTCCGAGAAACTCTGGCAGAACTCCTCGCACAAGAGCCGCGGAGAATATCGCGGCGAACTGCGTTCTTCACGACCGCCGGGGCCTTGGCGGCCGGCTTGCTGGCGGGTCTCGGACTGGATCGACTCTTCCGTCATGGCGGTGGAGGCGGCAACTGGGTTCAGGTCGCATCCGCGGACACACTGCACGAGGGTGCCGTACAGTCGTTCAAGGCCGGTGACAGGCAGGGGTTCCTGATCAAGCAGGGAGGTCGGCTGCGTGCCGTATCCCGCCTGTGCACTGATGTCGGATGCCCTCTCAACTATTCCAATGGCAATCACCGGCTGGTTTGCCCCTGCCACGGCGCCGAATTCGACCTGCACGGCAAGAATCTTGTCGGAGCCGGCCCTTACTCGACGCCGCTTCCTCCACTTCCCGCCTTCGAGATTCAGGTGGAGGGCAACGCCGTCAAGGTCTGGACCGGCTAGCTTCCCTTACGGAAAGTACCGGCGACGACCCGGCCTTGAGCGCCAAGGGCGAGAACCGTCCACTGTGCGCCAGAAAGGTCGAGCTGCGGGGGCAGGTCATCGGCGGAGCCGGCCACGCCATCGAGACTGGTGTCTCCAACGTGTGCGCTCGTCTCTGCCCCTGCCCAGGACCATGCGAGACCGGTGGATGTTTTCACCGTGACAACGTACGAGCTCGCACCGGCAACTGGAGCCCAGGTGCCCTGATCTCCGCTGATGACGAGGGAGACCGGAGTAAGGTGGCTCGTCAAAATCTGACGCAGTGTCGCCTTGGGTTTCGGTGTGGCGGTCGGAGTCGGCGCCGGCTTGTTGGTAGGCTTCTTCTTCTTTTGTGGCTTCCGATGTTTGAGGGGTAAGCCGAGCTTGGCGAGCGCCGTTAGCCTGGCAGCCGCCGTGGCAGAATCGGCGTCGTCTCCCAGTGCATACGAGACGCGCGCCAGCTCCAGCATGGCAGCGCTCCCTTTGCTTCCGCTGAGCAAGCCGTGCAGATCGGCCGCCACTCTCGTCTGTACCGGCACTCCGATGATTATGCTCTCACGCACGAGAAGAATTAAGGCAGCCCATTGACGCTGGGATACTGAACGGTCGATCGCATCAGACAGCGCCGAACCCACCGCGTCGGACACTCCGGTACTTGCCAGATGACAAAGCGTATCAAGCTCGAGCGCCGAACGAACCAGATCGCCTGCCCCGCGCAATGCCGAGAGGTTGGATGACAGGGGTGCGGAGACATCCGGGTGAAGAAGCTTCGTCACGGCGGCCGCTTCCCACGCCGCGAGGCGCTCGAGGAGACAGCGCGAGGTGTCTGGATCGGCTTGGATATCCGCGACCAGAGACTTCAGAGGAGCTGCGATTTCACGATTCGTGCTGCCGGCGGAAAGCGGTTGTGAGCTGTCATTCAACAAGGAGTCTGACGTGGCGATAAACGCCTCGACCCTTCTCGACAGAGCAGTGAATTGCGAGGACTTGTCTGACTGTAGGTTCCAGGTCCCGCTCGCAACACCTATGCCTGGCGCGTACGTAGTCTCGTTCGCACCATCCGCGATTATCTGCATGACGGGAAAGTTCTGTTCGGAGATCGAGCCACCCGCCGAGATGCAGTCGGACGAGCCTTGAGGCAGGGAGTAGTCCGGCATCGTGATGAACTTCTCGACGGTGTAACCGCCTGCCACAAAGGTGCCCCAGTGCATGTCGATCACGGGATGAGCCAGCACCAGAAGGGCGCCGCTGGGATTGAGCTTTCCGGTAACAGAGCCGCTGATTGTGCCGTAGCCGCTCGACAC
>DHWR01000042.1:9485-15695 GCA_002413265.1 Chloroflexi bacterium UBA5177
GAGTAGCGACCTTGCATCGGAGAGGGTACAAACGTGCCGCTGCAGGAGCTCAGGGTGGCAGGCGTTTGCGCCTGTGCAACCGCGCGATAGTGCGGCGAAAGAGCCCCTGCCGTGAGCAGGGCGGCCACACCCGCGAGCGTTCGAACCTTCCCCATGCAGTCTCCGCTTGTGACGCCTGCCGGACACGTGCCGGCGCGATACCAGACTCCAACTTTAGACAACCGGCGGAAATGGCGCAAGCGCGCCAAATCGTCGGCACAGCACGGGAGGTAGAAACGGCGGCCCGGACTACCGGTAGTCGGGCATGATCCTCCGAGCGAATTCCTCGACCCGGCGCTGCCCGGCCGAAGGCCAGCCGAGGTAGATGTAGCTGACCCCTATCTCAAGAAATTGCTCGATCTTCCGCTTGACCTCGGTGTCCTCCGCGTCCAGGGAGACGCTGGCCGCCCGCCTAATGGAGCCCTCTTCTCGACCAGCCTCGGACGCCAAACGGTCCAGCAGCTGCGACTTCCGTCGATAGACGTCGAAGGGCGCGCTGCTGTGCCATACGTCTGCTTGCCTCGCAACTATGGGCAGCATCAACTGCTCGCCGTCGGCTCCGATCCAGATGGGCGGGTGAGGCTGCTGAACCGGCCTCGGCCGGTAGGTCGCGCCGTTCAGCTGGAAGTGCTTCCCATGGAACGAGACTCCATCCTCGGTCATCAGAAGGCGCATGATTTGCACGCCCTCTTCCAGCTGCTCCGCCCGGGTGCGCGTTCTGGGGAAGTCGAACCCCAGCTCACGATGTTCCTGTTCGAACCAGGCAGCGCCGACAGCGAGCTCCACGCGCCCGCCTGAGACGTGGTCGACGGTGACCGCCTCCATGACGAGCATCGACGGGTGGCGATAGGTCATGCCGGTAACCATCGGTCCAAGTCGTATGCGGGTGGTAGCGGCGGCCAGAGCGGCCAGAAGTGTCCAGGCCTCGAGGCACGGCCCGTTGGGATCCCCATACAGAGCCTTGAAGTGATCGAACAACCAGATGCCGTCGAAGCCGGCATCTTCGGCGAACCTGACGTGCTCGAGCAGTTGTGCCCAGGTCTGCTGATGCTGAGCCGTGTCGATGCCGAACTGAGGTCTGCCTGTGGTCATGGTCGGCTTGCTACGCGCCCAGATGCTCGTCGGGCTGCGGATTCTTGTAGGCCTGTCCGGTGATCTCAGCCATCACGTGCTTCACCTGCGTGTAGTCGTCGAAGGCGTACATGGACATATCCTTGCCGAAGCCGCTCTGTTTGAAGCCACCGTGTGGCATCTCCGAGGTCAGCGGCAAATGATCGTTGATCCAGACGGTGCCGAAGCGAAGCTTTTTCCCCCAGTTCAAGGCTCGGTGAACGTCTCTTGTCCAGACCGATCCGGCCAGGCCGTAGACGACCCCGTTGGCTTTTTCGAGCGCCTCTTCCTCGGTATCGAAAGGGAGAACCACGAGAACCGGCCCAAAAACCTCCCGCTGGACCAGATCGTCGTCCTGCGGCACGTTCAGGAAAAGCGTCGGCTCGAAATAGAAGCCGCGTCGATCGACCCGCCGGCCTCCGAGCGTGGGTTGATGGCCAGACGCTGCCGCTCTCTGCACGAAACCTTCCACGCGATCGAGCTGCTCGCTCGAGATCAGGGGGCCCATTGCGGTTTCCTCGTCCATTGGCTCGCCGACCTTGATCTCTTTCATGGCACCAACGAGCTTGTCGACGAACTCATCGTAGACCGAGCGCTCGATGTAGAAGCGAGTCGCGGCGGTGCAATCCTGGCCGGTATTGATGGTCCCGGCCATGGCCGCGCAGTTCGCGGCAGACTCCAGATCGGCGTCGGCGAAGACCACAAATGGGGCCTTGCCTCCTAGCTCGAGGTGCACGCGCTTGAGAGTCCGAGCGGCCTGCTGCATGATCTTCTTGCCGGTCTCGGTGTCGCCAGTGAGTGAGACCATATCGACGCTGGGGTGCGAGGTCAAGGCGATGCCTGTCTCCTCGTCTCCGGTGACGACATTCAGAACCCCCGCCGGAAATCCGGCTTCCTCTGCCGCCTTCGCGATCTCCAGGGTTGTGGCCGGCGTGTTTTCGGCCGGCTTCAGCACCACGGTGTTGCCGGCGGCCAATGCCGGACCGATCTTCCAGACGGCCATCATGAAGGGATAGTTCCAGGGCGCGACCTGGCCGACCACGCCTATAGGCTCGCGGCGAAGCATGCTGGTGTGGGTGGGAACGTACTCGGCCGTCGCCTGACCGTCGAGCATCCGAGCGGCGCTGGCAAAGAAGCGCAGGTTGTCGATGCCGAACGGCAGGTCGCCGTCACGGCTCAGCGTGATCGGCTTTCCCGTGGCCTCGGTCTCGATCCTCGCCAGCTCTTCTACTCGCTGCTCGAGAATGTCGGCGAGGCGATACAGGAATAGGGATCGCTCGCCGGCGCCAAGTCCAGACCAGCGCCCATCCTCAAATGCTTCTCGGGCGGCACGCACGGCTCGATCGACGTCGTCGGCTGTGGCACGCGGCACGCGATGGACCACTTCTTCCGTGGCGGGATTGATGATGTCCATCGTTCCGCCGCTGCCGTTCACCCATTCTCCGTTGACAAACATTTCGTAACTGCGGATCGCGGTCGCAACCATGGGAGTCCCTCCGTCCTGCTTTCCTACGACGAACAAGGCATTCGGATGGTTCGAGCATAGCGCGTTCTGCGAGCACTTAAAACTCCACCTTGGCATGCCGACCGAACGTAGGTATAGGCTGGCCTTACAAGGGACGGACTTGCCCGAGACTCACGAGGAGGGTGCGCGAATGAGCGTTACGAAGAGTGCGGAGACGCAGCCGGCTCTCAAGCGAGAGCGGCAGCTGAAGATGTACCGGCGGGCGCTGAAGGTGCTGCCGGGAGGTACCGACTCCAACTTCCGCGCGTGGGGCGAACACACCGTGTACGTGGATCGCGGCAAGGGTGGACGCGTCTGGGACCTGGACGGGAACGAGTTTGTCGATCTGCGCTTGGGATACGGGCCGGTGATCCTAGGCCACGCCGACGATCGTGTCGACGAAGCGGTGCACGAGGCGGTCCGAAAGGGCGTCTCGTTTTCGTTGACCAGCGAGCAGGAGGTCCGGACCGGAGAGTTGATTCAAGAGCTCACCGGCTGGGTCGAGATGGCCCGCATGACGGTGTCGGGAACCGAAGCCACCATGCACGCCATCCGCATCGCGCGCGCCTACACCGGCCGCGACAAGATCATCAAGTTCGAAGGGCAGTATCACGGGATGCACGATTACGCCTTGATCAGCGTGCTGCCCTACGACGTCTCAGAGTTGGGTGATCGGGACAATCCGGTGCGTCTAGCGTGGGGGCGAGGCATCCCCGAGGCGGTGGCGGAGACCGTCATTCCGGCGCCGTACAACGATCTCGATCTTCTTCGGCGGATCTTCGAGCGAGAGGGCGACAATATCGCCGCGGTTCTGATCGAGCCGGTGCTGGGCAACGCCCAGGGCATCATGCCCCAGCCGCACTTTCTACCCGGCGTGAGGGAGCTCACTCGAGAGTTTGGCGCCGTGCTGATTTTCGACGAGGTCAAGACGGGATTCCGGTTTGCACGGGGCGGGGCCGCCGAGTACTTCGGCATCAAGCCCGATCTGGCTACCTACGCTAAGGCCATGGGGAATGGATACCCGGCCGCCGCGTTCGGAGGGACCCGCGAGGTCATGAGCGTGCTGCCGGAAAATGTGAGCCATGGAGGCACCTACGCCGGCAACCGAGTGGCGGCGGCCGCTGCGGTGGCGACGCTCTCCATTCTCAAAGACACCGATGCGCTGGAAACCATCGGTCGGACCGGCGAGGCGATGCAGCGGGCGATCGGCGAGATCTTGAATCGACGAGGCATCGCGCACGTATTCACCGGGCATCCTTCGATGTTCGGAATCATGTTCGCCGAGGAGCTACCGACCGACTACCGCGGCTGGGCAGCAACGGACCATGAGCTATACGACGCGGTCGCGCTTGGCATGCATCCACGGGGCGCCATGCCGGAGCCTGATTCTCGCGAGCCCTGGTTTGTCTGCGAAGCGCACAGCTCGAGCGACGTGGAGCAGGCGGTGGAGGCGTTCGAGAGCTCGCTGAATGCTGCATTGGAGCTGCGAGCCAGGGCTTGAGCTGAGGCTTAGGTTGCCGTGGCCACCACACGGGTGAAACCGAGGTTGCGGCCCGCGTCCAGTCGGAGCATCTCGGCCTGCTCCGGGCGGTGGCTGCGATAGCCGTGCTCGGCACACACCTCATTCCACAGTAACCACTGCTTCCATCCATCCGGGATCATGTCTGCCGTCTGAACGGTGATCCTTCCGGAGCGCTCCCAGTGCGTTCGCCACCAGGCGGGGCTGTGGAAAGTCCAGAAGTCGTCCTCCCAGTACGGAACGAGATGTTCCGGAAGCGACTCGAATTCCTCGCGAAGACCCGGGACGACGATTCCGATCTGTCCGCCGGTTCTCACGAACTTGCTGAAGTACTCGAGATAGAGGTCGTCGGTGCCGAAGTAGTGGTAAGCGTCGAGGCTTACTGCGGCGTCGAAGAAGTTCTCGGCGAAGGGAAGCGCATGGGCCTCGGCGTGGATCGGCGTTACTTGGGCCGCACAGTCGGCCTCCAGTACCCGCTGCCAGTTCTCTCCCGCGCCGATCCAAAGATCGGTGGCCCAGACACGAACCTCGAATTCTTTGGCGAGGAAGATCGAGCTGAGCGCGCGCCCGCATCCCATATCGAGCACGCGCATGCCTGGCTCCAGCACCATGACCTGGGCCAGAGCCTCCGTGAGCCAGAGAACGTTCGGCCCCATGAGATTTTCGAGCGTCCACCTGGGATCGTAGGACGCTGAGCGAGGATATTCCGGCAGCGTCAGCGCAGCGGCTAAGGCCGCGTTAGAATCCGCTTCCATGTGTCGACTGCTTCCCTTCGCAGCTGTGATCTTGGCCTTATGGTCAGCCAGGAAAGTCTAGCTCGCCGGTTCGCTGAGCGGGCTGGAAGGGGAGGGAATCATGGGGCCGTCAGGTGCCCGGGCGAAGCCTTTGTCTCGGCGAGTCGCTCGACGTCGTCGCGGCGCAGTAGGGTGAGGCTGAACGGTCGCCGATACCACGGCTGCCTTCGAATGTGGGTGTCATGCACCAGGTGATTCAGCTCTTCCGTGGATACGCCGAGCAGGCGTTCGGCGTCCACATATGAGATCCATTTGCTGCGACGCTTCATTAGCTTCATTTCGCGTGACCCCTTCCCGCCGGGTCCCGCATGTCTTCGATGGCCACGAGACCTACTCACATATACGGAGATGGTTTCAGCGCCACGGCCGAGACGAGTTTGGTCGATTCGTAGTGCGGAACGACAATCGGGTATTGCGACTGAAAAGGAGTTCACAGATGACAGACCTCGCAGAGAAACACGCGGCGGCTGACGGAACGGCTCTGCGTCTCGCCGACGAGCAGGTGAATGACATGATGGCGCAGCTTTCGGGATGGAAGGTAGCGGATGGCAAGCTCAGGCGCGACGTGCAAGTCAAGAATTTTCGAGCAGCGGTTACGCTCGTCAATTCAATCGCTGACGTCGCCGAGGAGCAGAATCACCATCCGGATATCTGCATCTACGCTTGGAACAAAGTCAGCATCGAGCTGTACACGCACACTGCAGATGGTTTGTCGGAGAACGACTTCATCATGGCCGCCAAGTTCAACCTGCTGTTGCCGGCTTTCGTGAAGGCGTAGGCGGCGCTGCCTGCACGGGGAAGTCGGCGCGGCGATCCAGATTGCCGAGGAGCTCGACGATCAGTTTGAGCGCCAGGAGGCTCGTAGCGTCGCTGGGGGTGTCGAGCGGCGGCGCGACTTCCACGATGTCGATAGCAAGCAGGTCGAGGGGATAGAGGGCGTGCAGTAGATCGAGAACCCAGCGAGTGCTGAGTCCGCCGGCATCGGGAATGCCGGTGCCCGGGGCATAGGCGGGATCGAAGGCGTCGATATCGATGGAGAGGTAGACAGGAAGGTCACGGAAGCGCTCGACCAGCTCCCGGCCCACTTGCTCGGCGTCTGAGGCTGCCAGCCGCGCGGAGCTGCGCAGGTCGAGGCTCATGTCCTCGATGAACGCGATTTCGTCGACTTCACACGACCTGACTCCCAGCATGACGACGTTCCCGGGGTGGAGGTTCGGGCCTTCGAGCGCACGACGGAGCACGCA
>DHWR01000233.1:0-1959 GCA_002413265.1 Chloroflexi bacterium UBA5177
GAGGGCTCCTGGCATTCTTGCTCACGGATGAGGCGTACGGCGTAACGGTTCGAGCTTTCCTTGACGGCCGTGGCAGCCCCACGTTCCTTTTCGGGGCGGGTTTCAGCCTCTACTTTTGCTTCAACGTTGCGACTTTCGTGGGTGCCCTGCTCGGGTCGATGCTTCCCAATCCCAACACGAGCGGTCTCGACTTCATATTTCCGCTGACTTTTCTTGCTCTGCTGCTGCCCCTTCTTAACTCGCGGCGACAGGTGCTCGTTGCCGCCGTGTCGGGGGGATTCGCGTTCGGACTGAGCCAGGTGGCTCCGGCGGGAGTGACGGTCATCGGCGCGGCGATGGTGGCTTCGGCTCTGGGCCTGGCTCTTGACGCCCGGACGGAGGTTGCCTGATGTCACACGTGACGCTAATCGTCGCCGTAGCGGCCGTGACCTACGCGACCCGAATCTCCGGTCTGCTCCTTCGTGACCGGGCCATTCCCCGACTCGTCGATCGCTTCCTGGCATACGTTCCCGTTGCGGTTTTCGCAGCTCTTATCACACCCAGTCTGTCGGCAGGAGGGGGAGAGCTCCTGGCGCGTTTGGCGGGAGTGCTTGCAGCCACCGCCGTCGTACTGCGCTTTCGCCAGGTTTGGAGCGGCCTGGCGGGAGGAATGGCAGTGTACTGGGCGATCCGAGCTCTGGCAGGCTGATCGTTCAACTAGCTTGCGAGCCCGCTCTTTCGCGAAGCCAGGCCAAGACCTCATCCGCATTCTTGTCGGGAGGGAAGACGGGATAGAAGACGTGCTCGATCCTACCCTCACGGATCACGAGCGTAAGGCGTTTGAGAAGCGTCATGTCCGCAAATCTGAAGCTCGGCAGCCTCATCCTTCGCGTGAAGGCGAGGGAGGCATCGGAAAGCAGCGGGAACGGGAGGCGCAACCGCTTCGCGGCCTCCAGTTGGTACTCGGTGGTTTGCGTACTGAGTCCGAAGACTCCTACCCGCAGAGCCCGCAGCTCGCTGTGGGCGTCCCGAAAAGCGCAGGACTGAGGGGTGCAGCCACGAGCGCCCGGGATCTCGTCCCAACCGTCGGGCACTCCTCTGCCGGGCTCACCAGTCCGAGGATACGCGTACACGACCGACGAGCCGCGTAGTGCGGAGAGATCGACGACTCCGCCCGCGGTACTGGGCAAGGGAACCGGCGAGACTCGCGCGTCCCGCAAATGATCTGCTGCCCCATCGTCCGTCGGAACCGGAAGATTATCCGGCAACTCGTAGAAGCTATCTGCCGCGGACATGTCAGCCCTTCGGGGCCCGAGAGTTGCACACGATGTGCCCTTCTTGCGCTACTATGTCCCCAGCATAGGGATATGGCATGCTGGATATTACTTCTGGTACCGTGGCACGCGCGCTCCTGGTCAAGCTGGATACCGGCGACCGCGACGCTTGCTGGGGAGACTGTGTCTAGATGAAGTTCTTGAGGCGCGGCAGATGGGGGAGACAGGCGTGAGCGTCGAGGCTAACTGCGAGCTTGCGCGCCGCTTCGTGCAGCAGGTTCTGGTCCTCGAGGATCCCGACTCGGTCGATGAGCTGATCGGCAACGAGAAGCTGGCGGCGTCGCTCAAAGCAGGGTTCGCGGAGCCCGCCGAACAGCGACCGTTCACCGATGATCGCGTCGTTTTCGACGAGATCGTTGCCAGTGAGGACACAGTCATCATCGTGGCCGAGGCCAGCAATCTGCACTCGGGCTCCTGGCCCACCCTCTACTTCGGGGTGATTCCGGCCACCGGGCTGACCGTAACGGTGCCACTCATCCTCGTGATGAAGATTCTTGACGACAAAATCGTCGAGTTGAGAGAGTACGCGGACATGTACCACTTGCTGGAGCAAGTGGGCGCGTTCTCGATGTCTGCAGCTCAGGCAGAGGTTGCGACTCCTGCCGAGGCTCCGGCTTAGCCTCTGCCACGGCTACATGCTCGGCCC
>DHWR01000233.1:2181-3747 GCA_002413265.1 Chloroflexi bacterium UBA5177
TTTGCCGCGCTTCCACGCTGTAACCCGATGACCGTAGGGGGTTTGGGAGGCGCGGGGCTTGCCTGGGCCTCCAGTGTCCTCGCCATTATCTGTGCAGCCATAGGTATTGTCTACATGGTGATCGGAGGCCTGGACTACCCAGCGGTGGCTACCGCTAGCTGGTTCGTCACGCTGTCCATCATCATGGGGCTGCTGTTGGTGGTGGCATGCGCGTGGAACGGGTGGTCGGTCCTGTCACAAGCAGCCACCGGCCGCCCTCCCGATTCTCCGAAAGCCGAGCCCGCCATGCTCGGCTCATTCATGGGCCTGGCTCTCGCCGCATCTCTCGGCATCGTGGTTGTCCGGATACCCGCCAACGGGCTGGGGAACGCTAGTGTCCTCTGCCCCAGAGGCACCCGCTGCTACCTCCAATACGGAAGTTCCCAGACCGAGCTGACCGTGGCGGCCGCGTTTTTTTTCTTGGACGCCTTGCTGTTTGGAGCAGTTGGCGTGTGGGCCCTACGCCGCTCGAATGGCCGTGAGGAGGCGCCTACGTGACTCGGCTTGCACGCCTTTTCGGCAGGGGGTCCGGCAAGGCCAACAGGGGCTCAGGTGTGGATGGAGAGCTGCCGAATACTGAGTCCACCAGAATCTGCCCTCACTGCGGGGAAGACATCTCTCGCGGCGCGACCGTGTGTCTGTACTGCGAGAAGGATCTCACTTCGGTGATGCCCGCCGGGCAGTTCGTCCAGCTCTTTGGATCTCCCGATCAGCGCCCGAAGGCGGGGGAGAACACCTCTTCCGAAGCGGAGGAGAGCGACCCACCCTAGCTCACTGTCGGAGAGGCCGCTAACCACACCCGTAGTCGCTTTTCTATGGAACGCGCAGCCTGCTCGAACGCTTTCCGTCTTTGTTCTTCGCTGCCTTGTACAGAGGACGGATCGGGCAAGCTCCAGTGCAAGCGCTGCTTGCCTCCGGGGAACACGGGACAGGCTTCGTTACCGTCGTCGCAGACCGTGATCACGTAGTCCCAATCCTGGCTTAAGAAGGGTTGAAGGGTTTTGGAACTGTGGGTCTCGAGGGACATACCTCTCCCGGCCATGATGTCGACCGCCATGGGGTGTACACGCGTGGCCTCGGTTCCCGCGCTTGCCACCTCGTAACGATCGCCTGCAATATTCCGCAGAAGCGCCTCAGCCATCTGGCTGCGTGCCGAGTTGTGCGTGCAGATGAAGAGAACACGCTGCTTCATGCGGTTGAGCTGGGTCGTGGATCGAAGGCGGCCTGCACCGCCTCGAGCATGCCGGTCGAAGGCGCAGTCTCCGAAGGAGCCCCAAGGAGATATCCCTGAGCCGCGTTAATCTGTGTCTGGCCGGCCGCCGGCTGAATCAGGGCAAGCAATGCCGGCGATTCGATGCCTTCGGCTACCACACAAGCTCCGATCTTTCCGCCAAAGGCTGCGATCGCCGCCATCAGGGCATCGGCAGTCTGGTCCTGAAGTGCCGCGCCCACGACCGAGCGGTCGATTTTGACGAAATCCGGGGGTAGCTTTCTCAGCATGTCGAGCGCGGAGTGCCCCTGTCCCAC
>DHWR01000233.1:3910-9708 GCA_002413265.1 Chloroflexi bacterium UBA5177
AGTAGACGCCCGCCGCCGAGTAAGTCATGGTCGAGCGTCTGCGGCGCCACGTTGACAAAGAGAAGAATGTCTTCCGGCAGCTCCAATGCCCGCTGAAGGATCGCAGTGCGGCAGATCGCGTCCAGCTCGGCAGCCCGGCCGAGGCGTTCAGCGATCTCAAACGCCTCTGCCGGACCCGAAAGCTCGTAGTCGGGAGCCGGGCGGCTCAAGGCCTCAAAGCCGAGCACCGCGCCACGCTGCAAGTCGAAGATGGGCTGAAACGAAATGTGCAGCTTCCGTTCGCTGATGAGCAGGCGAACCGAGCTTACTTTGGTAGGCGAGATTACCGAGACCGAACTCTTGATCTCGTCAAAACGAACGACCATATTTCTGCCCCGCAAACGCGCCTCTCGAAGCGCCGCTTCCGCCTGCCCCAGAAGTGAGGCGGACTCCGCGTTTTCGAATGACAGCTCCGCCACGCCCACGCTTAGAGTGGCACCGAGCAAGGTATGCTCGGCCTCGCCTCTCAGTCGGTCGAGTACCAGGGCACCGTTCGCAGCATCGGTATACGGGAGGAGCAGGGCAAAGTCGTCAGGCCCGATGCGGAATGCCCGGTCCTCGATGCGCCTGCCGCTAAGGAGGCCGCCGACCCGTGCCAGCACTCGGTCCCCGTGTCCGCTGCCACTGCGCGCGTTCAGGCCATTAAACTCGTCCACATCCAAAATCGCGAGAGACAGCGAGTAACCATGTCGTATGGCACGTCGCACCTCTCGCTGAAGCTCCCCCTCGAAGCCTCGATGGTTACCCACCTGAGTAAGTGCATCGGTGGTTGAGGCACCCTCCAGGCGCACGACTTCATTCGCTCTGGATTCGTCGAGGCGCCGGCGGTCTGAAGCCAGCAGGAACTGAAACGCAACCGCCAGTACGGCAGCGGCCGGAAAGATGATGAGCGTCAGTGAGCGCTCCACCGGATCCGGCTTGCCGGTAGCGAGAATCGCCCAGATGGCAAAGGCCGCGAGGAGAAAGGGAATCGCGACGAGCCCCGTCTGCGCCACACGGATCCAGAGGTGAGATCGCCGAAGCATTCGGCTCAAGACCACCTCCCAGGTACCTCCTCGCCTATCTTCGAGGATACACAGGAACCGCGCTGGCCGCACCGTAGCAAAGCCGTTAGGAGATGTCAAGTAGAACCATGGGGTAGATGTTTCCCGGACAAGGGAATATACTGCTCCCAGTCTGAAACCGCGACGGCGGGGGGAAATGAGACGGCTGGCCTCAAGTCGCCTATACTGTCATCCTATCCGCCTGGCGGAGATTTGAGGGAAAGATGCGGCGGCTGATCTGGGTCGGAGTCCTGCTTCTCCTTGTACTGCCGGTCGCCTGGCCCACCGGAAAATTCCCGGGCTCTGCTCGCGCGCAGGGCTTAATCAACTATCCGACGGTGGCGGCTAGCCCGTCGAGTGGCCCAGCCGGCACGTTTCTTTCGCTGAGCGCGCTGGGCTTTATCTATTACGATGCGGGTTCTCAAGCAACGATTTCTTGGGACGGCTCGCCGGTAGGAGCATCGACCTTCGTCACTTGTACCGATTCTTCCGCAGGATTCGGAAGCGATTGTAGCGGGTCTCCCGTATTCTTCACGGTGCCGTCGAGTGCTGCGCCGGGAAGCCACACAATTACCGTGACCGAGCCGGTGATAGAGGGAACACCCGCATCTGCATCATGTACCTTCAACGTCACAGGTCAGATTGTCACTGCGACCGATACTCCGACAACTGGCCCGAAAGAGACCCCCACCTCTACTCCCGGGCTGATTATTTCGACGCTGACGGCGACGCCACGACCAAAAGTAACGGCGACGAAGACTCCTACACCGCGGCCAAAGGCCACGCCCAAGCCAACGCCGACGATCATTCGAACCGCAGTGCCGGATCCTTTGGGCAACGCCGCGAAGCTGATCGATGGGCACCTGGACCAGGCCTGGATTTCGCACCACGTGAATGGAGGATACGCGACCATCGCATTCTCGGGAGAAGTGCTGTATCGCTTGACGGGAGTAGTGATCGACCCGGGCACCAGTCCGGGGCAGGATAGCTCGGATCTGCGGAGATTTCGGGTGTATGCGAGCTCAACCGATAGATCCGCGTCGAGCTTCCACCTGGTGTTCGAGGGCACCTGCGAGCAGAACAATCTCTTGCAGAGATTTGTGTTCCCGTCACCGGTGGTGGCGAGATATTTGCAGATTGTGGCGGGGGACAATTACGGGAATCCCAACACCGTGATCCTTGCCGAGTTCGAAGCCGTGGGACATCCGGTGAGTGCGGCCTTCCAAGGCGACGTGCGAATGGTTCCAGCGAGGCGGACCGATGCCAAGAAAGCCACGTCCCTGGGACAGGTGAAAAAAATCGTGAGGGGACTGGGAGTGGCGGCGCCGAAGGACAAGCTGCGGGCCGGTCACGTGCATCAGTCGCTGTTCCCGCGGTATGCCTTGCGGACACTGAAGAAGCAGGAGGCCGGCATCCAGTTTCTGGACGGAACGATGCTGTATCTCGACCAGAACACGGACGCCGTATTGTCGTCGCCGAGCAAAACGACGGTGAAGCGCGGGATAACCGAGCAGAAGATCGAGCCGGGGACGAACCACTCGATCACGACCGCCTCGGCGACGGCGGATGCGATCGGAACAGACTTCGTGACGCACGTGCAGGGGACGATCACGTCGATTTATGTGGTGGAGGGCGCCGTGCTGGTTCATAATCAGTTCGGGTTCGTGGTCGTGAAGACGGGTCAATTCACGACGGTGGAGAAGGGATCGGCGCCGCAGCAGCCGGCTCCTTACGCGGGAACCCAGAACCCGTTGCCAAACGGCTGGTCACAGAACCTTCCGGATCCGCACTTACCGGAAAACTTTGCGCTAGACGCCAATGGCGGCCGTGTCCTGGGGACCTCCGGCTAGAAGCCGCCTCAGCGCTCTCCGCGAGGGACGGCCTACGGATCCTTGCCTCCGGACATTACTTCAGCCTATAGCAGTATCAAGCCCCTACGAATACCGACGGTTACTGCTTCTGTACGGCTTGCCGCGTTCAGCTTGCCCATGATGGACCCGACATGAAACTTGACGGTGTGCTCCGAGATGCCCATACGCCGAGCGATTATCTTGTTGCCTGCTCCCTCCGCGAGCATCGACAGTACCTCGACTTCACGTGGGGTCAGAGCTTCACCCTGGTTGACAGAGTCCGCCCTACCTATACCGCTCAAGTACGGCAAAAGGGGCGCCGACGTCTCCACGGTTAGCACGGTAAGTCCCGAGGCGGCCGCCTGGACGGCGGCCACGATCTCCTCCGGCTGAGCGTCTCTAGGAAGCACGGCGCGGGCGCCGTATCGAAGCGCATCCAGGGCGGCGGCGCCG
Organism: Chloroflexi bacterium UBA5177; assembly: GCA_002413265.1. Classification (GTDB taxonomy): domain Bacteria; phylum Chloroflexota; class UBA5177; order UBA5177; family UBA5177; genus UBA5177. The sequence goes on from DHWR01000233.1 coordinate 7,296, forward strand.
TCACTGTCGTCCGTCAGCAGGACCAGCGCCGGGAGCCCCTCTTTCGACGCCGAAAGCGTTTCACTGAGCGGGCCACCCGGCGCGGCCAGTATCACGTCTGGTTGCAGCGACTCCACCTGATCCGCAAGATCCGATGAGGTAGCCGAGGTTCCAACCACCTGCAGACCAGGCGCATCGCCGAGGATGGCCTCCAGGCCGGCCCGGACGACCGAAGCCTGAGCCACGATGAGCACTCGGCTCACGCAGCCTGCCCCACCGGTTGCGAAGCGGCAGGCTCGAACACCACGAGTGCGGATGTTCGGCGACCACCCCGCAGCATCTCCAGAGAGAGCTCGAAGCCGACTGACGTTTCGTCGAGGGCTCGTAATATTCCGTCGGAGCCCTGGAAGGCCGTGCCGCCGGCGCCAATGAGCACATCGCCAATGCCTATACCCGCGCGGTCAGCGGCGCCTCCTGGCTGCACCTCGAGTACCAGCAGCCCTTCTGCGCTCCTCCCACCTCCGGATGGAATGACCACCGGCTGCAGCGTGATCCCGAGCCGAGGGCGTACGCCGTCGACGCCGAGAAAGCGCTGAACGGCGTTGCTTGGCACCGCGAGGCCAAGGTTCCCGGAAACCATGCTGTTGATGCCGACAACTCGTCCTTGCACGTCCGCCAATGGTCCACCCGAGTTGCCGGGAGCGAGATGGACGTCCGCCTGCACCCAACTCTGTCTGCCTCGCCCCTCGGCTGGGGCGATCGCGTGGATGATACCGAGTGTCAGGGCGCCGGTGAGGCCGAGTGGGTTGCCGACCGCGGCGACGACCTGAGCTACTCGCAGAGTGTCGGAGTCGCCTATGATCGCAGCCGGAAGATCGGCTGCAGGAAATCGCAGCGCCGCAAGATCTCGTTGCGCGTTGTGCGCGACGACCTCCGCGTCGAACGTTCTGCCATCGGAAAGCTCAACCTGGGCTCGAGGCCCTCGAGCGACGTGAGCGTTGGTGATTACCAGCCCATCCGGCTGCCAGATGACACCCGAACCACCACCCATGCGACCCACGCGCACGTGAACCGTCGATCTCTGCAGGAGCGCGGCTGTGACAGCCAGCTCGTCGGCGACCGGGCCGGAACCGCCCGACAGGGCGGATGCTACGGATGCCATCGCTAGCTTCCCTTCTGGGGCCGTTCGCCGACGGTCGTGACGAGGTCCTGAAGCTGTCCGCCGCGGACCACCGAAATCCGTAGCTGCTTGCCGACGCGATCGGCGTCCAACAGTGGCTGGACGTCTTCGGTGTCGCCGACGGCTTTACCATCGATTGACACGAGAATATCACCGACGAATGCTCCGGCACGCTCGGCAGGACCATCGGGTTCCACATGAACGACGATTAAGCCTGTTTCGTTGCCGAGCGAAAGCTGCGAACGCAGCGAGTCGGGGAGACGCACCGGCTGCATCGCAAGGCCCAGGTAGCCCCGTGAGATGTGACCTCGGGAGAGCAAAGTCTCGGTCACACGGTTTATGGTACTGGTCGGGATGGCCAGAGTCAGGGAGCGGGACAGTCCCGACGTGTTAACGCCTACCACTCGACCCTGGGCGTCGATCAAGGGGCCGCCGGAGAAGCCCGGGTAGAGGGTGAGGTCAGGGCGAATCATTTGATCGACCTGGCCGCCGGCCCACGTTCTCCAAGCCGGTCCGAGGGCACTGATCGCACCCCAGCTCGCGCTGAGACCCACGTCGCCGGGCCGTCCCACGGCAAGCACAATATGTCCGATCTTCAAGGACGACGAGTCGCCGACTTCGGCGACGGGTAGCCCAGAAGCATCGATCTTCAATACCGCGAGGTCCGTCCCGGAATCTCGCCCCGCAACGGACGCGGGGAGCGTCTTGCCGTCCGCCAAGGTAACCGTAATGCCCTCGTCGTGCTCGAGCGTGTGATCCGCGGTGACGACGACGCCTGGTCGCCAATGAATGCCGCTGGAGGGCAGCCGTGAACGACCGTGAACGGCCACGACCGAGACGCCGGCACGCTCGACGGCGCCGGCCAGGTCATTGGAGAAGCCGAGCAGAGCGCTGCCGGCTTCGGGGGGAGATGCAACCACGATGAGAATCCTCCTGGGGAATGAAGCGGGTCGATCCCGCCTTGTCTGCCTTCAGCATGGCCGTTTACGGCCAGGTCAAGCATCGGGGGATTGGGGAGAGAGCCCCTGGAAAAACGACTAGCGAGGCGAACGAGACGGACGCGGGTCCCGGCATCGAGTGAGGGTCTTCGCGGCCGGGAGTTCGATACGCCCTGAAAGGGCTGACCTACGGTTTTCGGAAGTCGCGGGCGGCGACGGATGGCGAATTTGTTCCGTAGACACGCATAGCTCGACGGATATATAACTGTAGGGTTATGCTACTCGTGATGGCGATCGCGTTTGAGGCACTCGTCGA